>JAJZFS010000013.1 GCA_021805245.1 Pseudomonadota bacterium | reverse complement strand
CGTCAATATCCAGACGTTGGAAGATCCGGTGGAATATTCCCTGAAAGGCATTCGTCAGGCGCACGTGCGCGAGGGTGGCGGCTTTACCTTCGCCGACGGCATCAAGGCCCTGCTGCGTCAGGATCCGGACATCATCTTCGTCGGCGAAATCCGCGATGAAGTGACGGCTGAGCAGGCGCTCAAGGCGGCCATGACCGGCCACCAGGTTTTCAGTTCTCTGCACACAAACGACAGCTTCGGCACTATCCCCCGTATGGTGGACCTTAAACTGAAGCCGGCGATGCTGGCAGGCGCTTTGATCGCCAGTTTCGCGCAGCGTCTGGTCAGGCGCATCTGCACCAATTGCAAGACGGAATATAAGGCATCTCCCGAAGAGTGCCGACTCCTTGCGATGGATCCTTCCAAGCCGCCGACGCTGTATAGGGGTGAGGGATGCGTGACGTGCAGCGGCACCGGCTATAAGGGGCGGGTGGGCGTTCACGAGATTTTATATGTCGATGAGGTTCTTGAAGAGCTGATTGCGGCGGACCGTCCGATAGCGGAGATAAAAGCCGCCGCTTACAAAAACGGCTTCAAAAATATGGCCGACGACGGCGTGGCCAAGGTTCTGTCGGGTCTGACGACGCTCGATTCCCTGATGAAATCAGTCAACTTCGCAAACCGGATGTAAGAAAAGGAGCGTGCGTCGCCGCGCGTTTTGCGCGGCCGCTGCCGTCAGCCGCCGTTGCGCTGCGATTCTTCGTGGCGTTTTTGCAAGGACGCGATCAGCCCGTTGAGTCCACCCTCGTTCTGGATGACGGACATGAAGTCCGCACGCTGGGTGAAGCTCATGCTGACGCCCGCCACGATGACGTCGACGATGCGCAGGTGGCCGTCTTCCTTGCGCACGCGCCATTCCAGGCCGATGGGCGCGGCGTCCTTCTGGATGACGCGGCTCTCGACGATGTAATCATCCCGTCCGGAGGCGCGCGCGCCCGAAACCTTCAGCGTCTGGCCGGAATAGGCTTCGAAGCGGTTGGTATAGGTTTCCACGATCAGGTCTTCAAAAAGCTTCATGTAATCGGCGCGCTGGGCGTCCGTCGCCGTGCGCCAGTAGGGGCCGATGGCGAAGCGGCCGATGGCCGTGACGTCGAAGTTGTCTTCCAGTATTTTGCGCACGCGCTCTTCGCGGGTCTTGCGGGAGAGGTGTTTGCTGGTGAGCGACATCAGCGCCGTGTCGCCCAAATGCTGGACGAATTCCGTCGGTGAGACGATCTGTACGGTGGCAGCGGCGGGGACGGAAAAAGACAGGAAGGCCGTGCAGAAAGCGGCAACAAGCAGGGAGCATCCGGAGAGGGTTTTTATCACAGTGGTCAGTCCTTCTGTACTGGCAATGTCATTTGTTCGTCAGGGGTGGTCGCTGCCGAGACCCTGTTCCGGGGCGCTGGCGGGGGCTGTGGCCGCAGGGGCATTGGTGCGGATAACCGCGTTGCGGTGCTGGATGTAGGCGCTGCGCGCGGCGGCGTAGTAGTCTAGGCTGTTCTTACGCATATCGTCGACCGGTTTGAGCAGGCGCGAACGCGTATCAAGCCCTTGTATGGCTTCACGCGTATAGTAAACCCAGTATCGGTGGGTGTTATAGGACCACATGCGTACCGGATCGGCATAAGCGTCAGCAAACGTGCCGGTGGCGTCGCGCAAGGTCGAGGGGCCGATAATCGGCAGGACGAGGTAAAAGCCGTTGCCAACGCCCCAGGAGGCCAGCGTTTGTCCGAAATCCTCGTCCTTATATTTCAAGTCCTTCTTTGCAGCGACATCGACAAGGCCGGCGATGCCTACCGTGCTGTTGATGACGAAGCGCGCCGTCGCCACGCCGGCATTGTTGAAACGGCCTTGCAGCAAATCATTGGCGACATCGACCGGTGCCTGCAGGTTGCGCATAAAATTCCGGACAGCATCGCGCATAAACTGTGGTAGCAGGGCGACGTAGCCTTTGGCCAGCGGTTCGATCAACGCCTGATCGACAACGTCGTTGAAACCGAATATGGCCCTGTTCATGGGCTCGAGCGGATCGGCGACTTGCTGAGATAGATACGTCGCGGTAACGGGCGGTTTTTGCGCTTTTGCGCATCCGCCGACGCTTAAGGCGAGAGACAGCAGCAAGGCCGTGGAAATTACTCTAAATGCATTTTTTGACATAGTTATGAACCCACTTAGTAACTACCTGTTATACTGTAACTCTTTAAAATTACGCAATCGTTAATTATTTGTTTTTGTGTGATATCTTTTTTACACATTTAGCCGTCTTCCAGATGCAGAAGCGCCGTGGTGCCGAGTAGCAAGCTGACAAGGGCGGGGGTCCAGGCGGCAAGGCCTGCGGGAATCTTTTGCGACACGCCGAAGGCCTGCAGCATGGATTGGAAGAAAAACACAAGAAATCCGGTCGCAATGCCGAGAAATATCATGGTGGCGAGGCCGCCCATGCGGGGCGGCCGGAGCGAAAAGGACGCGGAGAGCAGGATCATGGCGGCCAGCAGGAAAGGCTGGGCGAGAAGCATCTGGAAATGGATGTAAAGGTGCGTGACGGGGAACCCCGTATCTTCCATAACTTTTAAATATTCGGGGATATTCCAGAAAGAGATGGTTTCCGGATCAGCGAACGATTCTTCTATTTTGCGGGTCGTCAGGTTGGTGGCGATTTCCTGCGTCTTGAGTTGCTGCGCGCCGGTCTTGTCGTTGATGACGGGATTGTAGATCTGCCAATAGCCCTGGCGCAGGTGGGCAACGGGGCTGTCCATCCGGCTGATGAAGTTGTCGGCGTTGTCGAAAAAGAGGACGAGCACCTTGTTCAGCTGCCAGTCTTTTTTGTCGAAGGTGACGGAATGGATGAGCGCGTAGCCGTTTTTTTCGCCGTTGGCCGCGTCCGGCTTGATCGGCTGGCGCAGCCAGATGCCGGTTTTCGAAACGGTGACGAGGTCACGGTTGGGGTGGAAATAGAGGTTGTTCAGTTCATTCGACTTGGCGAGAAACACCGCCGAGAGCGGGTTGAGCACGGTCGTGGCCAGAACCCCGATGGTGACGGCGCAGAGCAGCATCGGGCTGAGAAACTGCCAGGCTGACAGCCCGAAAGAGCGGATGACGACCAGTTCGCTGGTCTTGTTGAGACGCCAGCAGGTATAGATGGAGGTGAAGAGAACGCCGATGGACAGGATGCTCTGCGCGAGATACGGCAGTTTTAGCAGCGAGATCGAGAGCATGGTGCCGAGGGGGATATGCACCTGTCCGCCGGTGCGGCGCAGGGTTTCGACGATGTCGAACATAAACATGATGCCGAGCAGGATCGTCATGATGGCGAAGAGGTTGAACAGGAACTTGCGGCCGATATAGCGAAAGAGCGTAGAGGTGCTGCCCATCATGCGGACGATCCCTTCGGCATGGGGCCGTCATGCGCACCGTTGTGGCGGACGTGCCAGTTGTGCAGGGTGGCCATCAGGGCCTGCTCGCCTTTCGCGTGGAGGAGATAAAATCCCCCCGCAATAGGCAGGAGCGTTGCGGTCAATAACGCCGGCATCGCGCCGAGATGCCGCTGGGAGACATTCACCAGCGCGAGGCTGAGCGCCTGCATCAGAACGATCGCTCCGGCGGCGGCGATGATCCTGAAGTTCTGTCCGCGGCGGTTGAAGGGGCCGAGCAGAATGACGACAAGCGCGATCATGGTGAAAGTGAGCGCGTTCCACGGCGTGATGATGCGGCTGTAGGCGGCGGCAAGGAAGGCTCTGGTATGCGTGCGGTCTTTGGGGTTTTGCATGTCTGGGCTCAGCAGTTCCGGCAGGGTGCGCTCTTCCGCGTCTTTCCAATGCGCCTGCGCCGGGCCGCCGAGGCCTTTGATCTGGATGGTGTACTGGGAGAAATAAAGCTTGGACAGCGCGCCGCTCGCGGGGTCTATCTGCTGGCGCATGCCGTCGAACACCATGATGTCGGGGATGTTGTCGTCCATCGTGATGCGGCCTTTTTTGGCGGTGATGACGGTAGCCGGTTTGCTCTTGTCGCGCGCGTCGTAGATCATCAGACCGGTCATGTCGCCGTTGCTCTGCCGCGCGTGCAGGTAAATGGTGAGGTTGCCGCCGAAGGTATTGAAGACGCCCTCGCGCAGCAGGAAGGCGGAATATTTCGTCTGGATCGTCTGGCGCATGCTGTCCACCATGGCGAAGCTGCGCGGCGAGATCCATGTCGTGATCAACGTCAGGAAAATGCTGACCCCGACGGCGAGCAGAACGGCGGGGCGCGCAAGACCGTATTGGTCGATGCCGCAACTGCGCATGACGACGATTTCATTGTCCATAATGAGCCGGTTGTAGGTAAAAATCACGGCGATGACCAGTGATAACGGAAGTATGATTTCCAGAAATTTAGGCAGTGTCAGCGCGACAAGGCGGATGAACATGCCCGGCGGCGCGTCCGAGTTGGCGACGAGTTCGAGCAGCTTCAAAGACTGCGTCAGCCAGATCACAAGCGTCAGCGTCACGGCGATGAAGATCGTCGCGGTGAAAAGGTTTTTGAATAGATAGCGGGTTACCAACATGGTATCAGTTTATAGGATCATTTGAAAAAGGAAACAACCGCTATGAAAATTTCGTTTGAAAAAAAACCGACCCGCAAGGCCGATGCCGCCGTGGTTTTTGTCGCCGCTGGCGACAAGCTGACGGGGGAGGCGCAAAGGCTTGATAAAAAGACCAAAGGCGCCATCAAACGGGCGATGAAGGCGGAAGGCTTCGCGGGCGAAAAAGGCAAGGTGCTGGCGGTTTCCGGCGCGGCGGGCATCTCCGCCGGGCATATCGTCGTGGTGGGGCTGGGCAAACCCAGAGAACTCAAAGCGCGTGACTTCGAGGCGATCGGCAGCAGCCTGACGTCTGCGCTCAACAAACACAAGGCGGCCTCCGCGCAAGTGCTGTTCGACGATGACGCATGTCATGAGTCAAAAGTTGCCGCCGCCGCGCATCTCGCCGAAGGCATGTTGCTTAACAGTTACCGCTTCGATAAATACCTGACCCGCGAGCCGAAAGAGAAAAAGCCGACGCTGAAATCCGCCGAGATCGTTCTGGCGGAGGCCGTGGCGGCACGGAATGATTTCGCGACGAAGCGCAAGGTGGCGGAAGCCGTGTTCTGGGCGCGCGATCTTGTCTCCGAAGCGCCGAACGTGCTTTATCCCGAAAGCTACGCGGAAATGATCAAGCGCGAACTCGAACCTCTCGGCGTGGAGGTGAAAATCCTCGGCCGCAAGGAAACGCAGAAGCTCGGCATGGGCGCGTTGATCGCCGTCGGGCAGGGCAGCGCGCAGGAGGAAAAACTCGTCACCATGCACTGGCAGGGCGGACCGAAAAACCAGAAGAACACCGCCTTCGTCGGCAAGGGCGTGACCTTCGATACCGGCGGCATTTCGCTCAAGCCCGGCGCGGGCATGTGGGACATGAAGTTCGACATGGGCGGTTCGGCCGCCGTCGTCGGGTTGATGAAGGCGCTGGCGAGCCGCAAGGCTAAAGCGAACGTTGTCGGCGTCGTCGCGCTGGCGGAGAACATGCCGTCGGGCACGGCGTGCCGTCCGGGCGACATCGTCACGTCGATGTCGGGCCAGACGGTCGAGATCCTCAATACCGATGCCGAAGGCCGCCTGATCCTTTGCGATGCTTTGTGGTATGCCCAGGAGAAATTCAAGCCGTCGCGGGTGATCGACCTTGCGACATTGACCGGTGCGGTGATCATCGCGCTCGGGCACGAATACGCCGCGGTCTATTCCAACGACGACGACCTGCCGCATCATCTGATCGGCGCGGGTAAAGAGGTCGGCGAGGCGCTCTGGCACATGCCGCTCAACGACGCGTGGGACAAGGCGTTGGACAGCCCTGCCGCCGACATCAAGAACATCAGCAGCGGCCGCGACGCAGGCAGCGCCACGGCGGCGCACTTTTTGAAGCGCTTCATCCAGAAAGGCGTGACATGGGCGCACCTCGATATCGCCGGCATGGCCTGGGCCGAAAAAGACCGCCCCTCCGTCCCCAAAGGCGCGGTCGGCTTCGGCGTTCGGCTGCTCGACCGCTATGTTTCGGAGTATTGCGAATAAAGAAAGCGGCGCGGAGAAAACCCGCGCCGCTTTCAGCCTGTTCTTTGCGGCTTCGCGCAGTCATGTGCCGTGGCTTCAGTGCGCTGATTTATAACACTCTTGTAAGCGCCGCACATAGCCGATCAGGCAGCCCGCGCCCGCGGCGGCGAGAAGGTGTTTGATGGTGTGTCCGCTGACGGCGTGGTGCGTGAGGTGCATGACGGCGGCGTCGAAATATTCGAAGATCTTCGCCGCGACATAGAAGGCAAAGGAATAGATCATATATTTCGTGCCCTTGTGTCTGGCGGGAAACAAAACGAGGATCAGCGGGATCAGCAGCATTGGCAGGAACTGCACCAGCCCGTAAGGCCGCAAATCTCCATGGCCCGCGTTTTCGGTTATCTTCCAGTAGAGGACGCTCCCCACGCCCAGCGCTAGGCACAGGGGCAGCAGCACGTCGCCTGCGCGAAGATTGATGCGCTCCCCCACCACAGCCGCGAACAGAGACATAAAAGCGATCGTCATCGGCAAACGATCCCAGATCAGCCTGTGGTTATCGGGCGCAAGGTGATAATAGCTCGAGCCGAACGCCGTCAGCAGCACGCCCGCGAAAAAAGCAAGCCACGCCGCGGACCGTTCTAGCGACTTTCCGAGGCGCCAGATAAAGAGAATGCCTGCGGCGCCGACAAAGAAAAAAGGGACATTACTGACAACGTCGGCGAAATTAGAGATGTGCGCCCATGCGCGGACATCGGCAAAATGGTTGTAGGAAGAGTCTTGCGGTATGGGAGGACAAAGAAACGCGGCGACAATTCCCGCGATTGTCACGGATACAACGACAGCGACCCGTTGCCGGTGCGTGATGCGCTTCATAACCTCCATAATGCCAGCTCCCAATGACGGCCTGTAAAAACGGCGCGGGGAAAAACCCTGCGCCGTTTTTGAGTGGAATCGTATCCTGAAAATCAGGCCGCTTTGGGGCCTGCAGGCGGTCTTGGTTTGAGACGCGGCCTGTTCTTTGCGGCTTCGCGCAGTTCGTGCTGCATGCCGCTGACCGTTTCCTGTCTCTTTTTCTCGACCGCTTTGGCGTATTCTTCGGCTAGACGTTTGCGCTTGACCGTTTCCTCTTTCATCATGGTGACGATCGTCGACTTGTTCCTTAGCTGGGCGATGTCCATGGCGTTTTCGCCGCTTTTATTTTTGACGTTCATGTCGGCGCCTTTGTTGAGCAGCATCTGCGCAATGTTGATACTGTCATTATTGTAGTTATAGGCGGGATAAGCCGCGATGGCCGACATCAGCGGCGTGTCGCCTTGATTATTGGGCGTATTGACGTCGGCGCCTTTGTCGATCAGGGCGCGGCAGATATCGGTGCGGCCCAGATCCGCAGCGCGATTCAAGGGGGTATTGCCGTTTGCGTCTTTTTCGTTTATATCCGCATTCTGATCCAGCAAGGCTCGAACCTTCGAGATGTTATTGCTGATCACGGCATCCATCAATTCGCCGCGTGCGGGGGGTTGTGAAGGAGGCTTTGGAAATTGTGGCATTATTATTCTCCCTTGATACGGTTCTACCAATCTCAACTCTAGAACATGAGACCGGCAACGGCAATAAGCAGGCTATGGATATTGAGGCCATCTCTTGGCAATGAGTTACCGTAACCGGAACAAGCTTTGCGTTTTAATTTCATAAAAATGAAAAAAATTCCATATCAGCCGTCTGGGGCTGGACGCGCATAAACATTTGTGTAGGATGCAAGCGCCAACCTTAAAAAATACAGCGGTTTTTCGTTTTTCGGAAATGTGGAAAAAAAATACTATGACGTCTTCAAGCACTCTTATGCAGGGTAAACGCGGTCTCATCATGGGGGTTGCGAACGATCGGTCCATCGCGTGGGGCATCGCCGACATGACGCACAAGCACGGGGCGGAACTGGCCTTCACCTTTCAGGGCGAGGCGCTGGAAAAGCGCGTGCGTCCGCTGGCGGAGAGCGTCGGCTCCAAAATCGTCGTCCCTTGCGACGTGACCGACATGAAGAGCATCGACGATACTTTCGCCACCATCGAGAAAGAATGGGGCGAGCTGGATTTCGTCGTGCACGCCATTGCCTATTCAGACAAGAAAGAACTCGACGGCCTGTATCTCGACACCACGCGCGAGAACTTCCTCAAGACGATGGACATTTCCGTCTATTCCTTCACCGCCGTGGCGCAGCGCGCCGTGCCGCTGATGAAGAACGGCGGCAGCCTGATCACCATGACCTATCATGGCGCCGAGCGCGTCATGCCGCACTACAATGTCATGGGCGTCGCCAAGGCGGCGCTGGAAGCCTCTGTGCGCTATCTGGCGAGCGACGTCGGCAAGCAGAACATCCGCGTCAACGCCATTTCCGCGGGGCCGATCAAGACGCTGGCGGCTAGTGGCATCGGCGATTTCCGCTATATCTTGAAATGGAACGAGCTCAACTCTCCTCTGCGCCGCAACGTCACGACGGCGGAAGTCGGCGGGGCGGGGCTGTTTCTCCTGAGCGATCTCGGCTCCGGCGTGACGGGCGAAATCATGTACGTCGACAGCGGCTACAACACCGTCGGCATGGTCAACGTCGATTCCGCGAAACAGACGGCGGAGTTGTTGCAGGGTATCTCCGGCTAATGTCCTCCAACGCCTTCGGCACGCTGTTCCGCTATACCACATGGGGCGAAAGCCACGGTCCGGCGATCGGCTGCGTTGTCGATGGCGTGCCGCCGCTGCTGGAGCTTGACGAAGCGCATATCCAGAAGTATCTCGATCTGCGCAAGCCCGGGCAACAGCGCAACGTCTCGCAGCGGCAGGAGGAAGATAAAGTCAAAATCCTCTCCGGCGTGTTTGAGGGCAAAACCACCGGTACGCCCATCAGCCTGATGATCGAGAACACCGATCAGCGCTCGAAAGACTATTCCGAGATCAAAGACAAATACCGCCCCGGCCATGCGGATTTCACCTACGACGCCAAATACGGCATCCGCGATTATCGCGGCGGCGGCAGGTCATCGGCACGGGAAACGGCGAGCCGTGTTGCGGCGGGCGCGGTGGCGCGGCTGGTTATACCGGCTGTGACGATTGAAGGCCGCGTCGTGCAAATCGGTCCTGAAACAGACCCCGCCAAATGGGAAAGCTTTCTTGATGCAACGCGCAAGAAAGGCTCCAGCGCGGGCGCGATTGTCGAAGTGATTGCGAAAGGCGTGCCGGCAGGCCTTGGCGCACCGGTGGCCAACAAGCTGGATGCCGATATCGCGCAAGCCATGATGGGCATCAATGCCGTCAAAGGCGTCGAGATCGGTGCGGGCTTTGGCGCGGCGCTGCTGGCGGGCGAGGAAAATGCGGACCGGATACGTATGAAAGACGGCAAGCCGCATTTCCTCTCCAACAACGCAGGCGGCATCCTCGGCGGCATCTCGACGGGGCAGGATATCGTCGTGCGGCTGGCCTTCAAGCCGACCAGCTCCATCTTGCAGCCGGTAGAGACAATTGATAAACATGGACATGAAACTGAAATAGTCACCAAAGGGCGGCACGACCCCTGCGTCGGCCTGCGCGGCGTTCCGGTCGCGGAGGCGATGCTGGCGATCGTTCTGGCCGACCATTATTTAATGAATAAAGCACAATGTGGAGGCAAACCATGAACAGCGCAGTCAAATGGAAACCCGTCGAGACGGAAAAAGATCAATCGCTGATGCACAAGTTGCTCGCGGAGCAAGGGCTGGCAGATTTCCAAAGCCTGTGGCGCTGGTCGGTGGAGCATAAAGAGGATTTCTGGTCGTGGGTGTGGGACAATTGCGGCGTGATTGGTGATAAAGGCGCGACCGTCTTCAAAACCGGTGCGCGCATGCAGGACGGAAAGTTCTTCCCCGACAGCAAAATTAATTTCGCCGAAAATCTTTTGCGTCGCCGCGATGGTGCCACGGCACTGGTCTTTAAAGGCGAAGACAAAGTAGAGCGCAGCCTTACATATAAAGAATTATACGATCAGGTCAGCCAAGTGCGACAGGGCTTGCAGGCGTTGGGCGTGACCAAAGGCGACCGCGTTGCCGGATGTTTACCCAATATGCCGGAAACGATCATCGCCATGTTGGCGACATCGAGCCTCGGCGCGATCTGGTCTTCTGCCTCGCCGGATTTCGGCACGCGCGGCATTCTCGACCGCTTCGGGCAGATCGAGCCGAAAGTGCTGTTCGCCGTCGACGGCTACTATTACAACGGCAAAGAGATCGACTGCCGCGACAAGATCCGCGAAGTCGCTTCGCAAATGCCGTCGGCGAAGCAACTCGTGATGGTGCAATACACGAATTCCGATATTTCCGAGGTTGATGCCGTCACTTTCGACGCGTTTAAAGATGTGCATCAGCCGCAGGACATCGCCTTCACGCGGTTTGAATTCAACACGCCGCTCTATATCATGTTCTCCTCCGGCACGACCGGCATCCCGAAGTGCATCGTCCACGGCGCGGGCGGCACGCTGATCCAGCATCTGAAGGAGCATAAACTCCACGGCGACGTCCGCCGCGATGATAACGTTTTTTATTTCACCACCTGCGGCTGGATGATGTGGAACTGGCTGGTCTCGGCGCTGGCGGCGGAAGCGACGCTGCTGCTCTATGACGGCTCGCCGTTTTATCCGGGCGGCTATGTGCTGTTCGACTTCGCGCAGAAGTACAAATGCACGCTGTTCGGCACGAGCGCGAAATATATCGACGCGCTGAAGACCAACGATATTGTCACTAAGGGAAAATATGATTTGAGCACCGTGCGCATGATGACCTCGACCGGCTCGCCGCTCTCGCCGGAAGGGTTTGACTATGTGTACGAACAGATCATGCCGCATGTGCATCTCGCCTCGATCTCCGGCGGGACGGACATCGTCTCCTGCTTCGTGCTGGGCAATCCGATTTCGCCCGTCCATCGCGGCGAGATACAAGGCCCCGGCCTCGGGCTCGACGTCGACGTGTTTGACGCCGACGGCAAGCCGATGAAGGAAGGCAAGGGCGAGCTGGTGTGCAAAACGCCGTTCCCCTGCATGCCGGTCGGGTTCTGGAACGATCCGGACGGCGCGCGCTACAATGCGGCCTATTTCGAAAAATTCCCCAATGTCTGGTGCCATGGCGACTGGTGCGAGTGGACGCAAAACCACGGCCTGATCATCCACGGCCGCTCGGACGCGACGCTGAACCCCGGCGGCGTGCGCATCGGCACGGCGGAAATCTACCGCATCGTCGAGCAACTGCCGGAAGTGAAGGAAAGCATCGCCGTCGGGCAGGAGTGGGACAACGATGTGCGCGTCGTGCTGTTCGTCGTGCTACAGGACGGCGCGACGCTGGATGAAGAACTGGTCACCAAGATCAAAAAATCCATCCGTGCCGGCGCAACGCCGCGCCACGTGCCGGCGAAAATCATCGCCGTCGCCGACATTCCGCGCACCAAGAGCGGCAAGATCACCGAACTCGCCGTGCGCGAGGTCATCCACGGCCGCCCCGTCAAAAACGTCGAGGCCCTCGCCAACCCCGATGCGCTGAAGTGTTATGAAGGGCTGGAGGAGTTGAAGTCCTGATGCGCGGTTATTTCGGCATAGGGGTTGAAGGCATTTCCAAGCCGATGAACGTCGGCAATCTGCTGCGCTCGGCGCATTCTTTCGGCGCGAGCTTCTTTTTCACCGTCAATCCGACCGTCGATGTGCGCGGCATGAAGTCGTCCGACACGTCGGACGCGTTCGGCCATCTGCCGTTTTACAGCTTCGAAAAAGTGTCCGACCTTGTTCTGCCGATGAAGACGTCGCTGGTGGCGGTGGAGTTTCTGCCTGATGCTGTCGACCTGCCGAGCTTCTGCCATCCGCAGCAGGCCGTCTATGTTCTCGGCCCCGAGAAGGGCAACGTCTCCGATGAAATGCTCGCGCGGTGTGATTACGTGCTCAAGATCCCGATGAAGTTCTGCATCAACGTCGGCGTGGCGGGTGCGCTCGTGATGTATGATCGCTTGCTCAGTTTCGGCCGCTTCGCCGATCGCCCCGTGCATGATGGTGGCCCTGAAAGAAAAAATTTTGCACCGCAGCAATTGAAACCGGAACAAATTGTTTGTGCATAGCAGCATGTTTTGCAGCCATCGCTATTGTGCGGCGCAAAATGCCATATCCTTATTTTCTGTGTATAAAAATTTATCGGTTGACGTAATTTTCCGTTAATTTTGGCTTATTGCCCTAACAAATACGGCCAACCGCATTGCAACGTCTGTGGAAATCTGCGAGACCAAGACCGGATCCATTATATAATATAAGGAGGACCGAGTCGTGTTAAATGTAGCCAGGAGAACAATTGGTATGTCGGTATTCAGCCATCCGGAATTTCGTCAGCATGAACAGGTGTCTTTTTTCAACGATGAGAAGACCGGCCTGAAGGCAATCATCGCGGTGCACAATACGCACCTCGGTCCCGCGCTCGGCGGATGCCGCATGTGGAACTACGACAGCGACGAGCAGGCGTTGCGCGACGTTCTGCGTCTCTCCCGCGGCATGACCTACAAAGCTGCGATCACCGGACTGCCTCTCGGCGGCGGCAAATCCGTCATCATCGGCGACGCGAAGAAGATCAAGACGCCCGACCTGATGAAGGCCATGGGCCGCGCGGTCGAAACCTTCAACGGCCGCTATATCATCGCGGAAGACGTCAACACCAGCGTCGAGGACATGAATAACATCAACACCCAGACGCAGCACGTCGTTGGCGTTCTCCATGACGGTGAAGGCAGCGGCGATCCGTCGCCCGTGACGGCGCTGGGCGTTTACACCGGCCTCAAGGCCGCCGTGCGCTACCGTCTGCACCGCAGCGACATGCACGGGCTGAAAGTCGCCGTGCAGGGTCTCGGCAACGTCGGCTACAATCTGTGCAAGATGCTGCATGCGGATGGCGCGGAACTTTTCGTCACCGACGTGCAGAAGGACAGAGTCGCGAAGGTCGTCAAGGAATTCGGCGCCGCTGCCGTCGAGTTGGACGACATCTACAAGCAGAATGTCGACGTGTTCGCTCCCTGCGCGCTCGGCGCTATCATCAACGACGGCACGATCAAGATGCTGAAGGCGAAAGTCGTCGCTGGCGCGGCGAACAACCAACTCGCCGAAGCGCGTCATGGCGACGTGCTGCGCGAGATGAACATTCTCTATGCGCCGGACTACCTGATCAATGCCGGTGGCCTGATCAGTGTTTATTACGAGCATGTGGCCCGTAAAAACGGCAAAAAATACGATCGTGCGCAGGTCGAGGCGCACGTCAGGAAGATCGACGAGACTTCCGAGTCCATCTTCCGCCGCGCCGAAGCAGACGGTATCTCCACCAGCGCCGCAGCGGATCGCATCGCCGAGCAACGCTTCCAGTCGCTGGCGGCCAGCAAAGCGGCTTAAAATCTACCGTAACTGCGGCATAAATCGCATGTCGCACTCCTCAAGAGATCCCGCCTTTCCCCACAAGGAAGGCGGGATCTTTGCATTCTTTTCTCCACTTTTAACCGTACCCCCTCCGCATTCTTGCCGTGCGGACCAACAAAATCTCCTCATAAAATTATTATATCTCAATATCTTATATCAAAATTAAGATTTTACTGCTTGCCTTTCAGGCGGATTTATCGCACATATAACGCCGTGCATAAAAATTAGGCATGAGTAAAAAAGCGGCATGATGCGGGCAAAGAGAAAAGTCTTGGAAAGAAAAGTTTCAGAGGTGCCGTCGGGACTTGCGCTGATGGAGGCGCTGCCCGATGCCGTGATCGGATTTGATTCGGTGCTGCACGTCACCTTTGCCAACGATGCGGCGCAGCAGCTTTTCTGCCGTGGGCAAAAACAGTTGCTGGGCGCCTGTCTGCAGGACCTTCTGGGTGAAAAACAGGCCGTATGCGCGGCGGTGGAAGCGGCGGTGCGCAAAAGTCAAAACATCACCGTTTATGACGTGACGGTAAACGATAAGCCGGCGGGCAGCGTTTCGATTGTCACGCATGTTTTCGGTGCCGGACATATGCTGGTGATCCGCCCGCAGATGGCGCAGCTTTCCGGTGCGTGGAACGAAAAAACGAAATATTCCCTGCAATCGACGCAGATGCTGGCGCGGATGCTGGCGCATGAAGTGAAAAACCCGCTGGCGGGCATCCGCGGCGCGGCGCAACTGCTGGAAAAGGCGAAGCTCGGCAAGGAAGACAAAGAACTCGTCGGGCTGATCGGCCGCGAGACGCGGCGCATTCAGGAGCTGGTGGAGAAATTCAATATTTTCGACGACGTGCCGCATGAACATTATAAACCCGTCAACCTGCACGCGGTTTTGAACCATGTCATGCAGGCGGCGGGCGCGGCCTATGTGGACGTTGAAGTCGTCGCAGATTTTGATCCGTCACTGCCGGAAGTACGGGGGCATTTCGAGCATCTGGTGCAGGCGACGCAAAATCTTGTCCGCAACGCTGCCGAAGGGATCGGAGACGAAAAAGGCAGAATCATTCTGCGCACTTACTACGATAACGCCGCGGCGTATCATCCCGAGCGTCCCGAAAAACTGCCGTTGTGCATAGAGATCGAGGACAACGGCCCCGGCATTGCGCCGGATGCCGCCAGCCGCATCTTCCAGCCATATTTCACGACCAAGACGAACGGGCAGGGGCTTGGCCTTTCCATCGTTTCGAAAATCATCGACAATCACGGCGGCACGATCGGTGTCGAGAGCCGCCCGTCGCGCACCGTGTTCAAAATCAGCTTGCCGTTGGGAGAAAAACCATGACGGGGGTCAAAACCATTCTCGTCGCGGATGACGACCAGTCCGTCCGCACTGTCCTGACGCAGGCGCTGAAACGCGCGGGCTATGACGTCAATGCGACGGACAATGGCGCGACGCTTTACAAATGGGTGGCGAACGGCGTGGGCGATCTTGTCATCACCGACGTGCTGATGCCAGGCGAAAACGGGATTGATCTTATTCCGAAGATCCATGGCCGCCGTCCGGAGATGAAAGTCATCGTCATGAGCGCGCAAAATGCGCTGACGACTGCCGTTTCTGCGGTTGAAAAAGGCGCGATGGATTTTCTGCCCAAGCCGTTCGACATCGACCAGCTTCTCGACATGGTGAAAAACGCCCTGCGGCAGACCCGTGTTCTTGTGCGCGAGGAGAAGGCGCCCGACGGCACGACGCGTGCGCTGAACAAAACGTTTATCGTCGGGCAGTCGCCCGCGATGCGGAAGATTTACAGCATCATAGCGCGGCTGACGAATGCCGATCTCTCCGTTCTGGTTTCCGGCGAATCCGGTACGGGCAAGGAGATTATCGCGCGCGCATTGCATGAATTCAGCCGCCGCAAGAGCGGGCCGTTCGTCGCCGTCAACATGGCGGCGATCCCGAAAGAATTGATTGAAAGCGAACTGTTCGGCCACGAAAGAGGCGCCTTTACCGGTGCGGTGCAGCGCTGCGAGGGGCGTTTTGCGCAAGCCGCGGGCGGCACGTTGTTTCTCGACGAGATCGGCGATATGCCGATGGAAGCGCAGACGCGCCTCCTGCGGGTATTGCAGGAAGGCGAGTTCACGCCCGTCGGCGGGCGCAAGGCCGTCAAAACGAACGTGCGCATCATCGCAGCGACCAACCGCGCCGTGCACCAGCTGATCGCCGACGGAAAATTCCGGCACGATCTTTATCACCGGCTCAACGTCGTGCCGATCCATATTCCACCTCTGCGCGAGCGCAAAGAAGACATTCCCGCGCTGGTGCAGCATTTCGTCCTGTCTTCGGGATCACTTAAGGTTTTTGAACCAAAGGCCGTCGCGGCGCTGCAGGCGTTCCCGTGGCCCGGCAACATCCGCGAGTTGGAAAGCCTCGTGCGGCGCCTGACAGCGTTGCATACTTATGATGTCATCGAATATGCCGACGTGCAGAAAGAACTTGCCCAACTTGCAACGCCCGCATCCTTGGCCGATGATACGGCGGCGGGTGAAGGTCTGCCGCAGGGTATGAGCAATCTGGTGACGGAGTATTTTGACGGCAACTACGGACATCTTCCGGCAGAAGGCCTGTCGGACTTGCATGCTTTCGTGGTCTCGGCTGCCGAGAAGCCGTTGATCGAATGGGTGTTGCGCCGGACGGAGGGCAACCAGATCAAGGCGGCGGCGGCGCTGGGCATCAACCGCAACACGCTGCGCGTCAAAATCCGCCAGCTGGGCATCGAGGTAAAAAAATGAAGGGTCAGAGTCTTTTAAATTATCTCAAGCGTCTTGTTCTGTCGCGCCGTGCCGCGGTTCTGCTGACCGTTGCGGCAGTGGCGTCGTGCCTTGCCACCTATTCCGTTTTGACGCGGCGGTCGACGGACATCGATACGATTTACTGGCTGCTCAACCTCGACCTTGTGCTGCTCCTGCTGATGGGCACGGTGGTTGCGCGGCAGGCGGTGCGTTTATGGAGTGAAAGGAAGCGCGGCATCGCGGGCGCAAAGCTGCACGTCCGCCTCGTCTTCATCTTCGGCGTTCTGGCGGCGGCGCCGGCGATTTTGATGGCGCTGTTCTCCTCCATCTTTCTTTATTTCGGCATCCACGCGTGGTTTAACGCCCGCGTCAGCACAGCGGTGCATGAATCGCTCGAAGTCGCGCAGGCGTACCTGAAAGAACACAAGGAAGTGATGCGTGCCGACGTTCTGGCAATGGTGAACGACCTCAACCGCGAGGCGCCGGAGCTGGCCAACGACGGGCCGGCGCTGAACGACTATCTTGAAACCGAGTCGCAATTGCGCAATTTGCCGGAGGCCATCATCGTCACGTCGGACGGACGTATCCGTGCCCACTCTAAGCTGGCCTTCACGCTCGAACTGGCGCGGATTCCGCAGAAACTGTTCAACAGGGCGCAGGACGGCAACGTCGTGCTGATTACCGGCAACGACCATTCGCACATCCGAGCGCTCGTCAAGCTCGACGGCTATTTCGACAGTTATCTTTATGTCGGGCGTCTGGTGGATGCGACCGTGCTGGCGCATATGCGCACCACCGAAGAAGCGGTCAGGGAATATACGACGCTGCAGGGACGCAAGACGCAGTTGCAGGTGTCCGTCACGGCGGTGTTTATCGCGGTGGCGTTGCTACTGCTGCTGGCGGCGGTGTGGTTCGGGCTTGTTTTCGCCGAGCAGCTGGTCGCGCCGGTCAGCGCGCTGATTATGGCGGCGGAGCGCGTGCGGCGCGGCGACATGAGCGTGCGCGTGCCGGAATCCACTCATGACGACGAGATCGGCCTGCTGGGCCGCGCCTTCAATCGTATGACGCAGCAGATCGGGGAACAGCGTGACGAACTGGTCGCCGCCAACCGGATGCTGGATGAAAGGCGGCGTTTCACGGAGGCCGTTTTGTCGGGCGCGTCGTCGGGCATCATCGGTCTTGATGCGGAAGGCTTTATCACGCTGGCCAATTCGCGCGCCGCGGAAGTTCTGGTAGGCGACAATGAGCATGATTTTACCGGCGCGCGGCTGGTCGATTTGGTGCCGGAGGCGGCAGACCTGTTGCAAAAGGCGCACCAGTCGCCCGACAAGCCCGCAGCCCTGCAGATAGAATTCGCCGCTGGCACAGGGCCGCGCAAGACGGTGTTTTTGCGCATTACGGCGGAGCGGGGTGGCGCGGGCGCGGTCGCGACCATCGACGATATTTCCGCGCTGGTGTCGGCGCAGAAAAAATCCGCATGGGCGGATGTGGCGCGGCGCATCGCGCACGAGATCAAGAATCCGCTGACGCCCATCCAGCTCTCCGCCGAGCGTTTGAAGCGCAAATATCTGCCGCAGATACATGAAGATCCGGAGACGTTCGAGAAATGCACTGATACCATCGTGCGGCAGGTCAGCGATATCGGGCGCATGGTCGGCGAATTCTCGGCTTATGCGCGCATGCCCAATGCGAACAAGCAGATGGAAGATGTTGTTTCCATGTGTCAGGACGCGCTGGAACTGCAGAAGCAGGCATACCCCGATCTGCATTTCGGCTTTATCGCCTCTGCGCCGGCGATCACCGCCAATTGCGACCGTTCCCAGTTGACGCGCGTCGTTACCAACCTTTTGCAAAACGCGATCGACTCGGTGCACGAGCGCCAGCAGCAAAAGCCGGGTGAGGGCTCCGTTAAACTGGTGGTCGAGCAGCGCGGCGAAAATATCTTGATTTCCGTTGAGGATGATGGTCTTGGTTTACCAGAAAAAGTCAAAGACCAGATTTTGGAGCCCTATGTGACGACCAAAAAGAAGGGATCAGGGCTTGGGCTTGCGATTGTTAAAAAAATTATGGAAGACCATGAGGGAAGTGTGGTATTGGAGAATAGTGTCCTTCAGGACACAGGGGGTGGTGCAAAAGCCACAATTGTCTTTCCGCAGGATATAAGGTCGTAACATGTCTGCCAATATTCTTATTGTCGATGATCAGGAGGATATCCGGTCTCTCATTCAGGGCATCCTGAGCGACGAGGGCTACGAGACGGCCACGGCCAAGGACTCGCAGACCGCCGTGCAGATCATCTCCGAAAAAGCGCCCGATGTGGTTGTGCTCGACATCTGGCTCGAGGACAGCGATATGGACGGCATGGCGCTTTTGAAAAAGCTGACCAAAAGCCATCCCCACATGCCGGTCATCATGATCAGCGGTCACGGCAGCATCGAGACGGCTGTCTCGGCGATCCAGCTCGGCGCGTATGATTTTATCGAGAAGCCTTTCAAATCCGACCGCCTGCTGGTGCTGACCCAGCGCGCGGTGGAAGCGGGGCGCCTGCGCCGCGAAAATCAGGAACTGCGCGTGCGCGCGCTTGGCAGCGAGACGACGCTTTACGGCGATTCATTGTTGATGCAGCAGGTGCGGCAGAGCATTCTGCGCGTCGCGCCGACGGGCAGCCGCGTGCTGATCACCGGTCAGCCCGGCACGGGCAAGAACATCGCCGCGCGCATGCTGCACGCACACTCCAAGCGCGCGGATAAAAATTATATCGTGATCAACTGCGCCATCCTTTCGCCGGAACGCCTCGAGAGGGAACTGTTCGGCACGGAGGGCGCGTCCGGCAGGCAGCAGGGCGTTCTCGAGCAGGCCAACGGCGGCACACTGTTCCTCGACGAAGTGGCGGATATGCCGCCGGAAACGCAGGCCAAGATCGTGCGCGTGCTGCAGGACCAGCATTTCACCCGCCTCGGCGGCACGGAGCGGATCGACGTCGACGTGCGCGTGATTGCCGCGACCAATCAGGATTTGCCGGAGCTGATGAAGGTGGGCAGGTTCCGCGAAGACCTTTATTACCGCCTCAACGTCGTGCCGATCGGCATGCCGTCGCTGAGCGCAAGGCTCGACGACATTCCCTTGCTAGCAGAATATTTCATGCAACAGGCGGCGCTTTCAGCCAATACGCCGCCGCGCACCTTCGCGCCCGATGCTATCGCGCTGATGCAGTCTTACGACTGGCCGGGCAACGTCCGGCAGTTGCGCAACATCATCGAATGGCTGCTGATCATGGCGGCGGGCGAGACGGAGACGCCGATCACCGCCGACATGATGCCGCCGGATTTGAAGCAGAAAGCCGAAGCGATGGTGCGCGGGCAGGATGTCGTGGAACTCATGTCGAAGCCGCTGCGCGAGGCGCGGGAAATTTTCGAGCGCGAATATCTGCTCTCGCAGGTCAACCGTTTCGGCGGCAATATCTCGAAGACCGCCGGCTTTATCGGCATGGAACGTTCGGCGCTGCACCGCAAGCTCAAGTCCCTCGGCATCCAGACGAATGAAAAGGATGAGAGCGAGAAAGAACGGGGCGCGGGATAAGCCATGCCGCGTTACTCATACGTCAATGGCCATTATGTTCCGCATGGCGAAGCCGCCGTGCATATCGAAGACCGCGGCTTTCAGTTCGCCGACGGCGTTTATGAAGTGATTTCTTGTGTGAGCGGGCATTTTGCCGACGAGGTTGGGCATCTCGACCGGCTGGAACGCTCTCTTCGCGAAATGCGCATCGCTATGCCGATGCCGCGCAAAGCGCTGCAACTGGTGATGCGCGAATTTATCCGCCGCAACAGGATCAAAAACGCCTATGTTTACATTCAAGTCACACGCGGGGCTGCACCGCGCGATTTCAAGTTTCCGCAAGGCGACATCAAACCGACGCTGGTCGTTTCCGCCATCGGCTGCGCGCGTTTCGACATGGCGGAGCGCAAAAATCTGCTCAAGAAAGCCGTCACCGTGCCGGATCTCCGCTGGAAACGCCGTGACATCAAAGCGACCTGCCTCACCGCGCAGGTACTCGCCAAGCAAATGGCGGTCGACCGTGGTGCGTACGAAGCGTTGATGGTGGATGACGACGGCTTTATCACCGAAGGCTCTTCGACCAACGCGTGGATCGTCGACAAAAAAGGCACACTCGTCACCCGCCCGACCGATCACAATGATATCCTCAAAGGCGTGACGCGCAATGCTATTCAGGCCTTGTGCAAGAAGGAAGGCGTAAAGCTAGTCGAGCGCGCTTTCACCCCCGCCGAGGCCTACAAGGCCAAAGAAGCCTTCATCACAGCCGCAACGACGCTGGTGATGCCAATTGTCTCGATCGACGGGTATAAAATCGGCGACGGCAAGCTTGGTAAGCTTACCTCCAAAATTCTTGACTTTTATTTTGATTACGCTTCCGACAAAAAACGTAAACAGGAACACTGGACGCCAACATGACCATCTCTAAACCACACGCCGTGATCTTCGACTGGGACGACACCATCATCGACAGCTGGGGCCCGTCGCTGAAATCCCTCAACACCGCTCTGGTCGCCATGGGCGAAAGGCCGTGGTCGGACGACGAAGCCCGCCGCCGGTGCGGGCCTTCGGCGCGCGATATTTTTCGGGAGCTGTTCGGCGACCGCTGGCAGGAGGCGGACAAAATCTTTTTCGATGAGCTGCACTCGCTGTTCCGTGAACATCTTCCCGTATACCCCGATGTCGAACCGGTGCTGAAAACCTTAAGCGACAACAACGTTTATTTGGCCGTGGTCAGCAACAAGCGCGGGCCGCTTTTGCGCACCGAGACGGCCGATGCGGGCTTTAACCGCTACTTCGGAAGGGTCGTCGGCGCGGGTGACGCGGCGGCGGACAAGCCCGATCCGGCGCCCGTCCATATGGCGCTCGAGGGCAGCGGTATCGCCCTCGGCAGCGACGTCTGGTTCGTCGGCGACAGTCATACGGACATGCTCTGCGCCGCCAATGCGGGCTGCTCAGGCCTGCTGATCGAGACCAAGCCCCCGCCGGAAGAAACGCTGCGCAACCACCCGCCTTTGCGGCGGTTCAGGAAACATTCTGATCTTATGGAATTTATCAACGGCGTTTTTTACGTGAATGAATGAGGATTTCCCTTGTGCTTTAGGGGGATTCTCCTTTAAATACAGCCATATTTGTTAATTAAATCATTTTTGAAAACGAGGATGCTGCGGGCATGACTGAGAAAAGCCAGAACCTACAGGACAAATTTTTAAACAAAATCCGCAAGGAAAAAGTGTCGGTCACCGTATTTCTGGTGAACGGCGTCAAGCTGCAGGGGATGATCACCTGGTTTGACAATTTTTCCATGCTGCTGCGCCGCGACTCGCACTCGCAGTTGATATACAAGCATGCGATTTCTACCATCATGCCGGCGTCTGCCGTCCGGCTGTTCGATGACGAGGAAGACGACTCCCCAGCGGATGCCGATAAACAAGAATGAACGAAAAAGTCATCATCCTGCACCCGTCCCTGATGGCGGCCACAACAGGCGATGGCGCCACTTCCCGCACTTTCGAACGTGACCCCGACGCCGCGCTGGAAGAGGCGATGGGGTTGGCGCACGCGATCGATCTTGAAATCGTTCATGCCGAAATCGTCAAGCTGAAAACGGCAACGCCCGCCTCGCTGATCGGCTCCGGCGTCGTCCAGCGCATTACAGATTTGATCCACGAATATCACGACAACGGCGAGACCGTCGGGCTGGTCTATGTCGATTGTGCGCTTTCGCCGGTGCAGCAGCGCAACCTCGAAAAGGAGTGGCACGCAAAGGTCATCGACCGCACGGGGTTAATTTTGGAGATTTTCGGCGCGCGCGCCCGCACCAAAGAAGGGAAACTGCAGGTCGATCTCGCCGCGCTCAATTATCAGCGTTCGCGCCTTGTCAAAGCCTGGTCGCACCTCGAGCGTCAGCGCGGCGGTGGCGGCTTTACCGGCGGCCCAGGTGAAACGCAGAAAGAGCTCGACCGCCGCATGCTTGACGAGCGCATCAAGAAGCTTAAAAGCGAACTGGAAAAGGTGCGCCAAAACCGCGCCATCCAGCGCTCGGCGCGCAAGCGCGAGCCTTATCCCGTCGTCGCCATCGTCGGTTACACAAATGCGGGAAAATCGACGCTGTTCAACCGCATGACCGGTGCGGAAGTGTTCGCCAAGGATTTCCTCTTCGCGACGCTGGATACCACCATGCGCGCGCTCAAATTGCCATCGGGCAAAAAAGCCGTGATGTCGGATACGGTCGGGTTTATTTCCGACTTGCCGACGCACCTTGTCGCCGCCTTCCGCGCCACGCTGGAAGAAGTTCTGGAAGCTACGGTTATTCTCCATGTACGTGATATTTCAGCGGCAAACACCGAAGCGGAGAAAGAGGATGTGCTGTCGATTTTGCAAGACCTCGGCATCGATAGCGAAAACGATCCGCGTCTCGTCGAGGTTTTGAACAAAATCGACAAGCTGCCGGTGCGTGAGCGCAAGGCGGCAGTCGCCCGTAGTGCGCGGCACAAAAACATCGTCGCCATTTCCGCCGTGACGGGCGAGGGGCTCGATGATTTGCTGGAGACGATCGATGGCTTGCTCGGCAAAGACAGGCAGGTCATGCAGGCCGACATCAGCCTGGTAGACGGAAAGGCGCTGGCCTGGCTTTACGACCGCGGGCATGTTCTCGACAGAAAAGACAACGACGAATATGCCCGTGTGCGCGTCGGGCTTGACCCCGCCGATATCGAGCGGTTCGGCGCTCAATTCCCTTACAAGCTGATTAAGGCGAAAACAAAAACAAAAAAGAAAAAGGCGCAGGGGTCATGACCGATATAGATGTAAAAAAAGTCGAAGAGATCATCCGCCATGTATCGGCAGACGTTGTGATGCCACGCTTCAATAATCTGCTTGAATCCGAGATTCATGAAAAAGGCCCGGGCGATTTCGTCACCATCGCTGATGAAGAATCAGAAAAGATGTTCGGCACTCTCCTGACCGATCTTCTGCCCGGCTCTCTGGTGGTGGGCGAGGAGGCTGTTGCGAAAGATGAATCCGTCGTTAAAAAATTGAAAGACGATCAGCCGGTGTGGGTGATCGATCCGGTGGACGGCACCTACAATTTCTCGCACGGCATCCGCAAATTCGGCATTCTTGTCTCGCTGGTGCAAAACGGGGAAACGCTGTACGGCTGGGCGTTCGATGCACCAGGCAACCGCATGGCCGTGGCGTCGCGGGGTGCGGGAACGTATCTTGACGGCGAACGCGTGAAAATTTCCTGCACAGCTTCGGTAGAGGGCGAGCTCAAGGGGCGCGGCAGCGGGTTTCGCGCTGCGGAGCATTTCAAGGAACTGGTCGCGCAGCGTTGCTCTTTGCACGATTACATGGATTTTATCACCGGCGACGCGGACTTTGTCGTGCATATGCCGAAGGTGACGCCGTGGGATCATGGCGCGACGAACCTGATTGCCGCGGAGGCAGGCGGATACGTCGCCATGAACGATTCGGATACGCCTTACGACCCGACGCTGCTCGGGTGGGCTTTTCTGCTTGTCGCACCCGATCGCGCCTGGTGGGAAAAACTGTCTCCGATCCTCTATCCCGCGCGTTTAAAAGCTAAAATTGCGGGAAAATAAATGTTATTTTTCAGGGAGAAACACAAAAAAGGTGTAATTCAAAATAAATAGTTTCACTTCGGAAAATCCACCTTGTCTTTTGTGGATAAGACGTTTAAAACCCGCCTCATCATTATTCACCAATCATTTTAGAGAGACCAAAAATGGACATCGCGAAAATTTTTAACAAATATGCGGGCAAGGAAATTCAAGTTGAAGAAAAATACGTCTTTCTGAGCTTCGGCAGGAGCAGCTATGCCTATGGCGATATTAAACCGGACAAAAACGACCCTGTGTTGAAGGCTATGAAGCGCGCCGCCAGCGAGAAGGGGCTGACGTTGCGCGTATGGTTTTCGGAGAGCACGCGCTCCTGCGATTACAGGAAGGACCGTCTCAACGTGCATGTCACCAAGGGCGAAGACGGCAAGTACCGCGTCAGCGACAAGTTCACCATCGGTTAATTTTTTTCAGGAGCATAAAATGGACAACAACAGCATCAGCGCCATCTTCAACCGCTTTGCGGGCAAGGAAATTCAGGTCGTCGAGACGTCGCGGAAGATGAATATCGGCGGCAAAGAATATTCGTTCGACGAAGTGCAGCCCGTCAAGGACGAGCCGACCCTGAAAGAAATGCAAAAGGTGGCGCACGACAACGGCCTGCGCCTGCGCGTCTGGTTCCCCGGCACCGTCGGCACGATGGATTTCCGGACGGATCGCGTCAATGTCCACGTCGGCAAGGCGCCGGACGGCAAATGGCGCGTCGGTGGCGCGACGATCGGCTGATCTCTTTTTTAAGGAGAAAGGACATGGATAGCGATAGCCTTCATGCAGTTTTCAACCGCTTCGCGGGGCGGGAAATCCATGTGGTTAGGCACGAGAAGAGAATCGACATCGCCGGCAAAAAATACCTTCTGGAAGGGCTGCGCCCCGCCAAGGACGATCCGGTCGTGAAGGAAATGGAAAAGGCCGCCAGAGATCACGGTCTGAGCTTGCGCCTGCTGTTTCCCCATACCCTCAGCATTTTCACCGCCGGCAAGATGTCATACCATGGCGACCGCGTTAACATCGACATCGACAAGGCGGCGGACGGCACCTATCGCGTCACCAGAAGCGTGATGATCGGCTGACCGCGCTTCCAGTCGTTTTTATCTATTTTATCTTATGCTTGACTAGCAGGATGTTTTGTGTAAAATAGCCGGAGAAAATTAATTACCATAAGGAATAAGTTCAAATGGATAACGCTAGCGTTATAGCTGTTTTCAACCGCTTTGCGGGCAAGGAAATTCAGGTTATCGAGAATCCAAAAGCGCTTAATGTCGGAAAAGAAACTTATACTCTCATCGATGTACGCCCTGCAAAGAGTGAACCAACCTTAAAGGAAATGAAGAAAACCGCCAAGGATAACGGATTGAGTTTGCGCGTATTCTTTCCAGGCACTGCCGGCATGATGGACTACAACAGGAAAGATCGCGTCAACGTCTATGTCGGCAGGGCGCCGGATGGAAAGTACCGTGTTGCAAGCGCGTGGCTTGGCTGATCCTCAAAACGCGGCGATGCCAGTCATCGCCCGCCCGAGGATGAGCGCGTGGATGTCGTGCGTGCCCTCGTAGGTATTGACCGTTTCAAGGTTCACGACGTGGCGGATGATGTGATATTCGTCCGAAATGCCGTTGCCGCCGAGCATGTCCCGCGCCATGCGCGCGATCTCGAGGGATTTGCCGCAGTTGTTGCGCTTCATCAATGAAATTGCTTCCGGCGCGGCGCGGTCTTCGTCCTTGAGGCGGCCGAGGCGCAGCACGCTTTGCAGGCCGAGGGTGATTTCCGTCTGCATGTCGGCGAGTTTCTTTTGAATAAGCTGGTTGGCGGCGAGCGGCTTGCCGAAGAGATTGCGGTCGAGCGTATAGTTGCGCGCCTGATGCCAGCAGAATTCCGCCGCGCCGAGCACGCCCCACGCGATGCCGTACCGCGCGCTGTTGAGGCAGGAGAACGGGCCGGTGAGACCTTTGACGTCGGGGAACTTGTTTTCCTCCGGCACGAATACGTCGTCCATGACGATCTCGCCGGTGATGGAGGAGCGGAGCGAGAACTTGCCCTCGATCTTCGGCGCGGAGAGACCTTTCATGCCTTTTTCAAGGATAAAGCCGCGGATGTCGCCGACGTTGCCCTTTTCATCGACCTCTTTCGCCCAGACGACGAAAACGTCGGCGATCGGCGAATTGGTGATCCACATCTTCGCGCCTTTGAGGATATAGCCGTCTTTTGTTTTGACCGCACGGGTTTTCATGCTGCCGGGGTCGGAGCCGCCGTCGGGTTCGGTGAGGCCAAAGCAGCCGACCCATTCGCCGGTGGCGAGCCTGGGCAGATATTTTTTCTTTTGCTCTTCGGTGCCGAAAATGGAGATCGGATACATGACAAGCGACGATTGCACGGAAAGCGCGGAGCGGTAGCCGCTGTCCACGCGCTCGACTTCGCGGGCGATCAGCCCGTAGGAAACGTAATTCACGCCCGCACAGCCGTAGCCCTCAATGGTCGAGCCGAGCAGGCCGAACTCGCCCATCTCGTTCATGATCTCGCGGTGGAATTTTTCCTGCCGGTGGGCTTCGATGATGCGGGGGAGGAGCTTGTCCTGCGCGTACGCACGGGCACTGTCCTGAATGATGCGCTCTTCGTCGGTCAACTGATCGTCGAAGAGAAGCGGATCTTCCCATTTGAACGCTGGTTTGAGTTTCGATTTTTCCATCATGATTTTAACGGCCGGTTGTGCTGTCATTTCTTTTTTCCTATGATTTGAAAATCATGACAGAAAACACACCACTAAACAAGCTCGCGGGGCGTGAGATTATCTTCGAATTCAGGCCGGTCGGCAACATTATGCGCGTCTCGGCGATGGATGTGGAGACGATGACGGAGATCTCCATTCAGGCGCCGCTGCATGCCGGCGAGGCGGTTTTCAGGCAGAATGCCTTGGCAAGGCTGGAATATGTGCTGCACAAGGATGGAAAGATTACATAAAGTCAAATTTTGGGATCGCGGGTCCTTTTGACCCGCGGAGCGGGCAGCGGTTTTGAAAGCCCCATCGTTTCCGCCAGAGCGGGATTGGGATTGATGTTACGGGCGTGGTTCTCCCAGACGACTTTGCCGGATTTGACCAGTTGCGACAGGGTGCCGAGCATCTCTTTATCGTCTTTCGCCGCGCTCAGTTTCTCCGCATCCTTGTCACCATAGGTATCCCCGAAACTTTTTTCGAAAGAGAAAATTTGCAAGCCGTGGCGCATCATGTCTTTGGCGCTTTTTATTGTCGCAGCGACCTCCGTTTTGGCGAATGGCACGGCCTTTGTTGATACGCTTTGGTTTTGGCAGTTCAAGAGTTGCACAAAACCGTCGTCGGGGAAGGTGAAAATCGTCGCGTTGCGTTCGCGCGACATGAATTTTTCACGGTCAACGACAACGGCGATTTCAGCTTGCGCGGAATCCACAAAAGTATTGAACAGCTTTTCGCCCTTGATGATGGTGAAAGCCAGCGCCTTATCGAGGTTCGTGGCGGCAAAGACCAGCGGTGTCTGCTCGTCCGGCGGCATGCCGAGTTTTTCCCGCTCGGCGGCGGGGATGTCTGCGCCGTAATTGATGCTGGTTGTGATGGCCTCCCCCTGCGGCGCGCAGGGGATGGCATGAAACAGCATTTTTTGAGGCAGAAAACGGCTCATAGCGGATCTTTCGCGACTGCCTCAATTTTAACAGCCAGACATTAAGTTTTAATTAATTATGTTAATATCAAACGTGATATTGTTAGCCTCCGACTACCATATCTGGTATAGAAGTGGCAGTTTTATCAAAATATGGGGTCGTGCCTTTGCCGGACGCACATAAAATCTCGGACGCACATAAAATAGTCGCCATCGCCGCAGACCATGCCGGCTTTGATCTGAAGAACAATATTGTCGAATATCTGGAATCGGCGGGCTATGAAGTGCTGGATCTCGGCACCCATTCCACCGAGCGCGTCGATTATCCCGACTACGGCCAGGCACTTGCGGAGGCGATTGCGGCGGGCAAGGCGGAGCGCGGCATCGCGATTTGCGGCAGCGGCATCGGCATCAGCATTGCCGCCAACAGAAACCCGAAAGTGCGCGCCGCCCTGTGTCACGATGTCACCTCGACGCGGCTTGCGCGGTTGCACAACGATGCCAACGTGCTGGCGATGGGCGCGCGATTGATAGGCCCTGCCGTCGCGCTGGAATGTATCGGAGTTTTTTTGAACACGACATTTGAAGGAGGACGCCATGCAGAACGCGTTAAAAAACTTGGAAACTGCTGAAAACGGATTTTTCACAACCGATCTGGCGCTGGCCGATCCGGAAATTTTTTCCGCGATCGAAAAAGAGCTGGGCCGTCAGCAGGACCAGATCGAGCTGATAGCCTCCGAGAACATCGTCTCCCGCGCCGTGATGCAGGCGCAAGGCTCGGTGCTGACCAACAAATATGCCGAGGGCTATCCGGGCAAGCGCTATTACGGCGGTTGCGAATTTGTCGATATTTCCGAGCAGATCGCCATCGACCGCATTTGCAAGCTCTATGATGCAAAATTCGCCAACGTCCAGCCGCACTCCGGTGCGCAGGCTAATCAGGCGGTCGTGCTGGCCTTGTTGCAGCCGGGCGACACGATTTTGGGCCAGGCGCTCGCCGCCGGCGGCCACCTGACGCACGGCGCGAAGCCCAACCTCTCCGGCAAATGGTTCAACGCCGTGCAATACGGTGTGCGTAAGGAAGATGGCCTGATCGACATGGACGAAGTCGAAAAGCTGGCGCACGAGCATAAACCGAAAATGATCATCGCCGGCGCGTCGGCCTATCCGCGCCCGATCGATTTCGCGCGTTTCCGCAAGATCGCAGACGACGTCGGCGCATATCTCATGGTCGATATGGCGCACTATGCCGGTCTGGTCGCGGCGGGTCTCTATCCCAGCCCCGTGCCGCACGCGCACATTACCACCTCGACGACGCACAAAACGCTGCGCGGCCCGCGCGGCGGCATTATCCTTACCAACGACGAGGATCTGGCGAAGAAAATCAACTCCGCCGTGTTCCCTGGCCTGCAAGGCGGGCCGCTTGAGCATGTGATCGCCGCCAAGGCGGTCGCTTTCGGCGAAGCGCTGAAGCCGTCGTTCAAGGCCTATCAGCAGCGCGTGCTAGACAACGCTCGCGTGCTGGCTGCGACCTTGAAAAAAGGCGGCACGGACATTGTTTCCGGCGGCACGGATTGCCACCTTGTGCTTGTCGATCTCCGTCCCAAAAAGCTCACCGGCCGCGTGGTCGAAGTCAGCCTCGAGCGCGCGCGGATGACGTGCAACAAAAACGCCATTCCCTTCGACCCCGAAAAGCCGATGGTCACCTCCGGCGTGCGGCTTGGCAGCCCCGCGGCGACGACCCGCGGCTTTGGTGTCAAGGAGTTCGAAACGGTCGGCGCCTACATCCTCGAAGTGCTGGACGGCCTTGCCAGGAACGGCGCGGAGAACAACGCAGCGGTCGAACAGGATGTGGCGAAGCGCGTGCTGGAGCTGTGCCGCAAGTTCCCGATCTACGAGATGGAGTAAAAACATGAGATGCCCCTTTTGCAGCCATGAAGACACGCAGGTCAAGGACTCCCGTCCGAGCGAGGACAATTCCGCCATCCGCCGCCGCCGCGAATGCGCGCACTGCGATGCGCGTTTCACCACCTTCGAGCGCGTGCAGTTGCGCGACCTGACGGTGATTAAAGTGGACGGCCGTCGCGAAAATTTTGATCGCGAAAAACTGGTGCGCTCGCTGAAACTGGCGACGCGCCGCCGCCCTGTCGAACCGGAGGTCATCGAGCGCACAGCGAGCGAGATTGTCCGCCAGCTGGAAGCGTCCGGCGATGCGGACGTCACGACCAAAGCGATCGGCGAGCGCGCGATGAAGGCGCTGGCCAAGATCGATCCGGTTTCTTATGTGCGTTACGCCTCGGTTTACAAGGACTTCCGCGAGGTTGAGGACTATACCGACTTCCTTAAAAAGAATTACAAGAAAGCTTAGAAAGCGTGGCACCAATCAAGAAAAAAACCGGTCCGAGAAAATCAGGCCTGCGCGCGCCGCCGGAAAAGCGCGTCGTCAAGGGTAATGCCGGTTCCCCCAAAGCCCGTAAAACGGCGGCGCGTCTGGGCGCCGTACAGGTGCTTTACCAGATGCGCCTCAACAATCAGGATGCGAAATCGGCCTTGCGCGAGTTTCTCGACACGCGCGTGGGATTCGACCTCGATGGCGACAAGTTTGTTCCAGCCGATACGCAGTTGCTTGAAGAGATTGTCAGTGGCATCGCGGCGCGCTGGGCGGATGTCGAGGTTATCCTCGCCAAGGCGCTGGCCGACGGAAAGAAAAGCGATCCGGAAGCCCTGCTGGACTGCATCCTGCGCGCGGGCATTTACGAGTTGATGGCGCAGGGTAAAACCGATACGGGCATCATCATCAACGACTATCTCAATGTCACGACGGGCTTTTACGACGGCAGCGAGCCGAAGATCGTCAACGCAATACTCGACAAGGTCGCGAAAGCGGTCCGGGACTGATAACACCGTGGAAAAGCCTTTTCTGTTAGCCATCGGCGGCCTTTCCGGCAGCGGGAAGACGTCGCTCGCGGCGGCGTTGCTAAAGCGCCTCCCGAACGCCGTGCATCTGGACAGCGACCGCACCCGTAAAGCGTTTTTCGGCGTGGCGGAAACTACGCGCCTGTCCGAGCAGGCTTATACGCCGGAAGCGACACGGCGCGTGATTGCCGAAGTGGAGCGGCAGGCCTCGGAACATATCGCGGCGGGAAAAAACGTGATTGTCAGCGCGACGTTTTCGCCCGCGCCGTCGCGCAGGCAAGTGGAAAAACTGGCGCGCACCGCCGACGCGCGGTTCACCGGGATTTGGCTGCAGACGGATTTGAATATTCTGATCGACCGCGTGGAAAGGCGCAAAGGCGATGCTTCCGACGCCGGCGCAAGGATCGTCCAAATGCAGGCGGAACTGGAGGCGGGGGATGTGACATGGCCGGTGGTCGACGCCGCATTGCCGCCGGAAGAGGTCGCAGCGGCGGTCATGAGGATTTTAGGCGTATGATCAGGCGGCGAGCCTTTTGAACCCTTCGGAAAGGTCGTTTTTCAGGTCTTCGACGTCTTCGAAGCCGATGTGCAGGCGGAGCAGCAGGCCGTCTTCATTCCACGGCAGGGCGGTGCGGCTGGCGCCGGGCTGCTCGGGGAAGCAGAGCGATTCATAGCCGCCCCAGCTTGCCCCGATGTGGAAGAGTTCCAGCCCGTCGAGCATGCGGGCGAACTTCTTTTTATCGCTTTCGTGCAGAACGACGCTGAACGTGGCGCAAGAGCCTTTGAAATATTTTTTCCAGTTTTCATGGCCGGGGCAGGAGGACAGCGCCGGATGCAACACGCGTTTGACTTCGGGGCGCTTTTCAAGCCAGTGTGCCATTTCCAGGCCGCGTTCCTGATGTTCCTTGAGGCGGATGTGCAAGGTGCGAAGCCCGCGCAGGCCGATGTAAAGCTCCTCCGACCCGGCGCAGAGGCCGAGCGCAAGCGCCGTGGCTTTGACCTTGTGATAGGCGTCTTCCGTCCCCGAGACGACGCCGAGCATCGCATCCGAGTGGCCGGAGATATATTTCGTGCAGGACATGACGGAAACGTCGATGCCGTGTTCCAGCGGTTTGAGGAAAAACGCGGAAGACCAGCTGTTGTCCATGATGGTGGTGATGTTGGCGGCCTTGGCGGCGGAGACAAAGGCGTCGATGTCGCAAACTTCGAAGGTGAGCGAGCCGGGTGCTTCGATAAACAAAACCTTGGTGTTCTTGCGGAACTGTTTGCTGATGTCCGGCGTGAGCGGCGTGTAAAATTCTACCTCGACGCCGCAATGGCTGAGCATTTTTTCGCAGAATTTGCGGTTCGGCCCGTAGGCATTGTCGGGGATCAGCACATGGTCGCCGGACCCCGCGAAGGCGGTGATGGCGGTGACGATGGCCGAAAGGCCGGAGCAGGTCGAAACGCTGCCCTCCGCCCCTTCCAGCGCGGCGATGGCCTGCTCGAAGGCGGCGCTGGTCGGCGTGCCGGCGCGGCCGTAAATGAACGGCGGTTTGGGCTTTCGTTCAAATTCCTCGAAGCTGTTGAAGACGATCGTGGAGGCACGGTGTACGGGAATATTGACGGTACCGTCGTATTTTTTCGGGTTCGTGCTGATATGCGTGAGCAGCGTACCGGTTTTTCCCTGCCGCGCGGTCATGACGCGCGTTTGCCGGTCAGTTTCGGCAGCATGGAGAGGGCGTTCCATTCCGTCCACGAGCCGTCGTAGACGGCGGCGTCCTTGTGTCTCATTTCGAAGAGTGCCAGCGCGAGAACGCAGGCGGTCACGCCGCTGCCGCAGCTGCAGGTGATGGCCTTTGGCGACCCTACCTGGGCGTCCGCGAAGGCTTTTTCAAGCTCGGGAACGGGCTTCAGTGTGCCGTCTTCGCTGATGAGACCGGTGTAAGGCAGGCTGTACGAATCGGGGATGTGTCCTGCCTCGAAGCGTGCGGTGTCGCGGGCGTCGATCACTGAGAATTCCTTACGCAGCAGGTTGCCCGCCATTTGCTCGACCTGCTTGAGCAGCGCGTTGTTGGTCTTCGCAGTGTAGGGGACGGGCTCTGGTTCGGCGTTTTTTTTCTCCGTCGGAAAGCCGGCCGCAGTCCAGGCGGGCAGTCCGCCGTTGAGGATGCGCACGTTTTCATGGCCGAACAGGCGGAACATCCACCAGGCGCGCGCTGCCGCCATGGAGATGCCTTTGCGGTCGTAAACCACCACGAGGTCGTCGTTGCCGATGCCGAGCCCGCCGACCTTGGCGGCGAAGACGTCCGCCGTCGGCACGGTGTGGGCGAAATGCGAGTCCTTGTTGGCGATGTCGTCGATATCGAAATCGATGGCACCGGGAATGCCCTCCGCGGACAGCGGCTGGTTGTAGCTTGCGTCCACGACTTTGACATTCTTGTTGTTCAGGACGCCTTTGAGTTCTGCTGCGGTGAAGAGTGCCGTCATTCTTTTGTTCCCCATTTCTTTTGCAGACGCTCATGGTTCCGCGCGAACCAGTTCATGCAGATGAGCGTCGCTCCGTTGACGATTTTGCCCGTGTCGAGCATGCGAATGGCTTCGACGGCAGGAATGAGATGCGTTTTGATCTCTTCGCCTTCTTCTTCAAGGCCGAAATGCCCCGCCTCCGCCTTGCCGATGCGCCCGCAGTAGAGCATGTGCACTTCGTCGCTGGCGCCCGGGCTGGAATAGGATTTGCCGATGAATTCGAGGTCGAGGATGTTGCAGCCGGTTTCCTCGACGGCTTCGCGACGGACGGCCTCTTCCGGCGTTTCGCCAGCATCGACGAGACCCGCGCAGCATTCTATCAGCCACGGGTTGGCATCGCCCGCCATGAAGGCGCCGACGCGGAATTGTTCGTTGAAGAGTATCTGGTCCGTTTCCGGCTGATAGAGCAGGGCGACGGAGCAGACGTGGCAACGAAAGAGTTCCCGTTGCATCGGCTCGGCCTTGCCGTCATGGCGCAGGCTGTCGGTCTGGACGACGATGGTTTCGAGCTTGTGCCAGCCGTCAAATTCCAGCTTACGGGAAAGGATGTTCGCTTTGGAGGTGTTTGTCATCTTTGCTCATAAAAAATATTGTGACCGAGAGATTCTAGTCCAAAGCGTGCAGGCCTTCAAGCTTTGTTGCGATGCAGCAATCGCGGAATTATGTAACGGTTTAAAGTATAAAACCGCAATAGCGGCCTTATTTTTGTAGTGCCTCGGCTACCAGCCTGTCACTGGCCTCTTCAATGGCTTTTTCGAGCTGTTCCATCATTTGCAGTGGCGGCAGGTTGGAGGGGAGGGGCGGCAGGAATTCGAAAGTGATCGTGCCGGATTTTTTGAAAAAGGCGTTTTTGCCCCAGAACACTCCGGAATTGAGCGCCACGGGTACCACGGGCACATGCACGTCGCGATAGACCTTGGCGATGCCAGCCTTATAAGGCTTTTTGGCACCGACGGCGGTGCGCGTGCCTTGCGGAAAGATGATGACCGGTCGGCCTTCGGCGAGTTTCTTCTCGCAGCCGGAGACGATGGAGTCGAGCGCTTCCTTGGCCGAGCCGCGGTCGATGGCGATCTGCCCCATGCGCGCGGGAAACCAGCCCCAAACGGGGATGCGCGTCAGTTCCTTTTTGAGGATGATCGCGGGGTAACCGAGATCGCGCATATAGGGCAGCTTGAGCGTCTCAAAGGCGGACTGGTGCTTGGCAGCGATGATGTAGGCACCGCTGGCAGGAACATTCTCGATCCCCCTGATCTCGAGGCGCAGTCCCATGATGTACTTTTCGATCAGCTTCATGTAGCCGCCGTAAAAGTCGCTGACGACTTGCGCGCATTTTCTTTCGGGCAGGAGCAGCATTGGCAGAAGGATAATGCTGCAGCCGAGAGAGCCGGCGAAAAAGAAGATATTGAAAACGATCGAGCGGATCATGTCGGTTATTTTTTTCATGACGGGTACCTGAGGTCTGTGACGACGTATTTCAGGTATTCACGCCCCACCAGCAGGCCGGTGGCGGGTGATTTCCACCAGTCGCGGACGTTGAAGTTGTCCGGGACGATCGGAAAGGGCGTAATGGCGACGTCCGGAACGAAGTGATGGAATTCCAGCAGCGCGCGCTTCATGTGGTAGTCGGCGGTGACAAGATAGATGGAATGGAACTTCTGCTTACGCAGCCACGCAGCGGTTTCTATGGCGTTGCCGTAGGTGTTGTCGGCCTGGAAACCCAGCGCGACGCAGCAATCGAGGCTTTTTTGCGGCGCGGCTTTCCAGCGTTTCAGCAGTTGCTTGACGTCAAGGCCGTGGTAGACGCCGGAGATGAACAGCTTTTTGCCGTAGCCTTCTTGCAGCAGTTTGAAGCCGGCGTCGATGCGGTTGCTGCCGCCCGTCAGGACGACGATGGCATCAAGCTTTTTCATCGGCTGCTGCGGCAGCGGCATGGCGGCGACGGTATTGATGAACGACAAAAATCCGGCACCCAGCGCGACGAGCGCGAGGAGGACGGCGGCGGCGAGCGCCGTTTTGAGTTTGGGATTGATTTTGTGGCCGGCAGTCACGGCGGACTCACGGCAACTTGGCCAGTTCCCGCAAGACGGACGCCTGTGCCGTCAGGTGGGCGATCACGCAGCCGGTCAGCGCGGGCAGTGTCACGAGCATGGCCCATTGTGCGGGCATCAGATTCATCTGGGGGAGAACGCCGCTGGCGGCAGCATGTGTCACATGCCCGAGCGCCAGCAGGGTCAGAAGCGTGCAGATGACGCCGAAGGTCGCGCCCTTCAGCGTGCCGCGCAACGTATGCTGGCGGAACTGTCGGGCGATATATTCGTCGCTGGCGCCGATCAGGTGCAGGGTTTCGACTTCGGACTTGTGAATGAGCATTTTCGACCGCACGATGCCGGCGATGGTCACAACGGCGAGCAGGGCGATGATGCCGGTCAGGATCACCATGAACAGCGTAGCCGTGTCGGCCAGCGTCTTGACGTTGTTGAGTGTGGAACTTTGCCTGTCCACCAGCGCCGAAGGCTCGATGGTGCGGATGTTTTTCGTCAGTTGCGCGATGTTGGCGCCGGGCGCGAGCTTGACGTCGATCAGCGTCGGCAGGGGAATGGCGTCGAGCGCCGTGTTCTGGTCGCTTTGCCCGAGCCACGGTTCGATCAGTCCTTTGACTTCCGGCGACGTCATCAGGCGCGCCTTGCCGACCGAGGGGCTTTTTTCGAGGAAGGAGAGGACGTTTTCCACGGTGGCCTGGAATTTTTGCTGTTGCTTCGCCGCCGCGGTCTTGTCGTTCTGCGGTAGCAGCGGCGACTTCATCTCGACCGTCAACGTGCCGGAGAGACTAGTCATCCACGCATTCGCCACCGTCGAGAGCGAGAAATTGAGCGCCAGCGTCAGCGTGGCGAAAAAGACCATCAGGCCGGTGACCCAGCTGACCATGCGCGCGCCGGCGCCTTCGTCGAGGGAGATGTCGTAGGTGTATTTTTTGTTGAAATGCTTGCGGGACATTTTTTTATGCTGCCTTTGCGGACGGATTGCTGCGGATCTCCAGCACGCCGTGTTCGAGGTGCATCTGGTCGTGCGGGAAACGCCGGACTAGGCCCTCGTTGTGCGTGGCGATGACGACTGTCGTGCCGTGGCGGTTCAGCTCTTCGAAGAGGGTGAGAAGCTTGATGCCGATGTTCTCGTCGATGTTGCCGGTCGGTTCGTCGGCGAGCAGGAGTTTCGGGCGGTTGATGATGGCACGGGCCATGGCGATGCGTTGTTGTTCGCCGCCGGAGAGCGTCGGCGGGCGGGCGTTCATTTTGCCGCCGAGCCCGACCCATTCGAGAAGTTCGGTGACGTTCTTTTTGATCGCGCTTTCGCTCACGCCGGAAACGCGTAGCGGCAGCGCCACGTTGTCAAAGGCCGAGAGATGACTCAGCAGGCGGAAATCCTGAAAGACCACGCCGATCTGGCGGCGGAGCTCCGGCAGGGCCTTGGGCGATACGGTCGCGAGATCGCGCCCCATCATGGTGATGACGCCGCGGGTGGGCTTCTGGCCGATGTAAAGCAGCTTCATCAGAGTGGTTTTGCCCGCGCCGCTCGGGCCGGTCAGAAAATGAAAAGAGCCGGGCTCCAGTTCGAAACTGACGTCGTGAAGAACTTCATCGCCTGTGCTATAGCGCAAGCCGATATTGGAAAATCTGACCAAAGCCATAATGCCCTGCCTCTATACATTGTGATACTTTGCATGTTATCCTGCTTTATGGTGCAATACTACCTGTTTTTTAGGTCGCTGGATGGTTTGAAAATATGATTGTGACGTGCCAAAAATGTCAGGCGCAATACAAGCTGAATTCTGCCGTATTGGGCGCATCGGGCAGGGATGTGCGTTGCATTTCCTGTAGCCATACGTGGTTTCAGATTCCTGAAGAGAAAATCGAGGAAGAAGACGCGGCGGCCGGACAAGAATCGCCGGAGTGGCCGCAAGAGCCGTTGGGGCAGCAGGAAGAATCGCCTGCACAGCAGACGGTGCCGCGCACGCGCTCGGTAACGGAAGACCTGAGCTCGATTCTCGAAAAAGACGGCGAGGCGCTCGCGGCGGTTTTATCCACAGTCGCCGAGAATGAAGAGAAGAAGAAAAAAGCCGCTGCTGCAAAAACAGCCGTGCCTGATGCCGGTGCGCCGCGCAAAGAGGCGCAGACCGAAAAGGCGCCCGTAGATGAAACGTTTGCCGATGCGCTGCCCGCCGTCGATCAGGGCGAAGCGGTGGAACAGAAGAGACAAACCTTGCCGCAGGAGACCGTCCTGCCGATCGTTACGCATAATCCGCTCGGCATGAACGCGAACGTTTTCGGCGGCATGGTGTTTCTGTTTTGCAGCTTTCTCACGCTCTCCGTCGTCTTCATCGGTAAAAATCCGATTCTCCGCCACTGGCCGTCGACGGCGTTGCTCTATCAGACGCTCGGCTTTCATGTGCCCGTGCCGGGCGAGGGGCTGAAGTTCAGCGACTTCACGGTGGAAAGACGCATCGACGATCAGGGGAAAACGCTTGTTATCTCCGGACAAATGGCGAACATGACGAACCACGACATCGCCTATCCGCCGCTCGGCGTGATTTTAAAGAACGCGGACGGTGCGGTCGTCACGTCATGGGATCTCAAAACGGGCGTGACGCAGATCTCCGGCGGCGACAGCGTGCCGGTCATGATGAAACTGGACAATGCGCCAGCAGCCGGTTCCACGGTGGAATTGCGCGTGAAAGGAAAGCAGCGATGAGCGGTAAAACCATACTTGTGGCGGATGACGAACCTTCGGTGCGCGAATTCGTCGTGCGGGCGCTGGGCTACGGCGGGTTCGACGTGACGTCGGTGCCGGACGGCAACGCCGCGCTCGCCGCGCTCGCTGAAAAAGAGTTCGATCTGCTGCTGACGGACATCGTCATGCCCGACCTCGACGGCATCGCGCTCGCGCTCAAAGTCTCCAAGGATTATCCGGCCACGAAGATCGTGATGATGTCCGGCTACGCCAACCAGCGCCAGCGCGCGCACAATCTCGATTTCCTCGCCGAGGAGGTGATCAGCAAGCCTTTCACGCTTGACGAAATCGTCAAGAAGGTGAAGGCGGTTCTCGCCTGACTTTCGGCGGCTGTTTCAGCGCTTTCATAGGCATATGCCGCGCGAAGTCAAGAATGGATGCGAAATGCACCGCGGCCGCGTCCTTATGCCCGCCGCCTGTCGCGCCCGTCGTTTTGCAAAGATGTTTCGCGATCTCGTTCGCGTCCGTGTCGCCGTCGGTGCGGATATAGAGGCTGACGGCGCCGTTCTTCTGCAGCGACCACATGAAGGCCGCGGGCGCGCCGTTTGCCCTGCCCAGTTCGACAAGGCGCGCGGAGATTCTCCGTCCGTAGTTTTTGAGGTTGCCGTTGACGATGGGTACGTCGAAGGATTTCCCGCCCGGCAGGATCTGTAGATGCACGGCGGCGGCTTTTTCAAATAACTGGTCTATGAGCCGGGTGTGCTTTGCGTCGATGCGCTCGCCTTTTTTTGCCATGTCGTTGAAGTTCAGTTTCGCAAGACCGCGCAGGGCGGCGAAGGCGTCTTCATGCGTGTGGATGTTTTGCGCGTCGATCAGCGCGGCGGCGGCGAATTCTTCCGGCGTGGAAAGCCCGCTCGCGGCACCGTCCATCAGGTCGATCAGGCCGATGACGGCAGGCGGTTTTTCGGCGGGGAAAAAATGCGTCCAGATCATCTTGGCGGCGGAAGGCGCGGCGGGATCGAAGCAGGTGTGCAGGTTGGCGCCCTTCCTGCCGCCGAGCGTCTCCGCCGCGCTGGTGTGGTGATCGAGAACATGCACGTCTTTTCCGCTGGCGAGCAGTTCGTCGAGAAAAGGTTTCTCCGGCGTGAGGTCGGCGAAATAGACCGCGCCGTCCGTATGCAACGCGGCGCGGACGGCCTCTTCACCGGTTTTGCTGTCGTTGTGACGATAGGGGATGAAAATGGCCACGTCCTTTGCCGCCGCATCCTCGCCGCCAAGCGCCTTGGCGATGATCCAGGCCGAGGCTGCGCCGTCGATGCAGTCCGCATGGTAGACGATGATGGGGGGGCTAGTGGGCAAGGCGGGCTTTTCTCCTGTAACGGATGACACTGTTTATCATAATATGATTAAGGTGGGGCTGTATAGGTCAAAGCAGGCCTTTTATTATATCTTATTGAAATATAAGATTAAAATTGTTCGAGAAGCCGGTTGACGTAGTTGCGCTCGATGTTGCTGCGGGCAGGGTCGCTCTCGCGGCGCTGCAATTCCTGGATGATCTTCTGCACGCGGCGCTGGCGGCCTTTGTCGGGGATTTTAACGCCGGTGCCGGCGGCGAGGCCATAGGGGCGTCCCAGCGGGTCGTACCCCTTACCGTAGCCGCCGCTCATCATGCCGAAGGGCAGAAAGGCGCGCTGCAGCGCGCTGGAGATTTGTTTGGCGGCGTTGTCGATGCCTTGTTTCAGAGCGTCGAGCGCGGCCTTTTGCTGCACGAGCGAGGCATTGCGCTGCGCCTTGCCGAGCGCGTCGGCGGACTTTTTCATGGCCGCGCGCGCATCGGTTAAGCTTTCGGGGACGGTCACGCCGGTGTCGCCCAGTTTGGCTATCGATTTTTTGAGTTCATCGCTGATGGCGGTTTGCGTATGCCGCTCTTTTTTCAAGTCGGCCTTGCGCGTCGTCTCGTTCGTTTTGTCGTACAGGGTCTGTTGGCGCTGGATGATGTCCTGCAGGTTTTGCAGCGCCTGCAGCGCCTTTGCCTGCTGCTCTTGCATCTTCCGGAATTCGTCGATGTTGAAACTGTCGAGCGTATGCTTGAGGGCGGCGGCTTCTTTTTGCAGGTCCTGCAGCGAGTTCGCGCCTGAGAGGGCCTGCATTTGCGCGACCAGTTTGCTGACGTCGATGTTCTGCAGGAGCTTCGCCGCGAGCTCCGGCGAAAGATGTGGCATGTTGGTCCCGTGCGAGAGCCTTTGCGCCAGTTCCCGCGTCAGCGCCACCAGATATTGCTTCATCGCCTGTTTCGCGGTGTCGAGGAGCTTTTGCATTTGCTGCTTCGAGGCGGTTTTGTCGGCAATCGCCTGCTGGAGCTGTTGCAGGGCCTTGTCGAGCGCGAGGCGCGCTTGCGTCACGCCGCCGTCTTCAAGACGCAGCGCGAGGTTCCACAAGAGTTTGATGATCGATGGAGTTGCGTCGTTCTGTTCGAAGGCCAGCCTGTGGGCGGCGCTGGAGAGAGACAGAAAGACAGTAAAATCGCCTCTGTAGGCCTGCGGATTTTCGGCGATGTCCGAAAAATCATTGATGACGGTGTCGCGTGCGCGTTTGTTGCGGGTATGAATCAGGATTTTGCGGTCGAGGATGATCCGCTGCGCCAGCGGGTTGTTGAAATGCCGCTCCGGCAGCGTAAAGGCGACGGGCGCGGAGGAGGTGATATGTCCCGCGCCGTCCTTCGCATCGAGCCACAGCAGCGCTTTTTCCCCCGCCGCGGTGTTTTCCGTCAGGTCTTCCGTATCTCTGACGGGGTCCTTGCTTGTCGTCGGCGGCATGGCAAACGTGTAGGCCTTGCCGCCCGCGCCGACGATACCCGTCAGCTTGGTGACGCCGTGGTCGTCGTCGGCCTTGTAGGTGATTTGGACGGCGGCGAAGGACGTCGCCTTGATTTTCTCGATGCTCACGGTCGGCGGCGTGTCCGGCAGCACGGTGATATGCCATGCGCCGATGCGGCGGAAGAGGCTGCCGATCACCAGCGTGCCGCTCTTTTGGAACGTCATGTCATCAGTGTAGTTGCGCGGCGCGGCTTTCGCCGTTGCGATTTTTTGCCCCGCATAACTGACGCGCGGCGCGAACCGCAAGCCTGCGAGGCGCAGCTTCAGGATGCTTCCGGCGGGTACGGAGAGTGGGCCGGTCTGCTGCGTGAGGCCCTGATCCGCCGAGGACAAAAAGACCGTCGCCTCATGCGTATAGGCGGGCGGCTCGATCCAGAGATCGAGAGCCACGGTTTGCGCGCCCGTCAAAACGCTGAGGTCGGGCGTGAAAGACTGGCGCAGGCGCGGCAGCGCGTCATGCCGCGCGACCAGAAGCCCGAGCGCGCAAAAGAACAGGGCGATATAGCGCAGCCGCCAGCGGTCGTGGCGGGCGACGTCCGTCTGCGGCTTGTAGAATTTCAGAAGCGCCACGGCCGCGGCGGCTTTTTCGATATGTTTGCGCCACAACGGTTCGGCCTCCGGCGCGAGCGTTTCCGCGGGTTTGTCGCGCCGCGCCTGCAGCGGGCGGTGCGCAAGGCCGCTGGCCTGCTCCAGCCGCCGCTCGACGACCGCGCGGGTCGGAAAAACGAACGGCGCGCCGGTTTTCAGCAGTGCCGCCGCCAGGGCAACTGCGAACAGCACGAGCAAGAGCAGCTGCCACACGCCGCCGAACAGCAGTGGCGCGCCGAACAGCGCGAGCGCGGTGTAAAACAGGACCAGCGTGACGGCGGGCCAGAAGCGGCGCCACAGCCTTTCCCACAAGAGGGCGATAAAGCCGCCCGTGAAGATGAAAACGTATCTCATACCGGCCGTTCGGGGATAACGTCTGCGGCGACGATATCCTCTATCATTTGCCGCGGGCGGATGACGTCGAACGCATCGCCGCTGACGAGGACTTCCGCGGGCAGCGGGCGCGTGTTATAGGCGGAGGCCATGGACGCGCCGTAGGCCCCCGCGGTCATGATGGCGAGCAGCGCGCCCTGGCCGGTGCGCGGCAGTTCCATGTTTGTGCGGAACGTGTCGCTTGTTTCGCAGACGGGCCCGACGACGTCGTAGGTTTGCGTCGCGTCGGACGGCGCGGGTGCGCTGCAGGGCAGGATGGCGTGATAAGCGTCATAGAGCGCGGGGCGCATCAGATCGTTCATGCCCGCGTCGACGATCAGGAAGCGCTTGTCTCCGCCCTCCTTGAGATACTGCACGCGGGTGAGCAGCACGCCCGCGTCGCCGGCGATCGAGCGGCCGGGTTCGAGGATGACATGCACATTCAGCGGCGCGATGATGTCGCGGATGAGCGCGACGTATTTTTTGACGTCCGGCGGCGTTTCGCCCTGATACGGCACGCCGAGCCCGCCGCCGACGTCGACGGTGGTGATGTCGTTGCCCTGCGCGCGCAATTCTCCGACGAGCGCGGCGATGCGCTTGAAGGCCTCCGCGAACGGCGCGAGGTTCATCAGTTGCGAGCCGATATGGACGGCGACGCCGCTGGGCACGATGCCGGACATCCCTTTGGCCTTGCGGTAGAGCGCGGGCGCGGATTTGATGTCGATGCCGAACTTGTTTTCGCTGCGGCCGGTGGTGATTTTTTCGTGGGTGTTGGCGTCGACGTCAGGATTGACGCGGAAGGCGATGCGGGTTTTCGCCCCTGCCTTCGCGGCGACGGCCGAGATGCGTTCCAGTTCCGGTTCGGATTCGACGTTGATTTGCAAAATATCGTTTTTGACCGCCGTTTCGACTTCCTCCGCCGTTTTGCCGACGCCGGAAAAGACGATTTTGCCGTGCGGGATGCCGGCCTTGAGCGCGCGGTGCATTTCCCCGCCCGAGACGACGTCCGCCCCCGCGCCGAGGGTGCCGAGCAGGTGCAGCACCGCCTGATTGCTGTTGGCCTTGCAGGCGTAGCAGACGGTGAATTTGTCTTCGGGCAGAATGTCCTTCAGCGTCGTCTGGTAAGCGCGGAAGTTGTCCGTCAGCCGTTTGGCGGAATAGCAGTAGAGCGGCGTGCCGTGCTTTTGCGCGATTTTCTCGAGCGGCACGTCTTCCATCTGCAGGGCGCCGTTTTTATAGGCGATCGTGCTCATTGTTGCGGTTTCGCGGGTTGCGGGTCGGTCGCCGGATCGGGATAAACGTGCGGGTAGGCGTTTTTGTCCGCTCCCTTCGGCGGGCTCAGATGGGCAGGCTTGACGCCGCAGCCGGCCAGAGCGGCCGCCGCGCCGGCGAGGGCAAGGCAAAAGGTTAAGTCTGTCAATCTCATGAGTCCCTCTTTATACTCCTAGCAACTATGTATTTTGGAGAGCCTTTCCGTGCCGGTAAAGCGTCATTTTTTGTTTTTTGTCTTTGTGGCCGCCATTCTTGCGTCTTATGGGACGGTCAGGCTCCTGCAGACAAAAAACCGGCCGCGCCTGCCCGCTATTACGTTTTACGACAAAGGTGGGCATAAGGTGACCCTGAACGATTTCAAGGGCAGGGTCGTTCTGGTCAATGTCTGGGCGACGTGGTGCCTGCCTTGCGTTTCCGAACTGCCGTCGCTCGACAGGCTGCAGGCGATGATGCCGGAAAAGAAATTTGCCGTCGTCGCCATTTCCACCGATACGACCGCTCAAAAAACCGTCATAGCTTTTCTGCGCGCGCACAAGATCGGCCATCTGGCGTTCTATTGGGACAAGGACCGCCAGGTTCCACTGCGCTGGCGCTATGCCGGCCTGCCGACGAGTTTCCTGCTTGACCGCAAAGGCAATACCGTGGCGCGTTTCGACGGCCCGTATGACTGGGACAAGGGAAAACTGCTCCAAGAGATCAAAGCGCTGGTTTACCAGTAACGGACCCGGCCCGTGTCGATATGGACGAAGTCGCTCTGCGGATAGTAGCCGACGCCGCCGGATTTGAGATGTACCGCCGCTTGCCGGAGGTGGTGCAGGTGCGTGCCCGGCAGGTTGAGGTCGATTGCCTGTCCTTGCATGTGCAGGCTGCCGCGGGCGACGCCGTGAGACCTCTCGCGGAGCATCTCGTTGGTGGCGGGAGAACGGTATCCGGAGAAAACAGTGAACGGCCTGAAATTGTCGAGGCGGCGCTGCACGACGAAAAGAATATCCATCAGGCGCGGGTCGATCGGGTAGGTGGTATCGGTGCGGAAATCGCGCAGAACGGTCTTGATCTCCTTGAAAGCAGACGGAATGTAACGCCCGTCATACCAGTATTCGCCCTGAAAGACTTCGCTGGTGTGGGCATTGACGAAGTGCAGGTTGCGGCCCTTGGCGGGCGCATTGCCGCGAAAACTGTGCGCTTCCGCCAGCGAGGGCATCCAAAACCCTAAGGCCGCCGAAAAGGCGAGGCCGTGTTTCAAAAAGCCGCGGCGGTCCGATTGGTAAACTTCAGACGCCAATTTGTTCTTTTGAATAAGATCGTCCATGCAAAAATACACTCCAATGGATTTGAGTTTAATTCCTCAAAAATTTAGGACAACAAAAAAGTTATTTTTCGGGGGAGAAAAATAACTTCATCCCCTCAGCCTTAATAGTATCACAGGTATAATTAAAAATCTTCTTTTCTTTGTTTAGCGTCGTGCGCCTTACCGTGGTCCATAATGGACTTGGCCTCCTGAATGGCCTTGCGGAACGAGACGGGATTTTCGATCAGCGCGGGCAAAATCACTTCGCCGACACCCATGCCGCGAATGATAATCGTGCCATAATCCCACAGCCGCCCCCAGACGCCCTGACTGACCGAGACGCCCTCGATACGGTCGATGCCCAACTCGCCGACGTGGCGGGCGATGAGGCCTTTTTTGTAGACGACGCGCTGGCTGGTCACGGCGATTTCGGTCGTTGCCTTGATGATCATCAGGTGCGCGAAGAAGAACAGGCCGAGCAGGAAGAACCCGAGAATGCCGAAGCGCAGGATGACGGGCAGGGTCCAGAGAATATGCAGGTACCCGCCGTGCTGGACGACGACCTGATGCCATGCCTGATCGTAGAGCTGGGGCGGGAGATTGTCGCCGTAATACTGGCGTATTTCAGAAGAGACGTTCCACCAGATGCCGCCGTAGCCGATGGCAATGCCGAGGGCGAGGCCGAACAAAATCCAGAAAACGGCGCGCACGGTATACATCCAGTGGAATCTTGCGCCGGTCAGAAGTTCTTCATCGGGGCCTAAAGACTGCTGGACGTAGAGCATTGGAAACTCCTTAGGTCAGATAAAAAAGCCAAGATGTATTTTTTCGTCAGTCGTAAATATGAGTTTAGCGATCCATGGCGCGGCGCGAAAGCTTTTCCACTTCTTTCGTGACGGCCTTCTCGATGATAGCAGGAAGATTTTTATCAAGCCACGCTTTTATAAGCGGCTTCATAAGGATAAGCGCCATTTCTTCAAGCGTTACTTTACTATTATGCGTGTCGGACTCAACGGCGAGATTGCTGGTCAGCAGTTTTGCGAGGGAGGTTGTCACGGCATTTGCCGTTTCCGGAGACATCAGCGCGTCGGCTGCTGCGGTTTCTTTGGGCGTTTCAACTTCACTATCTGTCATATCAATATCCATATTCATCATTTCTATGTCCATAGAGGTGTCGGCTGCTTGACTCAGATCCAGAGAACTCCGGCTGTTGACCGGCTCGGCGATGTCCGGCGTGAGCGAGAGCGGCTCTTTCTTCGCGTCGGGTTTTTCCGCCTTCGGTGTCAGCGAGAGATCAGACGACGGTACGGGCTTTTCCGCTTTCGGCGTCAGGGAGAGGTTCGACGGCGGCACGGGCTTTTCCGCTTTCGGCGTCAGGGAGAGGTTCGACGGCGGCACGGGCTTTTCCGCTTTCGGCGTCAGGGAAAGGTTCGACGGCGGCACGGGTTTTTCCGCCTCCGGCGTCAGGGAAAGATCGGAGGCGGGAACCTTGTCTTCTTTATCGCCCTTCAGCACGGTTTCGGATTCAGCCGCTTTCGCTTCCTCTTCCGTATCGTCGGAAATGATCTGGCGGATCGATTCAAGGATTTCCTCAATAGAGGGTTCCTGCTCTGCTTTTGCTTCTGCCATGGATAAGCGGCTACCCGATTCATTTAAATGTTATAATTATAGGACGTTAGGTGATTATGATTGAAAAAGCGAGTCAGTTTATTGACTCATCCCCATGAAATGGCCGACGAAACATATTTTTTATAGTTCTGAAAATTATTTCCGGTTTTATGAACCTTTAGGCCCGCACCATGAAGGCTACTATCCGAATTTTTTCCGGGGCGAGGAGTCGGGCTGCGGAGAAGATGTATAGCGTTTGATGGTGTCCCAAACCTCTTGCGCGCTGATTTCCTGAATGCGGCGACCGAGGATGATGTGGGCCGTGTTGTTTTTCGTCAGGAGTTGCCATGTGGCGGGATCGTTGTAGTAGCCGAAGAAGGCGAAGACCTGTCCGCCGGCCTGTGCGGCAATGTGCCTGGGGCCGGTATCGCAGCCGAGCGTGAATTTCGCGCCTCTGGCGAGCGCGGCGATTTCGTCGAGGCGCGTCTGTCCGCAAACGTCGACCGCCTTGTTCCCGCATAGCGCGTTGATTTCGGCGCACAGGTTTTTCTCGTCCTGAGAAGGCCCGCCCATCAAAACGGGCGTGAGGACCTGCTGCAGGCAATCCTGCGCCACGTCCGCGAATTTCTCTTTTTGCCACCGTTTCAGCGGACGGTTCGCGGCGCAGACAGGGATCAGGATGGCGTAAGAACCTGTGACGCCGAATTTTTCTTTTGTCTCTTGCACGAACTTTTGATCCGTGAAGGCGGACGGCAGTCCGGGTACGGGCAGTTTTTCGGCATTTTTCATGATGCCCGCGTCTTTCAGACAATCTTCGAGCAGAAGGGAGATGTGCTTTTTGCCGATGACGGCGCCTGCGCCGAAGCGCGGCGTATCTTCATCGAACACTTTTACCTTCTCCGGCGCGTAAAACGGCACGGCTGGAAAGCTGTCGTGAATGGTTTCATCGTAGAGGTTGAGGTTGATCAGCATTTTCGCATCCTGCGGCAGGTCTTTGGGGTCGCGCACGTCGAGCTTTATATCTCCAAGCGTCTGCACCCATTCCGCCGAGCGCGCGCTGCCTGTCGCCAGCAGTATCAGGCCTTCCGATGCGCAGTAATCCAAGGTGCGCTTGATCGCAGGCACGCTGAGCAGACAGTCGCCCAAATCCTTTGGGAGGTTGAGAATAACGGATTGATTTTGCATGAATAACCGAATTTTCCTTGACTTATTAACATAATAATATAATAATTACCGTCCTATGTCAAACAAGGTTTTAAAATATGACCCAGCAAAGCCGGCATATCATTTTCGATCTGGATGGAACCCTTCTGGATACGGAGTACGAGGTCGCCTGCATCACGGCCGATCTGGCCACGGAGCAGGGCTGCGCCATTTCCGCCGACGAGGTCTTTCGCGATTTTTCGGGGCTGGGGAGCCGCGAAAAATTCACCGAAATAGCCGAATCCCGTGGCGTGGTGCTTTCCGATGCGACGCTGGATACCTTGAGCCGCCTGCATGAAGAGAGAAAGGGCGAATTGTCTAAGGGCAGCACCCTTCCGGTCAATCCCCATGTCCCCGAGACGCTGGAAGACCTGAAACAGGCGGGCGATGTGATCAGCCTTTGCTCGAGCAACCCCACGCAGCGCTCGAAGCTCTGCCTTGAAACGGCTGGTCTTTCTGCATATTTCAACGAACGTGTTTACGGGCCCGATCTGGTCGCGGGCCGAAAGAAGCCCGACCCCGCGTCGTATCTTCTCGCCATGGAGGAAAACGGCTCGGATGCGGCGAACACCGTCGTCGTGGAGGATTCGGAGCCGGGCATCGTGGCGGGCAAAAAAGCCCACGCCTTCGTTATCGCCTATCTTGATCCGCGTTTCGGTACCGGCGTTGTGGCGGAAGCGAAGAAGCAGTCTTTCAGGGAAGCGGGCGCAGATATTGTCATCCGCGATTTTAAAGACTTCAAAGCCGCCCTGCCGCAGCAAAAGCCGAATGCGCCGCGCAGCCGTCCGCCGAAGCCGCAATTCTAACTGACGCGCCTGATAATATCCTCCGGCATACTTCCCATTTCACGTAAACTTTTAAGCGTAACGGACTGATTACGCTTGGCAAAGCGTTTACCTTCTTCGTCATGCAGCAACGGGTGATGGTGCCAGACGGGTACGTTAAGGCCAAGAATGTGCTGTAGCAGCCGGTGGAGATGTGTGGCGTGAAAAAGATCCTCGCCGCGGGTGACGTGCGTGACGCCCTGCAAATGGTCGTCGAGCGTGACGCAGAGGTGATAGCTGGCAGGCGTGTCCTTGCGCGCCAGAACGACGTCGCCGAGGATTTCCGGATGTGCCTCCTGCTTGCCTTTTTCCAGATCCTCCCAGATCAGCGGCGCGTCGAGGCGCGCCAAAGCCGCCGTCGTGTCGAGGCGCAGGGCGTAAGGCTCGCCCTTAGCCATGCGATCCTGACGTTCGTCTGCGGTGAGGTTGCGGCAGGTGCCGGGATACAGCGCGCCTTCCGGCCCGTGCGGCGCGGCGGGGGCGCGGGCGATTTCTTCCCGAATGTCGCGGCGCGAGCAGAAGCAGGGATAGAGCAGGTCTGCGCCCGCCAGTTTGTCGAGCGCAGCGGCATAGCCTGCCATATGTTCGGATTGTTTGCGCACCGGTTCTTCCCACGTCAGGCCGAGCCAATGCAAATCTTCCTTGATACCGTCCACATATTCCGGACGGCAGCGTTCCGTGTCGATGTCCTCAATGCGCAGGATGAAACGTCCGCCGTTCTCCTTGGCCTTGCGATAGGCGAAGAGTACGGAATAGGCGTGGCCGATATGCAGTTGTCCCGTGGGGGACGGGGCAAAGCGCGTCACGATGCCGCCTGGATGATCGTGCATGTGACCAGTGGGCATAAAAGAAGGCTTAGTGCAGTGTGTTCATGGCCAGTCTGAGCGGGCCGTTCGTGCGTTCCGCGAGGCGGTACATATCGGTGACCGTACGGATATGATGCTCAAAGGCGACCAGCGTGTGACCATGCAGGCTCTTGCCGAAGTGCGGCAGGGCCACCGTCAGCGGATTGCGCTGGCGGCCGTTGACGAGAATTTCGAAGTGCAGGTGAGGGCCTGTCGCGTGGCCGGTCATGCCGACGTAGCCGATCACTTCACCCTGCTTGACGCGGGAGCCGACGTGCAGGCCTTTTTTGAAGCGCGACATGTGGCCATAGGCCGTGGAGATGCGGCGCGTGTGACGGATGCGGATATAGCGGCCATAACCGCCCCACCAGTGCCTTTCGGTGATCACGCCGTCGCCTGCCGCCATGATGGGTGTGCCGCTGTCCGCGGCGTAGTCCACGCCAGGATGGAAGCCTCTGTGTCCCGTGAGGGGGTCAACCCGCGGGCCGAAGGGCGAGGAGATCCAGGAATCATGGATGGGGCGGCGCCAGAGGGACTTTTGCGCCGCGTGGCCGTGCGCATTGTAATAGCCGACAACGCCGTGCGCATCTTTATAGCGGTAGAGCGGCATGTTATGATGGCTCAACACCAGATCGGCATAGACGATGTCCGTTCCCTTGGCCTTGTCGATCGTGCCGTCGTCGCGCACGTATTCGCGGTAGAGAATCTTGTAGAGGTCGGTCGGCTTGACGCCGTGCTTGAAGTCGACGTTCTGCGCATAAAGCTTGATCATGCCGAGGATGACGCGGTCGGGAACGCCTTTCTTGCGCGCCGAGAGGTAGAGGGAGCTACCGATCGTGCCGCTGAATTCGCGCACGACGGGATGAAGCTGCACCCGCAGGACGCTGGCGCCAAAGCTGTCGGCGCTGGCGCGTGAGACTGTGACCGTGCTGCCGTCGCGTTCGACCACCCTCAGGCCTTCAAACACTTTTTTCGCGAACAGAACGGTGATGTTGTCCTTGGGGTGCAGATTGCGCGGATTGTAAACCTTCGTCAGCGCGCCGACTGCCAGATAGGCCTGATGATGGGGAACGCCCGCCCTGTTGGTCAGCAGGCCGGCCAGCGTGCCGCCTTTGCCGAGGGGGATGGTTTTTTGGGATGTGATGGCAGGATGTGACGGCGCCGGCTTGGCTTGTTCGGCTTTGGCCTGTCGCAGTTTGGGAGCGGACGTTGCCGCCGCCGTTTGCGCCACGGGCTGTGCCGCGGTTTTCGCCCCTGTTTGCGCTACGGCTTGCGTCGGGCGCGGCGCCGGTTTTCCCGCCGCTGCCGCCGCTGCGATCGTGTCCTCCGTCGCGGGGGCGATTTGTATTTTCGGCTCCGGCGTGTCGGCGTTGATCATTTGCAGCGCCGTTGCTGCGCTGAATCCTTCTTCTCCGGCGCCGGGCGTGATCTGACTCATGTTTTGCGTAGTCTGGGGGCCATGGGGATGGTCTTGCGCGGACGCCTGCGTGCCGACCGGCTGGCTTTTCGTGAGGGGAATAGAAACCTGATGTACTTTTGGTGCGGTGCCGGAGAACATGCCGGCGACGGCCATAATGACGCAGACAGCCCCCGCGCCGATCAGTGCGCTGGAAATGGAAAAATTATAGGAAGTTCTTGAGGAGGCTATGCTTTCGATCTTCGATGGCAAGGACGGCAAATCATGTTCCTTTTTCTTCATTCACATTCCAGAAATAGAGCAGCAATTTTCCTATTGGTCAACTTGTTATTTTTAAAAAATATCCATAATTTTCAATAGGAAAGGATTATTCATCAGGGATTTAAGTCCCTAATTCCTAATGCAAAACCTGCAATAAATCTTCTATATATCTGATTGATAGGGGAATGGTGCTGTTGGAGGGGATTGAACTCTCGACCTCACCCTTACCAAGGGTGTGCTCTACCACTGAGCTACAACAGCATTGCGATATACTGACCGCCGTCATGGATAGAGTAAGGTTTTTCGCTTGTCAACAGGCTTGCCAGAACCCGCCTAAATAACTTTACAGGGGCAGTAAAATAAGGTATATTCCATATTAATAATGGCTTAACTGTTTTTCTATACGCCATCCACGAGACTGAGGCTGTGTGTCAAGAGCATCGCGGGAGCTTATATATATAATGTCTTTCTCCGTCGATCTTATGAGCGATCTCCATGCCGAGCTGCATGCCGACCGGCTTGATTACGCCGCACTTAAAAAAAGCGATATTGCCATCGTGGCCGGTGATCTGGGGCCGGATCCTGCGACCAGCCTTGCGGAGCTCAGGCAGATCGCGGCGGCTTACAAGACCGTGCTGTTTGTCGACGGCAACCACGAATTCCGCAAGGGCCTGCCCGATTACGTCTACAATTTCAACTTTGACGCCGTGGAGGAAAAGCTGCGTCAGGGCATCGCGCAGATTCCGAACGTGGTCTACTTGCGTGACAAGCCCTTCGTTAAAGACGGCGTTGCGGTTATCGGCCGCAACGGCCATTGGGATTACAAGATGGTGAAGGGCTATCCGCGGCGGCGGGCGATCAGGGAGTGCGCGCGCATTCTGGAGACGGATTTCAACAATGCCGCCTCCTTTTCGAAGCTGGCGCGGCGCGATTATTACGCCCTGCGCGACCAGATCATAAAGTTCAATCGGGACCCGTCCATTCATACAATCGTTGTGGTGACACACACCGTGCCGCGTTCGGAACTCTTGAAGGATGCCCCGCCGGCGCGGCAGGCGATCAAGGGCTCAAGCCAGATGCGCCATCTTCTCCAGTACGATGCGGGGAAGAAAATCAAATTCTGGCTGTTCGGCCACCAGCATGACTCGAGGAAGCAGGAAATAGACGGCGTTCTTTATCATGAGAACCCGCGCGGCCACAACAGGGACACCGCCAAAGGGTATAAGCCGTCTGCGGTCAGGCTCGGGGCATGAGATAAAGGGACGGCCCCGCGACATTCCATATAGCGCGGCATTGACTGTTTTCCCGTATTCTGCTTAGCTTCTCTGACACATGATGGCTCGGACAGGAGTTTTCGGGAATGTCTTTCTCTGTGGATTTTTACAGCGATCTGCACGCCGAACAGCATGCCGATGCGCTTGATTACGCAGCGCTGAAAAAGAACGATATTGCCATCGTCGCCGGCGACGTGGCGTCGGATCCCGCGACCTGCCTTGCCGAACTTAAAAAAATTGCGGCGGTTTACAAGACTGTTCTCTTCGTCGACGGCAACCACGAATTCCGCACCGGCGCGCCTGGCTTCGCCTACAATTTCAATTTCCGCGCCGTGGAGGAAACCCTGCGCAAGGGCATCGTGCAGCTTGCGAACGTGGTCTATTTGCGCGACAAGCCATTCGTCAAAGACGGCGTCGCGATCATCGGCCGCAACGGCCATTGGGATTACAGGATGATCAAGGGGCTGTCGCGCTGGCGGGCGCTCAGGAAAGGGCGCGGTTACCTGAAAGCCAGCTTTAACAAGGCGGCCTCGTTCTCGAAAATGGCGCGGCGCGATTATTACGCTCTGCGCGATCAGGTCAAACAATTCAACAAGGATGCGTCCATCCATACCATCGTCGTGGTCACCCATACCGTGCCGCGCGCCGAGCTGCTTGATGTCAAGGAAGGTATTTCGCGGGAAAGACAGGCGTTGATGGGCTCAAGCAAGTTGCAGCGCCTTCTCAAATATGACGCGGGGAAGAAAATCAAATTCTGGCTGTTCGGGCATCAGCACGCGCCGAAAACGCGGCAGATAGACGGCGTGCTTTATCACGAGAACCCGCGCGGTCACCCCGAATACGCCGCCAAGGATTACAAACCGTCCACGCTGAAGATCGTGGTGTAGAAAGGCTGCCGTTTGTCGTCGTTCGCCACCTCTAAAAATGTTTCCACGTTAGGCGGCAGTTTTACGGCGTGATCCGTGCGGATGGTGATTCTATATTTTCCGGCGGGAAAGTTTATATAGTCATGAATATAGCGCGACATGTCGTATAACCCGCCCGAGTCCAGACCATAGCTGTTAAGTTTTTCTTCCGGCACCAGCGGCGTGACATGCTTGCCGTCGATCCGGTCTATCTTCATCGTCATCGGGATGACAACGCCCGTCCTGTGACCGGTAGGAGAGAGGCTTAAAAAATCGATCAGCTTATTACGGTCTTCGTAACCGAAATGTTTTTGATCGATAGCGCGGCATTCCAGAACAACCCTGTACTTGCCTGCCGCGTTAACGGTAAAATCCTGCACCAGCTGATTGTCTTTTTTCGAGATGTCCCATTTGACTATAAAGCGCGACGTGTAATTGGTCACTTTTTTACCATTGGGAGCGGCATGGATGCCGGGAAGGACAAGGCCGCAGCCACCGAGAAACAACCCCGCCAGCGCGACTGAAAAACTCAAAACCCGGGCGAACTTTGGTGCCTTTTTCATGTTATCCCCACTCTCACGATCCCGAACGACTCTAACAAGACGCTGGTCGCCTGTTCCGGTTATTTAAAAGTAATTCTATCAACACATCAGGGACCTGTACAGTGGCGCATCGCCTTATTGCCTTTCTGCAAGACTGCAAACCGTGTATCGTTACGGGATGATATTTCCTGTGTGGGCGTTATTCGGGTCGGCCTCGGCGGTATTGTCCGCCACGATGTTGCTTGTGCAGGAGCGCTTCAAGGTCAACGGCTATGTGATGGCCGTCTGGTGCAAGATCGTCTGCGCCACCGTTCTCATTCCCTTTGTGATCGTACAGGGACTGCCTCCCGATCCGCTCTTTTACGCCTACGTCTGTTCGGGCGCGGTGATCTGGGCGGTCAGCGACGTGATCTTCTTCAACAGCATTTCCAAGGCCGGCGGGGGCACGATCTCGCGGCTCATTCCCACATCGGTGATTTTCAGCTTCCTGCTCTGGTTCGTTTTCGACCCCGGCCTGCTCGACAAATATTTCGCCATGCCGGTGCGCAGCGGGCTGATTTTCCTTGTGCTGTGCCTGTTCGCGCTTTTCGCCGCGCAGCTTAAAAAATGCGAAGTTTCGATGAGGGCTTTGCGGCTGGTCTGGTTCGTGCTGCTGGCCGCGGTGATCGGGCCGGTGCTGACCAAGAAGGCGACGCTGCATGCCGCGCTCGCCAAAGGTCCGGCGTCCTATGTTTTCGTCGAGGCCGTGACCATGCTGTCTTTGTGGCTGGTTTATTATGTGGTCAAAAAGCCCGTTTCGCGCGCGGCCTTCTTCGCGCGCCCGGCGTGGACGGGTGGTATCATTGTAGGGTCTGCCATGGTCTGCATGGTGCTGCTCGATATTATGGCTTATTACTATGTGGATAATCCGGCTTATATTTCGGCTCTTAATCTTCTCGATTCCGTCCTGATCCTGCTTTTTTACCGCTTTATCAAACACAAGGACAAAGGCAATATCCGCGCGGGGCTGGGCGTCGTCGCCTGCGCGGTCGCGTTGATTATTCTTAAAGCCGGCGTTTAAGGCTATATGTTGACAAAACCGTTGCAGCGGCGCATTTTATCGCTGGTCCTAATTCGAAAATTTAAGCAGCAGAAAGGGTATGAATCATGTTAACTGTGGGTCATAAATTTCCGGAATTCAAACTGACGGGCGTGGTCTCCTCGGACGACGATACGAGCAAGTCTTTCAAACAGATCACCAACGAGAGCTACAAAGACAAGTGGCTGGTCGTTTTCGCGTGGCCGAAGGACTTCACCTTCGTCTGCCCGACCGAAATTTCCACCTTCGGCGAACTCAACAAGGAATTCGAAAGCCGCAAGGCGCAAGTGCTGGGCATGAGCACGGACAGCGACTTCGTCCACCTCAACTGGCGCAAGAGCCATCCGGACCTGAAGAACCTGCCGTTCCCGATGCTCTCCGACATCAAGCACGAACTGTCCAACGCGCTCGGCATCCTGCATGAAGGCGCGGGCGTCTGCCTGCGTGCGACCTTCATCGTCGATCCGAAGGGGGTCATCCGTCACGTTTCCGTAAACGACCTGAGCGTCGGCCGCAACGTCGACGAAGTCCTGCGCATTCTTGACGGCCTGCAAAACGGCGGTCTGATCCAGTGCGGCTGGAAGAAGGGTGATAAGCCGCTCGCGGCTTAAAAACCGATAAGCCGATTGTGGCGTAACGTCAGCTTTTATAGCGATAAAAAAGGGCGTACCGGAATGGTACGCCCTTTTTGCCATGCTGCACTGCGGCATTTTTTAGGCGCGGTTTGCGCCATTTTTTTTATCCGAAGGTGTTTTAACTCTTTCTATACTCGGCTACCCTATCATGTCAGGAAAATAGGAGTCTTCCCATGTCCGTATCTTATTCCCGCAAACATCTCGCTCCCGCCAAAAACAACAGCGCATCAAGTGCGCAAGGAAGAAACATGAGCACAGACAAGAAAACGCTTGCCGCATTTTCAAAGGCATTTTATCAACGCGTTCCGGTCGAGGACATGGAGGGCTGGAGCGCAAAGGATCTGCACAACGTGATCGCGTCGCTGTATGCCGCCGCCGAGACGCGCAAGCCGCACAGGCAGAACGTGCGGGTGTTCACGCCCGAACAAAAACGCGACGGCTGGCACGCGCCGCACAGCGTCATCCAGATGATCAACGACGACATGCCGTTCATCATCGACTCCGTCACGGCGGAACTGGCGGCGCAGAACCTGACGGTCGAGGTGATGTTCCACCCGATCGTGCAGGCCGAGCGCGCCAAGGGCGGCAAGCTGAAAGACGTCCGCGCGGAAAAGAGCAGGGGTTATATCACCGAATCCCACGTCTATATCCAGCTTGAGCAAATGTTGTCGCAGGATGCGGCGGACAAGCTGGAAAAGCGGCTGAACGCAGTTCTCGACGACGTCCGCGCCGCGACCGGCGACTGGAAGAACCTGATGGTCCGGATGGACGACGTCGTGCGCAGTCTGGAAGCATCGTCGAACGATCCGGCGCGCCCTGACGACCTCAGCGAGGCCTATGACTTTCTGAGATACCTGCAAAACAGCAATTTCACCTTCCTCGGCTACCGTGCGTTCAAATTTTCCGGCACCGGCAGCAAAACGCAGTCCACGCCCGTGCCGGGCACGGCGCTCGGTGTGTTGAAACACAACAAGACGTTCTGTTTCGGGCGCGGCGCGGGTTCGCCTGAAGTCGCCGCCATGCGGCAGGCGAAATCTCCGGTCATGATTAGCAAGCTGATCGACCAGTATTCCGCCGTGCACCGCCGCGCGCCGCTCGATGCTGTCAGCATCCGCACCTACGATCGGAAAGGCCATCTTTCCGGCATGCACCTGTTCGTCGGGTTGTTTACTTCGGGCACTTATTCCTGCCGCACCGGCGAAGTGCCGCTCGTGCGTTTGAAGGTGCGCGAGGTCATCAAGAAATCCGGTTTCCATTCCGGCACGCACGACCGCGCCGCGCTGGAACACATCCTCGAGACCATGCCGCGCGACGAACTGTTCCAGGCGTCGGTCGACGAGATTTACGAGACGGCGATCGGTCTGCTCGGCCTTCAGGCGCGGCACCGCGTCGCACTGTTCACACACATCGATCCGATGCAGCAATATATGTCCTGCCTCGTTTATGTGCCGCGCGACCGTTACAACACCAAATTCCGCGCGCAGGCGGGAACCATCTTGGAAGAAGCTGTCGGCGGCGAATACACCAACTACTTTACCAACCTCGACGACAGCCCGCTGGCGCGCATTCTCTTCACGATCCGCTTCAACGCCGGCCCGCGGCAGCGCTTCGATCAGGAGGAAACCGAACGCAAGCTCATCGAGATCGGCCGCGAGTGGGACGAACGCCTGCGGCAGGTGCTGATCATGACGCACGGCAAAAAGCAGGGTGTGGCGCTGGCCGACGCGTATGGCAAGGCTTTTTCCAGCGCATATCACGAATCCGTCGATCTGACCAACGCCCTGCACGACATCCGCCGTCTTGAGGACCTGCTGCACAGCGACGACAAAATCTGCGTCGATTTCTACCGCCTGCAGGGCGAGCCGGAAAACACGGCAAGACTCAAGGTCTATCATAAGGACAGCCCCGTTTCGCTCTCCGACATTCTGCCGGTGCTGGAAAATATGGGGCTGAAAGGCCTCTCGGAAATGCCTTATGAAGTGCACCCCGCGGAGCGCGGCACCAAGACCGTCTGGATCCACGATTTTGAACTGCTGGGCGTGGAAAAGATCAGGCTGGATCTGGTCAAGGCCAATTTCGAGGAGACCTTCCTGCAAGTCTGGAAGGGCCGCGCCGAAAACGACGCGCTCAATAAGCTTGTCCTGAATGCCAACCTGACGTGGCGCGAAATCATCATCTTGCGCACGTACAACAAGTTCATGCGCCAGCAGAAGTTCCCCTTCAGCGTCGCTTACATCGAGCAGGTGCTGGGCATGTACCCGCGGATCGCGCGCGAACTGGTCAATATGTTCCTCGAAATGCACGACCCGAAACTGAAGATGCCGCAGGAAAAACGCGGCAGCAAAACGGCGGCACGCATCGAGGGCATGCTGCAGGACGTGCAGAAGCTCGACCATGACCGTATTCTGCGCGGCTTCAAGGCGCTGATCGAGAACACGCTGCGCACCAACTACTTCCAGACGCATGCCGACGGCACGCCGAAATCCGTCCTCGCCGTCAAGCTGAACAGCCACAATGTTCCGGACCTGCCGTTGCCGCGTCCGCATGTGGAGATTTTCGTCTATTCCTCGCGCGTCGAGGCCGTGCATTTGCGCGGCGGCGAGATCGCCCGCGGCGGCATCCGCTGGTCGGACCGCCACGACGACTTCCGCACCGAAATCCTCGGCCTGATGAAATCGCAGATGGTCAAGAACGCCGTGATCGTGCCGGTCGGCGCGAAAGGCGGCTTCGTCGTCAAGCAGCCGCCTAAAACGGGCGGCAGAACCGCTTATCAGGAAGAAGGCATCGAATGCTATAAAATCTTCATCAGGGCGTTGCTTGATCTCACCGACAACAACGTCGGCGGCAAGATTATCCGTCCGAGAGACGTTGTATGCTATGACGGCATCGATCCCTATCTCGTCGTCGCGGCGGACAAGGGCACGGCGACCTTCTCCAACATCGCCAACGCGCTGTCGGCGGAAAAGGGCTTCTGGCTCGGCGACGCCTTCGCCTCCGGCGGTTCGGCCGGCTACGATCACAAAGCCATCGGCATCACCGCGCGCGGCGGGTGGGAATCCGTCATGCGCCATTTCCACGAGATGGGCAAAAACACCCAGACCCAGCCCTTTACGCTGGTCGGCGTCGGCGACATGGCTGGCGATGTTTTCGGCAACGGCATGCTGCTGTCGAAGAAAATGCGCCTGCTCGGGGCCTTCAACCATATCCACATTTTCTGCGACCCCGATCCGGATATGACCGCAAGCTACGCCGAACGCGCGCGTCTGTTCAAGGCACGCGGCGGCTGGGACATGTACGACAAGAAGAAGCTCTCGGCGGGCGGCATGGTTTACGAGCGATCCGCCAAGACGCTGAAGCTGACCCCGCAGATCAAGAAATGCTTCGGCATTGAAGAGGACAGCGTCACGCCGGATGAGCTGATTTTGGCCATCCTCAAGGCCGAGGTGGAACTGATCTGGTTCGGCGGCATCGGCACCTATATCAAGAGCTCGAAGCAGAGCCATGCCGACGTCGATGACAAGAGCAACGATTCCATCCGCGTCAATGCCAACGAGGTGCGAGCACGCGTGATCGGAGAAGGCGCCAACCTCGGCGTGACGCAGCTGGCGCGGATCGAATACGCGCGCCTCGGCGGCCGCATCAATACGGACTTCATCGACAACTCCGGCGGCGTCGACTGCTCCGACCACGAAGTCAATATCAAGATCCTGCTCGCCGACGTCATGGCCAAGGGAAAAATGACGCTCTCCCAGCGCAACAAGCTCCTGCAGAAGATGACCAAGGAGGTCGCGGCGCTGGTGTTGCGCGACAATTACCAGCAGACCCAATCTTTAAGCCTTCTGCAGTTCCGGGCGAAGAAAGACCTCGGCACGCACGCGGAATTTATCCGCGATCTCGAGAAGGCGGGGCTGATCAAGCGGTCGCTGGAAGGCCTGCCGGACGAGGAAACGCTGACGCGTCTCGCGCATGAAGGCAGGGGGCTCACAAGGCCCGAGTTCTGCGTGCTGCTCGCCTATGCCAAGATGACGCTCTTCACTCAACTGATGAAGACGGACATCCCCGACGATCCGGCATTGGAAGGTTTGCTGTTCGATTACTTCCCCAAGGAACTGCACAAATACGGGAAGGAAATCCGCAACCACAAGCTGAAGCGCGGCATCATCGCGACGCAGGTCGTGAACGTGCTGGTCAACCGCATGGGGCCGACCTTTGTGCAGTCGCGCATCTTGAAAGTCGGCGCCAGCGACGAGGAAGTGATCCGCGCCTTCATGATCGTGATGGAATCGTTCCGCGTGAACGAGATCTTCAAATCGGTCGAGGCGCTGGACGGCAAAGTGCCCTATCAGGCGCAGATGACGGCCTTCCACGAGATCGCGCAAATGGTTAAGCGCGCCGTGACGTGGTTCCTGCGGTTCGGCGGCGGCCACCTGCAGGTGACCGAGGGCATCGACTCCTACAAGCCGGGCGTGGAAATGCTGCGGCGGGAAATCAAGCGTGTCATCCCCGAGGGCATCGGAGAGGGGCTTGCCCGCGCCGAGGCGCAATTCATCAACAAGGGCCTGCCGGAAGCGATAGCGGAAGAGATTGCGGTGCTCAACCTGCTCTCTTCGGCGAACGACATCATCACCATCGCCCACCGCACCAAGTGCGACATTCGCTCCATCGCAGTGGCCTATTTCGAAACCGGCGAGCTGCTCGGGCTTGACTGGCTGCGGCGGCAGGCGGCGCATATTGATACGCAAAACAGCTGGCAGGCGCGCGTCGTGAGCGGTCTGACGGATGATTTCTTCAGCCAGCAGGCGGAGCTGACGGCGGCGATCCTGCAGGAGCGCGGCAAGCGGCAGAAAATGTCCGGCACGGCGGCGCAGCAGCAGAAAAAGCGCATCGACGCTTGGTTCGAAGGGCATCAGGACGTGGTCAGCAAGATCGTGCAGATGGTTTCAGATCTGAAGCGGGAGAAGGAAGTCGAGCTGGAAATGCTGACGCTGGTGAGCCAGCGCATCGGCCAGCTTGTGCTGCAGGCGCGCGGGTAGAACTTAAGGCGCGGGCGGTTTTTTCTGCTTGTCGTTGGCGGACTGCGGTTTATAGGCTTTTTTGCCGATGATGATTTCCGGCTGGAAGTCGGTCTTGTTCTCTGTTTTCCTATATGCGTTCAGCGCGTCCTTGACGAACGGGAAGGCGAGATCCTTCCAGGGAATATCGTCCCATTTGAAAAATTTGACGTCCTGCGATTCAATGCCGGGCGCGGCTTTGCGCGAGCGCAGTGTGCCGCGGAAGATCATGATGACTTCATGTTTGCTGGGCGGCTGGTAGATGGCGATGAGCGCGCCGACTTTCGGTCTGGTGGTCGCTTCTTCGAAGGCTTCGCGCAGCGCGCCCTTGCGCAACGTCTCGCCGTTCTCCATGTAGCCGCCGGGTAGCGTCCATTTGCCGACCGGGCTGATCGCGCGCTTGCAGAGCAGGAACTCGTCTTCACCGCTCTTCTTGTTCTTATAAGTCGCGACGACGATGTTGACGATCTTGGGGTTCTCGTAGGCAATAAAGTCGCATTCCGGACAGACGAGACGCTCGTGCGTATCGCCAGGCGGAATTTTTTTAACGCGTGGACCTTTGCCTTCTTCTTGCATAATAAGATTTATATTATGAATATGAACGTCCGTCAACCAGAATCTAGAATGCCAGCATCAGGAGAGCAAGCAGGCCATATACTTGATTTGACTTGAATATTTTAAGGCAAGATTGCTGATCGTTCATGTCCCAGACCTTGATCTGCCAGAGGGCATGCAGGGCGGGAAGCAAGGCCAGAAAGATCACCGCCATGTTTGGCGCGACCGCGTATCGTGCTTTTGTCAGGAAGAACACCGACATTGCGAAAAAAACGCCGACAAAATATTTGCTGTTTTTGCCGAAGAGCCGCGCGGTGGATTTGATGCCGACGAGTGCGTCGTCCTCCTTGTCCTGATGGGCGTAGACCGTGTCGTAGCAGAGCGTCCAGAAAATGCCGCCGATGTAAAGCAGCACCGCCGGCCATGCAAGGCTTCCCGTCACGGCGGCCCAGCCCATCAGCGCGCCCCAGTTGAAGGTCAGCCCCAGAAAAAGCTGCGGCACCCAT
>JAJZFS010000079.1 GCA_021805245.1 Pseudomonadota bacterium | reverse complement strand
GGGGTTAAGCTTGTAAACCGAATTCTGCTGGCGCTGTTTGATGTCGCCATAGGCGGTCAGCAGGTCATAGAGCGTCATTTCGTATTTGGAAATGTAGGACGTGCGCAGGCCCTCTGGCGCGCCGCGCGCGAAGATGTTGTAACCGAGACGCGGCATCAGGAACAAATCGTTCGCCACCTTGCGCATCGCCTCAAGGCGGCGCAACTGGAATTGCAGCGCTTCGGCAAGTTCCTGCGCCGTCGGCTCGGCCTGCGGCTGTTCTTCCTTCGGCACCAGCAGGCGCGATTTGAGATAAGCAAGCCACGCCGCCATGACGAGGTAATCGGCCGCCAGTTCCAACCTCAGATCCCGCGCCTTGTCGATAAATTCGATATATTGATTGGCGAGTGCAAGGATAGAAATCTTCGTCAGGTCGACTTTCTGATCGCGCGCGAGCGAGAGCAGCATATCAATCGGCCCGTCAAAACTGCCGAGATACAGCAAAAGCTGCTCGCTTTCGCTGCGCTCTTTCAAAAGGTCTTCTTCAAATTCCAGCGCGTCTTCGCTCATCCTGTCCCCAGCCGTTGTTCCATCGTTGCCGCCGCTTGCGCAGCCCGTTGCTCTTCCGACGCCGCAATCCGCGCCGCCGAGGCCGCCGTGACGCGTGGCGTCGCCGCGAGAGCCCGCACGCGGTCTTCGAAGGGCGCGTTGCAAAGCATCGTCAGATCCATCCCCGCCGCCATCGTCGCCGCGATGCGGCTTTCGACCGTGCCGCCGAGCGCCTTCATCGAGACGTCGTCAGCGATCAGCACGCCCTGAAAGCCGATCTCGCCGCGCACGATGTCATCGGTGATGCGCTTTGAAACGGTGGCCGCAGAATCAGGATCCAGTGCCGAGTATACAACATGCGCCGCCATAGCCCAAAGCGCCGTTTTCATATCCGAGCGCGCCAAATGCTGGAACGGCTTGAAATCCGCCGCAGATAGTTCACTATGGGAAACATCTGTCACCGGCAATGCCAAATGGCTATCCACACGCGCGCGGCCATGCCCCGGAATATGCTTGATGACGGGCGTCACGCCGCCCTGCAGCAACCCGCGGCACACCGCCTCGCCGAGCATGGCGACGGTCTCGGGCGTGTCGCTGTAGGTGCGGCTGGCGGACAAAAATTCGTGGCAATCCGGCGCGGGCACATCGACGACCGGCGCGCAATCGACCGTAATACCCAGTTCCACCAGATCAAGCGCCATCCGCAGGGCGTTTTCCTGCGCCGCGATCCGCGCCTCGTTGCGGGAGTTTTTCGCCATGTCGCCGAAGGTTTTTGCCGGCGGATATTCCGTCCATTCCGGCGCTTTCAGCCGCGCGACCGTTCCGCCTTCCTGATCGATCAGCACCGGCAGCGTCTCGCTCCCGACGCAAGACCGCACGGCGGCGACCAGATCTTTCACCTGCTGTTTCGAAACGCAGTTGCGCTGAAAAAGAATAAACCCTGCAGGTTTTTCGGATTTGAAAAGATCCCGCTCCTCCGCGGTCAGCTCCGTGCCCGTGGCGTCGATAACAATCGCTCTCAGTTCCGTCAGGGGTGGCATGTCTTACCGCCTTGCGAGGATGCACGGGCGGCGTGCCGCTTTCAGTGCATCACAAATCGCGTTTCCATGGTCCTTGGTGACCGGCCCTGCCCGCAGACGGTAGTAAGTCCCTTTGCCGGCAATATCGGCGCGTACAATCCGCATATCCAGATGGCTCAGCACGGAAGAGAACTTCGACCTTGTACGGGTCCAATAGGTTTTCGCCCCTGCCCTGTCGCGATAGGAACCAAGCTGCACCTCGAACTGATCTCCTCCGGCAACGGACAGCGCCATTTCGTGCGCGGGCGCTTTGCTCGCAACCGTTTTTCTCACAGGAACTTTATTAACAACGACTTTATTAACAACGACTTTATTAACAACGACTTTATTAACAACGGCGACCTTATGCGCCGCTTGCGGCTGGGCGGCCGACACCGGCTTTACGCTTTTCACCTTATGTGGCGCAACAGACGCGACCGTCACCGCCGGACGCTCCTGCGGCGTCGGCGGGACAAGCTCCTCGACGCCGTGACCGACCTGCTTCACCTGCATATCCATTTTCGCCGGCGCGGACATTTTTGCCTGCAGAGCCTTGATGGCCGCCGTTTTGTCCACCGGCTGGGCAGGCGGCGGCGTCAGTTTTTCCGTCGTGTCGACGTTGCTTTGGGTCAGCGGGTCGAAAGCCGTGCTGTGCTGAAAGGGAATTGTCATGCCGCCCGGATTGGCGGGGGTGGATTTGATCGGCGCGGTATTCGCCTTGATCACCGGCACGTCGGCATTGCGCGCGCCGCGCGGATAGGCATACCAGACGATACCGCCCAACACGGCCAGCGCAATCAGCGTCAGCGCACCCGGCGGCAGAAGACGCTTCGGCTCCGGCGGCGGACGCACGCGCCCCATATAAAACGACCCGATGTTGCCGTCTTCATTGTCTTCAGCCATGCATTTCCTCCACAGGTTCAACGCCCATCACAGCAAGGCCGGAGGCAATCACTGTCGCCACCGCCTTCACCAGCGCAAGCCTCGCAAGACTCAACTCCTTGTCCTGTTCGATCAAAAAGCGCAGCGTCGCATCGTCCCGACCCTTGTTCCAGAAGGCATGGAACGCCGCCGCCAGATCGTGCAGATAAAAAGTTATCCGGTGCGGCTCATGCGCCTCGGCGGCAGCCTCGACAAAGCGCGGCCAGCCCGCCATCAAGCGGACAAGCTGCAATTCATCTTCCGTATCAATGCGTTTTATATCGGCTTTCAACAGCGCCTCCACCGACAAATCAGCATCCGGCCACATCTCTTTGGCGTTGCGAAAGATGGAATAGCAGCGCGCATGGGCGTATTGCACATAGAACACCGGATTGTCCTTCGACTGTTCGATTACTTTGGCGAAGTCGAACTCCAGCTCGCTGTCCGGCGTGCGCGAAAGCATGAAGAACCGCACCGCGCCCGCACCCACTTCCTCCACCATCTCGCGCAGCGTGATGATGTTGCCCGAGCGCTTGGAGAATTTCACCGGCACGCCGTTTTTCAGCACCTTGACCATCGCGCAAAAAATGACGTCGATCTTCGCCTTGCCGTCGCTCAAAGCCGAAACCGCGGGGCGCATCTTGTCGAGGTAGTTGCCGTGGTCCTTGCCGAGGACATTGATCATCCATTTGTAGCCGCGCTGGATTTTGTCGTAGTGGTAGGCGATGTCCGGCATGATGTAGGCCCATGTGCCATCGCGTTTTTTGAGCGGACGGTCGGAGGAGTCGCCGAACTTGCTGGAACGGAACAGCGTCAGTTCCGCCGGCTCCCAGTCTTCCATCTCCTTGCCCTTCGGCGGCGGCAGCGTGCCTTTATAGATCAGATCCATTTTGGTCAGCGTGTTGAAGACCTTGTCCAGTGTGCCGCCTTCGACGATCTCGCGCTCGTTCGAGAAGGTCTCGTGCGTAATACCGATGAGAGCGAGGTCCTTTTTGATCTCTTCCATCATCACGCCGACGGCGAATTCACGTATCGGCGCGAGCCACTCTTTTTCCTTCTTACCGAGCCATTTGTCGCCGTCGCGCCTGACCAGCGCGGCCGCGACTTCCTTCATATATTCGCCGGGATACAGCCCTTCCGGAATATCACCGATGTCCTCGCCGAGCGCCTCGCGATAGCGCAAATGCGTGGTGCGCGCCAGAACGTCCACCTGCGTGCCCGCATCGTTGAAGTAATATTCGCGCGTAACGTCATAGCCCGCTTTTTCGAGCAACGCGGCCAGCGTATCTCCGATCACCGCGCCGCGGATATGCCCCGCGTGCATCGGCCCCGTCGGGTTGGCGGAAACATATTCGATATTGACCTTTTCATGCACGCCCATCTCGCTGTCGCCGTAGGCAACGCCGGACTTCAAAATATCCCGCAGGACGGAGGCCCATTCGGTATTGACGAGACGGAAGTTGACGAAGCCCGGCCCCGCGACAGACGCCTCGCTGACGCTCTGTATTTCCTGCAGCTTCTGCGTCAGCATTTCGCCGAGCTGGCGCGGATTTTTTCCGGCGGGCTTGGCCAGCACCATCGCCGCGTTGGTCGCCATGTCGCCATGCGCGGCTTCACGCGGCGGCTCTACCTTGACGCGCGTCATGTCCAGCCCTGCAGGCAGTTCGCCAGCCTTCACCATACCTTCCAGCACGCGGCAGACTTCATGCTGGTAGCGGGTAAAAATATTCATCTGATCACCTGATAGGCATCGAACAAGTCTTTATGCTCCAAAATCGCCAGACGGTCGGTCATGCTGGCGATGTAATCCGCGACGCAGCGCGCCCGCCACGTTTCGGCTTTCCAGCCCTTGGGCGTGTCTTCGGCGCGCGCCAGCCATTCCGCCGGCAGGCAACGACGATTCTCCATGAAAGCGCCGAACAGGTCCTGCACCACACGGAACGTCTTGATGCGCTCGCGGCTGACGCGCGTATGGCGGTAGAAACGCGCCCAGAGGAACTCGCGCAAGGAACCATCGCGCTTTTTCATCTTGTCGGACATGGAGATGCTCATGCTCTCGGCATAGCGGATGTCGTCGGCGCATTGGGGCTTCAACGCAGTGATACGGCGGCGGCTTTCGGCCAGCACGTCGAGAATATAGGTGCCCATCACGTCGCGCACGACTTCCTGCTCGATCAGTTTTTCTTCCGTATCCGGATATTCCTTGCGCTTGCGCACGATAATCTCTTTGACCCAGTCCACGTCTTCAAGATCATCCAGCGTGAACAGGCCCGCCATCAAACCGTCGTCAAGATCATGACTGTTGTAGGCGATGTCGTCCGCCAAACCCGCGATCTGCGCCTCGACGCCCGCATAGGTATCGAGCATCAGGTCCATTTCGTCTTTCAGCGCGCCGAGCGTAATTTCGAATTTCGTCTTCTTGCCTTTTTTGACGACCGGTCCGTTGTGCTTGGTCAGACCTTCGAGGGATTCCCACGACAGGTTAAGCCCGTCGAAATGCGGGTATTTCCGCTCCAATAACGTCACGACGCGGAGCGTCTGGTCGTTGTGGTCAAAATTGCCGTAAGGTTCCATGCACTCTTTCAGCGCATCCTCGCCCACATGCGCAAAAGGCGTATGGCCGAGATCGTGCGCCAGCGCGCAGGTTTCGGCGAGATCCTCGTCCGCATGCAGCAACCGTGCGAGAGACCGCGCCACCTGTGCCACTTCGATGCTGTGGCTAAGGCGCGTGCGATAATGATCGCCTTCGTGATAGACGAACACCTGCGTTTTGAACTTCAGACGGCGGAACGCGGCGGAATGGATGATGCGGTCGCGGTCACGCTCGAACGCGCCGCGCGTCTTGCTCGGCACTTCCGGATACAAACGCCCACGGCTATCCTCCGGCCTTGCCGCATAAACCGCCAGACCGTCATCGGCGATGTAATCCCGAAGGTCATCCTTTGGTACGGATTTCAAAACGTTAGGCTTTGATATCTTTGCCTCTTTCAGCTTGCCGCGCGCAGCCATAAAAACCTCTCGAATATTCTTGATTTGCAAGGATTTTAAACCATATTATTGCAGCTATATAAAGGAAAAAACAGCCATGACCGAAGAATTGAATATGACAATTTCAGACAGCGCCGTTGCCCGTTTGGGCGAGATGCGCACGCAGCAGGGCAACCCGAACCTGTTCCTGCGCGTGACCGTGCTGGGCGGCGGCTGCGCCGGCTTCAAGTATCAGCTTGATTTTGATGATAAAAAAGGGGATGACGACCAGATTTTCCGCGATACCGTGGTGACCGACGAAGCCTCGCTGCCCTTCCTGCAAAACGCTGAAATCTATTACGAAACCAGCCTGATGGGCGCGGCCTTCAAGATCAAAAACCCCAATGCCGCCTCGTCCTGCGGCTGCGGAAAGTCGTTTTCGACAAAAATGTGAGCCATGCGGGTTGCCCCAAAACCGCTTTTGAACTATGTCAACTATCCCGATCAAAAAGGATAGCCCATGCCCTCTTCCGCCTGGAAAAAAAGCAGCGGATTTGAATACGCGCTTTTCCCCGCCGCCACGGGCAAGCCGAAATATCTGGTCATCTACATGCACGGCGTCGGTGGCAACGCCAGCGATCTGGACGATACCGCCAAAGCAATACAAAAAAGACTGCCCGACGCCGACGTCATTTCCCTGCAAGCCCCCACCGAACTGAAAGGCCTTGAGGCCATGACCGGCAAGAAAGGCTACACATGGTTCCCTTACGGCGGCGCGCTCGCCCCGCAGGTGAAGACGTGGCTCACCCATATCTTCAACCGTCTGACGATCGCCGACAAGGTCGAGGCCTTCGCGAAAGCCGAACTGGACAAACGCGGACTGCAGGAGGAAAACCTCGCCTATTTCGGCATATCCATGGGCGCCATCGTCGCTTTGCAAGCCACGCTCTCCGGCAAGAGCGAAGTCGCGGCGGTCGTCTCCGCGGGCGGCACGGTGCCGCCCTTCACCACGATCAGAAAAAAGCCAAAGATCTTCCTGCAGATGGGAGAGTTCGACGACCTGTTCCATGTGCCGCCACGCAAAAGCAAAGGCATGCTCTCGAAGGCCTTCGCGCGCGTTGCGGATAAATTCGGCGTGCAGCATGAACATGCCGTCAAGCGCCTGCAGAAAAAGGGCGTCTCCGTGACAGACAAAGTCTACGCGGGGCAAGGCCATGTGCTGAGCGGCACGGCGCGCAGCGACGCGATAGAGTTTATTGTCAAGGCGCTAAAGCCATAACTTTTTGATGGGCTTGACCCGTATCAAGTGCTGCCCCGTCCCGCTTGTTAGATTCATTGCATGTCACAGGGAGCAAGGGGGCATTGCAATGGCATATCTTATCATTGGCCTTTGGGTGCTGGCCGCAGTGGTAACGCAAGTTTTGATCAACGCCCGATGTGAAACGCACGGCAAGATGTGGTCTGCGAGCATGGGGCTTTTTCTGATGATTTTTCTCTGGCCGTTTGCGGCTTACGGGTTATGGCGTGTTGCAAAGCAGGCGTGTCCGTGACAGATAAAGTCTAAAAGACAAAAATAAATGAAATCAGCTAATTACGGAGAGAAAAAATAATGGTCGGAGTGCGGGGATTCGAACCCCGGGCCTCTTGCTCCCGAAGCAAGCACTCTACCAGGCTGAGCTACACTCCGACACCTTCGGGAGAAGGAATTGTTTTACACTGTTTTCAGAAAGTTTCAAGCCTGAATTAAGCCTTGAAAAGACTTAATAATCCCGATCGATGGCAAAGAGGATCAGGTCTTCAAGGTGCCCGCGCAAGGGAGACTCCTCAATGGCGCACAGCGCGGCGATGCCCTGCTCCGCATACCGGTGCGCCTCGTCGAGAGACTCTTCCAACACCTTGTGCTTTTCGAGCAGCGCGCAGGCCTCGTGAAAATCCGCATCCGACTGCTCCATCTCGCCGAGGCAGCGGCGCCAGAATTTCCGTTCCGCCGGACTGGCTTTGCCGATCGCGCGGATCACGGGCAGCGTCATCTTGCCTTCTTTAAAATCATCGCCGAGCGACTTGCCGAGCCGTTCGCGTTTCGCGGCATAATCCAGCACGTCATCCGCGATCTGGAAGGCCATGCCGAGGTTCATGCCGTAGTTGCGCAGAGCCGCACATTCGGCGGGGCTGCGCTCCGCCACTACCGCGCCCACTTCGCAGGCGGCGGCGAAAAGTTCCGCCGTCTTGGCGGCAATCACGCGCCTGTAATGCGCCTCGTCCGTTTCGATATCATTCGTCGCCGCAAGCTGCAAAACCTCGCCCTCGGCGATCACCGCCGACGCGCCGGAGAGGATACGCAACACCTCAAGAGAACCGTCCTCGGTCATCAACTGGAACGCACGGCTGAAAAGAAAATCGCCCACAAGGACGGCGGGTTCGTTGCCGAACAGCGCATTGGCGGAAGAGCGCCCGCGCCGCTGGTTGCTGTCGTCGACGACATCGTCATGCAATAGTGTGGCGGTATGGATGAATTCGACGCAGGCGGCGAGTTTGTGTTGCCGCGTGCCCTTGTAATCGAACAACGCCGCCGAAGCGAGCGTCAGTAGCGGACGGATGCGCTTGCCGCCCGCGGCGATCAAATGCCCTGCAAGCTCCGGAATCAATTCGACTTCCGACTGCATGCGTTGCATGATGAGCGCGTTGACGGCCAGCAAATCCGACTGCAACAAATCGGTCAGCGCGCCCAAAGGGTTTATGGGCGTAGTTGGGTTTGGTTGGTTGGTCAGCGGCATGTGCATGATGTTGTTATAGCAAGAAATTCACAGTAAAATATACAAATAATGAACAAAGATATAGACATTATCGAAACGACCCTGCTCCGCGGACGGGTGCAATTATTGCAACCAAAACAAGGGTTTCATGCCTCGATCGACAGCGTGTTTCTGGCGGCGGCGGTGGCGGTGAAGGACCGTGCCGCAGTGCTGGATGTGGGCTGCGGGGTCGGGTCAGCAGGTTTATGTGTCGCATCAAGAAACAATTCTATCCATTTGACAGGTATAGATATTCAGCCGGAACTGATTGACCTCGCCCACCAGAACGCGGCCTTAAGCGGTTTTGAAGAGCGCTCGGCGTTTTTTCACGGCGATATCCGGTCTGAAAAACACATTAAAGACAATGGCTTCAACCATGTTCTGATGAACCCGCCTTATCTTGAAAGCGGCACGCACACCCCCTCGCCGGAGAAGATCAAGGCGACCTCGCACGGCGAAGGCGCATCGGGTGCGACGCTGGCTGACTGGGTCAGGTATGCCCACAAAAAACTCAAGCAGGGCGGGCACTTAACGCTTATTCATCGCGCCGACAGGCTCGACGATGTGATCGTGGAACTCGAGAAAAAACGCTGGTTTGGCAGCCTTGCGGTCCTCCCGCTGGTGTCGCACGCCGGAGAAGATGCAAAACGCGTTATTATTCAGGCACGTAAAGAGAGATATGCGCCCTTTATTTTAAAACCCGGCATGGTCATCCACAAGGACAACGGCAAGTACACCAAGGAAGCCGAAGCGGTTTTGAGCGACGCCGCGCCCATCGTTTTGCGCTAAAAATCGCGTCCTTATCGCCCCGCATGCGCACCCTATAGACCCGCGCGGATACCGCATGCGCCCCGTATGGCCCCGTATTTTTTCCGAAAGTTTTTTGCGTGCACGGCAAAGCCGCGCTTGACAGCCTTTCAGCACGGCCATTAATTTTAGCGACCCGATACCAACCCGTATTGCGCCAAGAAAACGTCATATGAAAAAAAGCTTTACCCCCCTCTTCCTGCTGTTTGCGTTCGCGGGCAAAAACCCCGCCTTTGCCGCGGAGCTTAATCTGGTCTGCAAGAATTCCAGCGGACAAACCGCGGCCCATGTGATCATCGACCTCAAGAAAAAGACGGCCGTCGCCACCGGCGCAAAAGAGCAACCCGCACATGCCGCGATAACGCACGACATGATTTCCTGGACAGCGCACGCCACCCTGCAGTTCGCCGGCCTGAACGTGACGGTCAATAAAGTAACCAGCTATAAGCTGGACCGGACGACAGGCGATCTCAGGATAAAGATGAACGACCGCTGGTCGCGGCCGGACGCTAACGGCAACGACCGGCACAGTTATTCCTATACATACACCTGCAACAAGGCGCAGAGGAAATTCTGAGGGTTGTCCGCGCCGGATTTCTCACCGCACCTTCACGCCGAAGCGCCGGACTTTCAGTATTCCGGTGACAGAATGCCAGTCTCCTTTTCCGGCCATATCGGCACGGGAGCGTGTCCGTCAATTAAGTATTGTGTCCCCGGAACTCAGTTTAAAATCTCCCGTTAATTTTTATGTTGCTTTCGGCTGTATATAAATGTGGGCTATATAACCCGTGGCAAGTATCATCGCTATAGATAATCCCGTCACACCTACTAACATCGCGCCGACAGAAAGTAAAAAGGACATTATTGTCACTGGACCGTGCGTTGCAGGGAATGTCCCGTCAACACCAACAAGAAATACCGGGGCCGCTATAAGAGTAATAAAAATCGCACCTATTATAGTGTTTGAAGTCTTCGGCGGCCTCTTGCTTTTTATATCTTCTAGATTGATATACAGAGAAACAAAAGCGACAAGCAGCATCAGAACCAAAACCGCAATATCCACATACATGAGGAAGTGTAGGAAAACGAACTGATGCAAAGACCATTCCGAACGGTAAACCAAACTAAAAACAAGTAAGGCTGCGCCATGCGCTATTGAAAGATACTTCAATAGGATAGACTCACAAATATTCTTTGAATAGAAGTAGTAATAGGGCAATGGGTCGGGTAGTGTGCTATACGCCTTCGGATTGTTCTTTTTCAGATCCTCATAATACTCGGGAGCGATATTCCAAATACGATCGTAAGACAACATATCAAGCATATTCCCGATTAAACCAAATCTCTTGTTATCATTTTTGTCCAAAGACATTTCCTGCTCCATGGAAGGTTAAAACCAAACGTAACTTTGATTTTAACCCAAACGATTCGTAGCACAAAGCCAAGGCCCGCGAACCTACACGTTCATGTGTACGTCGTCAGATAATTTCAGACAGTTTGGTCGGGAATCTAAGGTGTAAATCGGGCTCCCTTGTTTCTATTTTAAGCGGCGCGCCGTTGTGCGTGCAACTTCTTTCTTAGTGCCATGGTTTCGTGTTTGATCTGATTGCGTTTTTTGAGGGGAATTCCGGGGACACAATACTTAATTGCCACGCCCGCCGCCGTGCCCCTCACCGCACCGCGATCCCGAAGCGCCGGACTTTGTCCGCCGCGGTTTTCTCCCACGGCCGCTTGTAAACGGCTTCGATCCGGATCTCGCCCGCCTCTTCGGCCTTGAAGATGAAAATGTCTTTGCCGCCGCCGCCGACCTCATAGGGGTTTTTGCTGTCGGGTTCGTAATCCTTCTTCACGAGGCTGGCCTTGCCCGCTTTGAGCCGCACGTCCCACAGGTATCCGGTCGCGGGGTTGGAGCTAAGTTCGATGGCGAAGGTTTCGCCTTTTTTGACGGCGGCGATGTTGAATTGTTCGGTCAGTTTTTTCATTGTCCTATTTTCCTATGGAATCATCCACGGGCAACACGCGCTGGTATTGCGCGCTGCGCCGCCGCCCTTGCGCGCGCTGGTATGAGCCGTCGGTCTGGATCATGACGCGCTGGCCGACGCCGAGCGGCTTTTCGCTCTTGTCGATGTTCTGCACGATGGAGACGGTCTGGCCGTCCTCCTTGCGGATGATGTATTCGACGCCGATCTTGTTGCGCAGCTGCCGCTCCGCCACATCGCCCGCGATGCCGCCGATGACCGCGCCGGCGATGGTGGTGAGGATGGCGCCCTTGCCGCCGCCCGCCGTCGAGCCCGCGACGCCGCCCGCCGCCGCGCCGGACAGCGTGCCGACGCCGGTGTCCTGCGACTGCACTTTCACCTGCCGGACGCCGAGGATCCTGCCGAATTCGACGTCCGTCTGCTTGCCGACTTCCTGCGCGTTGTAAACGTCGCGGCTTTGCGATTGCGCGCAGGCCGAGAGCGTGAAAGCGGCGCACACCAGCATCAGGGACAGGATTGTTTTTTTCATCAGCCTTACTCCTTCAGGGATTTTCGGACGAATTCGGAAATCTTGTCGAGCGCGACGCGTTCCTGCGCCATTGTATCGCGGAAACGGATGGTCGCGGCCTGATCATTCGGCGTATCGGTGTCGATGGTGACGCAGAACGGCGTGCCGATTTCGTCATGCCTTGCATAGCGTTTGCCGATGTTGCCTTTGGTGTCGTATTCGGTGGCGAACTGCGCGCGCATTTCGTAGTAGAGCTTTTGCGCGATCTCCGGCAGGCCGTCCTTGTTGACCAGCGGCAGCACGGCGGCCTTGACCGGCGCCATGCTCGGCTTGAACTTCATGTACATCTTGCTCGGGCGCGACGGGTCGGCGGTGTAAGCCTCGGCCAGCAGCACCAGCACGCCGCGCGTCAAACCCGAGGCGGGCTCGATCACGTGCGGCATGAAGCGGCGCGGCGGTTGAACTGAATCGTCGAAATATTCCAGCTTGGTTTTGGAATGGGTCTGGTGCGCGGTGAGGTCGAAGTCGCAGCGGTGGGCGATGCCCTCCAGCTCGCCGTAGCCCGGCGCGGTGAAGGGAAAGCGGTATTCGATATCGACCGTGCCATAGCCCTCTTTCGCGTAGTGGCTGAGCTCGTCCTGATCGTGCTGGCGGAAAATGAGGTTGTCGGACTCGACGCCGACGGCCTTCCACCAGTTGAGGCGCTGCTCCTTCCAGAACTCGAGCCACTTTTTGGCTTCGTCCGCATGGCAGAACCATTCCATCTCCATCTGCTCGAACTCGCGGCTGCGGTAGATGAAGTTGCGCGGCGTCACTTCGTTGCGGAAGGCCTTGCCGATCTGCGCGATGCCGAACGGCACCTTCACGCGCATGTTGTCGACGACGTTTTTATAGTTGAGGAAGATCCCCTGCGCCGTTTCGGGGCGGAGATAAGCCTTGTCGTCCTCCGTCGCCGTCGCGCCGACGTAGGTCTTGAACATCAGGTTGAATTGCTTGGGTTCGGTGAGCGTGCCTGACTTACTTGCACCTGGAGCCCAAACCTTCTTTAACTGTTCTGGAGTAAGTTGAGAAACCATTTGTGTCCAGCAACCATCTTTGAACGTCCAATTGTTCTTTTTGATGATGCGTTTATGAACATCTAATAATTCTTCTAAGCTTTGTGCGCTTAATAAAAACTCTTCTTTTGAAAAGAGGTTTTCTACATGCTCAATAAGAGGATTCAAAGGCTGATGAGTACTCGGAATAAGTTCGTCTGGAAAATAAACTTTTAAGTGATCAGCCCTAAATCTTTGTTTCGTCTCCTTGCAATCGACCATCGGATCGTTGAAGCCCGCGACGTGGCCGGAGGCTTCCCAGACCTTTGGGTTCTGGATAATGGCGGTATCGACGCCGACGATTTGCAGCGGCGCGCCATCGGGGCCGATCGGCGGGCAGACGACCATGTCGTTCCACCAGCGGTCGCGCAGATTGTTCTTGAGAAGTACGCCCAAGGGGCCGAAATCCCAGAAGCCGTTGATCCCGCCATAGATTTCCGACGCCGGGAAAATGAACCCGCGGCGTTTGCACAAGGCCACCAGTTCATCCATCGCCACCATATCCGAAATGTCCATATTTGCCGTCTCTGCCGCCTGCATATTCGCCATTTTATCCCCGGTCTTTCTACCTATTTTTCAGTCCGTCTTCACAATTGATTACAGCGGGTAAATATTATAGGATCATCCCGCATTGCACAATACACATAATGGAGAGCGCCGATGACCGCGAATCTGAAGGTAAAACCATCCCCCGCAACTCAAAAATGGGTCTACAGTTTCGGCAAGGAGGTTTGCGACGGCGCGGCCTCGCAAAAGAACCTCCTCGGCGGCAAAGGCGCCAACCTCGCCGAGATGAGCCGCATCGGTCTGCCCGTTCCTCCGGGTCTGACGCTCTCGACCGAAGTCTGCACCTACTTCTACAAAAACGGCAACACCTATCCGGCGGGACTGGAAGATCAGGTCACCGCAGGGCTGGCGCAGGTCGAAAAAGAAACCGGCCGCAAGTTCGGCGACGCCAGAAACCCGCTGCTGCTCTCGGTGCGCTCGGGCGCGCGCGCCTCGATGCCGGGCATGATGGATACCATCCTCAACATCGGCCTCAATGACGAAACGGTGAAAAGCCTGGGCGACAACCGCTTCGCCTGGGACTGCTACCGCCGCCTGATCCAGATGTATTCCGACGTTGTGCTCAACGTCGCGCACGACCACTTCGAAGACGCGCTCGACACCTACAAGCGCCGCAACGCCCTCAAGCTCGACACCGACATCGACGCCGACGGCTGGCAGGAACTCGTCGGCACATACAAGGAAATCGTCCGGCGCGACACCGGCAAGCCCTTCCCGCAGGACCCGCAGGAGCAGCTGTGGGGCGCGATCGGCGCCGTGTTCAAATCGTGGATGACGCCCCGCGCCGTCACCTACCGCAGGCTCAACGACATCCCCGAAGACTGGGGCACCGCCGTCAACGTGCAGGCCGTCGTTTTCGGCAACATGGGCGACGATTGCGCGACCGGCGTCGCCTTCACCCGCGACCCCTCGACGGGCGAGAATGCCTTCTACGGCGAATACCTCGTCAACGCGCAGGGCGAAGACGTCGTCGCGGGCATCCGCACGCCGCTGCCCCTTTCGCAAATGCAAAAGGACATGCCGGAAACCTATAAAGAGCTGAACGCCATCCGCGCCAAGCTCGAACGGCACTACAAAGACATGCAGGACATCGAGTTCACCATCCAGAACAAAAAGCTCTACATGCTGCAAACCCGCACCGGCAAGCGCACCGCGCAGGCCGCGCTCCGCGCCGCGGTCGAGATGGTGGAAGAAAAGCTGATCACCAAGGAAGAAGCGGTTTTGCGCATCCCGCCGCAGTCGCTCGACCAGCTGCTGCACCCGACCATCGACCCGAAGGCGGAACGCACCGTGCTGACGCGCGGCCTGCCCGCCTCGCCGGGCGCGGCGGTCGGCATCATCGTGCTCGATGCGGACGACGCCGAAGCGCTCGCCGGAGAAGGCAAAAAAGTCATTCTCTGCCGCACCGAAACCAGCCCCGAAGACATTCACGGCATGCACGCGGCGCAAGGCATCCTGACCTCGCGCGGCGGCATGACCAGCCACGCCGCCGTCGTCGCGCGCGGCATGGGCAAGCCCTGCGTCGCCGGCGCGGGCGAAATCCTCATCGACTACAAGGCGCAGACGCTCACCGTGCACGGCAAGGTCCTCAAGCCCGGCGACACGCTGACGCTCGACGGCGCGACCGGCGAAGTGCTGCTCGGCGCAATGAAAATGACCCAGCCCGCGATGACCGGCCACTTCGCCACACTGATGGGCTGGGCGGACGCGGCGCGCAAGCTCAAAGTCCGCGCCAACGCCGAGACGCCGCTCGACGCCGCCACCGCGCGCAAGTTCGGCGCGGAGGGCATCGGCCTGTCCCGCACCGAGCATATGTTCTTCGAGCCTTCGCGCATCCTCCACGTGCGCCAGATGATTTTGGCCGAAACGTCGGAAGAACGCCGCGCCGCGCTCGCCAAGATCGAGCCGTTCCAGCGCGAGGACTTCATCAGCCTGTTCAAGATCATGAAGGGGCTGCCGGTCACCATCCGCCTGCTCGACCCGCCGCTGCACGAATTCCTCCCGCAGGAAGACGCGGAGATCGAGGAACTGGCGAAAGCCCTCTCCATCCCCGCCGCGCGCGTGCGCCAGCGCATCCAGCGCCTGCATGAATCCAACCCGATGCTCGGCCTGCGCGGCTGCCGCCTCGGCATCACCTACCCCGAAATCTACGAGATGCAGGTGCGGGCGATCTTCGAAGCCGCCCT
>JAJZFS010000008.1 GCA_021805245.1 Pseudomonadota bacterium | reverse complement strand
TGCACTTCGATCTGCCACGTCTTGAGACGCGCGGAAACGCGGCGCGCCAGTGCGCGGTCTTCCGTCACAAAGGCGACCTTGCGTCCCGGCACTTCGAGACTTTCGCGCATGCGCAGGGCGATAACGCTGGCTTCTTCCTGCTGCGTCGATGTGGTGATCATGTCCATGCCGCTGAGGGCGTGAATGTTGATCTTGTTTTTGCTCTTGTTGCCGGAGATGGAGGCGATTTTGTCGTTGGCGGGCGGCGGCGGCGGCGTCCATTCCCGCGGCGTGCCCGCCGGCAGCATCGTTTCGCGCAGCAGTTCTTCCCGCGCCTGGTTGGTGCGGTCGAGGTTGGTCGTGCGCGTGTGGTTTTGCGCGTCCAGCGGCTCGGCTTTCCATTCCTGCACGGCGGCGCGGTCGACGCCAATATCAGCGAGAAGCTGTTTCAACGCGTATTGCGGATGTACCGGCGTCAGGATATTCCAGTCTTGTGCGTCGAGCGCGCTGTCGAGTCCCTGCAGGACGACTTTGCCTTGCGGCAGTTCCGCGACGGTTTTCAGCAGGGCGTTGAGCGCTTTCGATCTCGTTGTGAAGCCGACAGCGATCACTGGTTGCGGTTTTTTGCTTTCGCGCCAGAGATCGGCGCGGATTTCAAGGAGGGATTTTCTATAGGTTTCAGGATCGCTCTTGCCCATGTCTTCAAGCTTTTTCGGCCACGTTTCGGTGACTATTTTCAAAAACTCCTCGGTTTCCTTCCATTCCTTGTGGAAGGCGGCCGGCACGAGCTTCGATATATTGTTTAGGCTGACGTCGTAACGCTGCGCTTCGTCCAGCAGGCGGCCCAGCGCCTCGCCGAGAGCAAGGGCTTTTTGCGGCGAACTGGCCATGCCGGGAATTTTGAGGATTTCCTGAGCGAGAAGGAACTGACGCTCCATCTGCGAGACGGGCGACAGCAGGTCGCCGAGTTTTTTCACGAGCGCGGGATGACCCGCGGCCTGAAGACGCAGTTGCGCGCGGTCGACCTGATCCGGCGTTTCTATATTAGGCATAATCGAAGGTTTGCCCTGCATCTGTTCTATGAAAGCCTGACGGAGGGCGAAGCCCGTGTCGCTGTCCGGCACCAATATAGTCGTGTCGGCGAGTTTCAGGGGATCGTTTTGATGTTCGTCGAGAATGCCGCGCGCGATAGCTTCGAGGAACGGCTGATAGGACTGAACGGTGTAAACATTGGAGGCGGGTACGGTGTCATTTTTCGCGGAGGATGTTTGTGCCATCGTTCTCTGCCTGCGCCGTTAATTATATTTCATAAACAAATAAATAGCTTGTTTAAGACAATAGAAATCCTTATGTGAAGAGTCAAGCCGAAAAACATAAGTCTACGCTGAAACAGACCTTTTTTACTCCGTAATTATTTTATTTCATCTCTCTATTACTTTCTGAATGACTGGACGAATTAAATTTCAAGGGATATTCTGCAGAAGCTTCATTCACAAGCACATAGGTTGAAAAATATGTCAAATATAGACCGCCCTCTTTCACCGCACCTGCAGATCTACAAGCCCCAAATCACCTCCGTGCTTTCTATCTTGCACCGCATCACCGGCGCGGCGCTGGCGGCGGGCACATTGATTTTGGCCTGGTGGCTTTTTGCCGGTCTTGCTGGCGTGCATGACTTCGGGATTTTTCAGGCGTTCCGCTCCAGCCTGATCGGCCAGATCATGCTGTTCGGCTGGCTGTTTTCCTTCGTGTACCATTTTACCAACGGCCTCCGCCACCTGAACTGGGACGCGGGCAACGGCTTCGAGATGAAAAATGTTTACCGTAGCGGTTACTTCGTGATCGTCTGGTCTGTCGCCATCACGTTGCTGCTCTGGCTGACAGGGGGGGTATAATAATGAAAGCAAATGCAAGACATTGGACGCTCCAGCGCCTGACATCCATTCCGCTGGCGCTCCTGTTCGTCTATTTTATCGGGCAGGCGCAATTCGTCACGACGAAAAGCCGCGAAGTCTTCATCAGCTGGGTAAAAGAGCCGCAGACGTCCGGCGCGCTGGTGCTTTTCATTATCTTCGGTTTCTGGCACGCGAGCTTTGGCATCGAAGAGATCATCACCGATTACGTGCCGTCGGCGGGCAAGCAAAAATTCTTTATTTTTCTGTCCAAACTGTTCTTCTTCGTTCTCGGCCTTGCCTGCCTTTATGCCGTGCTGACCATCAAATCCAGAAAGTATTAAAAAATGCAAAACAGCTATCCGATTATCGAGCATGAATATGACGTCATCGTCGTCGGCGCGGGCGGCGCAGGCCTGCGCGCCACTTTCGGCATGGCGGAAAAGGGTTTGAAGACGGCCTGCATTACCAAGGTTTTTCCGACGCGCTCGCACACCGTCGCGGCGCAAGGCGGGATTTCCGCCGCGCTCGGCAACGAGGGCGAGGACGACTGGCGCTGGCATATGTACGATACCGTCAAAGGCTCCGACTGGCTCGGCGATCAGGATGCGATAGAATATATGTGCCGCGAAGCCATTCCCGCCGTCATCGAGCTGGAACATTACGGCATGCCGTTCTCGCGCACGCCGGAAGGCAAGATTTATCAGCGCGCTTTCGGCGGCATGACGACGCATTTCGGCAAAGGCACGGCCAAGCGCACCTGCGCCGCCGCCGACCGCACCGGTCACGCGATGCTGCACACGCTTTATCAGCAAAGCCTCAAGCACCATGCGGAATTTTTCATCGAATACTACGCCATCGACCTCATCATGGACGACGAAGGCGTTTGCCGCGGCGTGATGGCATGGAACCTTGACGACGGCACCATCCACCGTTTCCGCGCACACCGCGTCGCGCTGGCGACGGGCGGCTACGGCCGCACGTTCTTCTCCTGTACCTCGGCGCACACCTGTACCGGCGATGGGGGCGGGATGGTTTTGCGCGCGGGGCTTCCCGTGCAGGATATGGAGTTTGTGCAGTTCCACCCGACCGGCATCTACGGCGCGGGCTGCCTGATCACCGAAGGCGTGCGCGGCGAGGGCGGCTATCTTACCAATTCCGAGGGCGAGCGTTTCATGGAGCGTTATGCGCCGCACGCGAAAGACCTCGCCAGCCGGGATGTCGTTTCCCGTGCCATGACGATTGAAATCCGCGAAGGGCGCGGCGTTGGAGAGCATAAAGACCATATTCATCTGCATGTGGAACACCTCGATCCGGCTGTTATCCACGAGCGTCTGCCCGGCATCGCCGAAACATCGAAAATTTTCGCCAATGTCGATGTGACCAAGGAGCCAATCCCCGTGTTGCCGACCGCACACTATAATATGGGCGGTATCCCGACCAATTATCACACCGAGGTCGTCAACCCGACCAACGACAATCCGGACGCCGTTGTGCCGGGTCTGATGTCGATCGGCGAGGCGGCCTGTGTTTCGGTGCATGGCGCAAACCGTCTGGGTTCCAACTCGCTGCTGGATCTGGTCGTCTTTGGCCGTTCCGCCGCTAACCGTGCCGCCGAAACGGTCAAGCCCGGTGCGCCGCACAAGAAGCTGCCGCCCGACGCGGGCGAACATGCGATTGCACGGCTCGACAAATACCGCAACGCCAAAGGTGGTACGCGCACCGCGCACCTGCGCCTCGAAATGCAAAAGGCGATGCAAAGCCACTGCTCGGTGTTCCGCACCGGCGACGTGCTGAAGGAAGGCGTCGCGGCGATCGATAAATGCTGGAAGAGCATGGAGGACATTCAGGTCTCCGACCGCTCGATGGTCTGGAACTCCGATCTCGTCGAAACGCTGGAACTGGACAACCTGATGCATCAGGCGAAAGCGACCATTGCTGCCGCCGCCAACCGCGAAGAATCGCGCGGCGCGCATGCGCGGGAAGACTTCAAGGACCGCGATGACAAGGACTGGATGAAACACAGTGTGATCTATGTCGATGACAAGGGTGGCACGAAGATCGTTTACCGCCCCGTGCATCTCCAGCCGATGTCGAACGACGTCGAGGCTATTCCGCCCAAGGCGAGGGTGTATTGATGACGCATCACGCCGTCAGCTTTCCGCCCATCGTTGCGTCGCGTCCGCGCGCGCTGATTCTCGGCTCGATGCCGGGGGTGCGGTCGCTTGAAGAACGTCAATATTATGCGCACCCGCGCAATGGCTTCTGGCAGATCATGGGGGTGCTGTTCAATGCTCCCGTTTCAAGCTACGCGCAACGCTGCGCCCTGATCAAAGGTAATGCGCTCGCGCTGTGGGACGTGCTGAAGTCCTGCACGCGCCGCGGCAGTCTTGATGCGAATATCAGGAATGCAGAAGCAAACGATTTCGCCCTGTTTTTGAAGAAATATGCGAGCATCACGCGCATCTTCTTCAACGGCGCGGCGGCGGAAAAAGAATTCAAAAAACGCGTCTGGCCGCATCTGCCGGAGGGCATTGCCGCGCGGCTGGAATTGAAACGCCTGCCGTCCACCAGTCCGACGCATGCCGGCATGAACATGGCGCGCAAACAAAAAGAATGGATGATCGTAAAGGGGAAATAACATGGTTCAACTCGCACTCCCGAAAAATTCCACAGTGACCGAAGGCAAGCGTTATCCCGCGCCTGAGGGGACGAAGAACAAGCGCACCTTCAATATTTACCGCTGGAACCCTGATGATAAAGAAAACCCGCGCATCGACTCTTACGAAATCGACATGGACAAATGCGGGCCGATGGTGCTGGACGCACTGATTCATATCAAGAACAACGTCGATTCCACGCTAACCTTCCGCCGTTCCTGCCGTGAAGGGATTTGCGGCTCCTGCGCCATGAACATCGACGGCACCAACACGCTGGCCTGCACCAAGGCGATCGCCGATGTCAGCGCGGGCGAGGTCAAAATTTCACCTCTGCCGCACATGCCGGTGGTGAAAGACCTCGTGCCCGACCTCAATCATATCTATGAGCAGCACAAAAGCATTGAGCCGTGGCTGCAAAACAACGAAGAGGCGCCGGAACGCGAGCGCCTGCAGAGCCCTGAAGATGCGGATATACTGAACGGCAAAGACGGGCACGGTCCCGCCATGTGCATCATGTGCTTTTGCTGCTCGACCGCCTGCCCGAGCTACTGGTGGAACGGCGACAAGTACCTCGGCCCCGCCATTTTGCTGCAGGCATGGCGCTGGATCGCCGACACGCGCGACCGCATGAGAAAAAAACGCCTCGCGCAAATGGAAGACAAGTTCAAGCTTTACCGCTGCCACACGATCATGAACTGCACCAACACCTGCCCCAAAGGCCTTAATCCGGGGAAAGCCATCGCCGAGATCAAGAAGAAGATGGTGCAGGAGGATTGACGGCTGCGCAAATGGCCAACACGCATAAGCAGAATGTAGAAGCCTCGCGCGACGTGATCTGCGCCAAAATCGGCGTCGCACAGCCGAAAATCGCGATCATTCTCGGCTCGGGCCTCGGCGGGCTGGCGGAGAAAATCGAAAATGCAGTCAGTATTCCTTACGCCGATCTGCCCGGATTTCCGACGCTGACGGTTGCGGGGCATGTTGGCGCGGTCGTGGCGGGTAAGCTCGGCGGCGTCGACGTTCTCGTCTTCAAGGGGCGCAAGCATTTTTACGAGACGGACGACGCCTATCCTCTCAAAACCATGATCCGCACGGTGAGGGCGCTGGACGTCGAGACGCTGTTTCTTTCCAACGCGGCGGGCGGCCTGCGCGATTTCATGCTGCCCGGTTCTTTGATGATGATTCTCGATCATATCAATTTTATGGGGATCAATCCGCTGGTCGGGCCGAACGACGATGATTTCGGCCCGCGCTTTTCGCCGATGAGCGACGCGTGGGACCCCGCTTTGCGCGATAAACTGATGCAAACGGCTCAGGATGAGGACATTACGCTGCATGAAGGCGTTTACATGGCCTTCCGCGGCCCGTCGTTCGAAACGCCGGCGGAAATCCGCATGGCGCAGACGATGGGGGCGGACGCCGTCGGCATGTCGAGCGTGCCGGATTGCATCATCGCGCGGCATTGCGGCCTCCGCGTTGTCGGTTGCTCTTGCATTACCAATCTTGGCGCGGGCCTGAGTGACGAGGTCTTAAGCCATGAGCATACGCTCGAGAATGCGGCGCGCGGCGCAGCGGATTTCGAACGGCTGGTAATGGCTTTTGTGAGGCATCTATGAACATCATTGATGCGCCTTCGCCCAATTTTGGCCCGCGTGCCGAGGGCAAAAAAATCAAATACCTGATTTTGCATTACACCGGCGTTGAAAGCGGGTTCGAGGCGCTGCGGCTGCTGCAGGGCGGTGACAAGGATCATCAGGTAAGCGCGCATTATATGGTCGATGAAGACGGTTCCATTTCGCGGATCGTTGCCGAGGAGATGCGTGCCTGGCATGCGGGAAAATCCTATTGGGAAGGCGAGACCGACATCAATTCCTGCTCCATCGGTATCGAAATCCAGAACGCGGGGCACGAATTCGGCTTGCCGGCCTTTCCCGAGGCGCAGATCGACGCGGTCATCGAGCTTTGCCGCGAGATCATGGCGCGGCATAAAATTCTGCCCTGCCACGTGATCGCCCATTCCGACGTCGCGCCGGAGAGGAAGCAGGATCCGGGCGAGCTGTTCCCGTGGAAAAAGTTGGCGGAAGCTGGGATCGGGCAGTGGCCGGAATCCGGCACTGGCGAAGCGGGCGACATCGATAAAATCTTAACGCAGTTCGGATACGACCCGAAAGTCGATTTGAAAACCCGCGTTACGGCGTTTCAGCGGCACTTCATGCCGGACGTTTTCAAGACGCCGGAGAAAGTCGGCGAAGCTGATCTTGACACCGTTCAGAAGCTGCAGTCTCTGATGAAGAAAAAGCTGGGACAGCGCCCGAAAGCTCCGGATTGCCGCCCAAAATAATTCCATAAAAACATTGCTTTTTGCAGGGCGGTGGGGTAAAGTCTCGCCAACCAGAGAGTCGGATGGCCGCAGGCGAAAGCTTGAGGAAAGTCCGGGCTCCACGGAAACACGGTGCCGGATAACGTCCGGCGCGGGCGACCGCAGGGAAAGTGCCACAGAAAATATACCGCCTTCTCCGGAAGGCAAGGGTGAAAAGGTGCGGTAAGAGCGCACCGCAGTCTTGGTAACAAGGTTGGCAGGGTAAACCCCACCGGGAGCAAGGCCAAATAGGGAAGATACGCCTGAAGGAAATTCGTTTCCGGGGGGCAAGACTGTTTTCGGTCTCATCTTCCGGGTCGGCTGCTAGAGGTGCGCGGCAACGCGCATCGCAGATGAATGGTCATCCCCCGCAAGGGGACAGAACCCGGCTTACAGACTCTCTGGTTTTCTTTTTTAAACTTCCTGATCGACGATGCCGCCGCTCTCCGGTGCGGGCGGCGCGCCTTCGTTTTTGGCGATGCCGACACGCGCGGGGCGCAGCAGGCGTTCATGAATCATGTAGCCGGTTTCGACGACTTGCAGAACGGTCCCCGGTTCGCTGTCCATGGAGGGAATCTCGAAGATGACTTCGTGCATGTTGGGGTCGAACTTCTGGCCGAGCGGCTCGATCTTGGTGATGCCATTTTTCGCCATTGCGCGCATCAGCTCGCGCTCCGTCGCCTCGACGCCCTCATAGATCGTTTTGAGCTGTGCGTTCGTTTCAAGCTGGTCGGCGGGGATGGCTTCGAGCGCGCGCTTCAGGTTGTCCGAGACGGAGAGCATGTCGCGGGCAAAGGCGGTAACGGCGAATTTGGCGGTATCCCTGAGGTCGCGTTCCGAGCGGCGGCGGGTGTTGTCCGCATCCGCCATCACGCGCAACATCTTGTCTTTCATGTCCGCGATTTCTTGGCCGAGCACGCGGACCTGTTGCAGCGCCTCTTGCAGTGTCGGCCCGTTCGGATCTCCCGGATCGGGGCGCGGCTGTGCATACGCCGTGTTTCCCGCATTTGCTTCGGGGGCGGCGGCTTCCGTAGCAGGAGCTTCTTCGGGAACTTCTTCGGGTTCAGTCATCTCGAATCCTCAGTTATTTTCATAGTGTCAATGATAAGCCTATTCCTTTTATATAACAGATCGGGCTAAAAAATAAAGGACGCTAAAGCGGCAAAACGAAAGGTTATCAATGTTTCCGACACGGGTTATACGGGTTCTCGCGGGGGTGTTCGGCTTTTGGGGCGTGGCGGGCGGCGCTTTGGCCGCGCATGCGGTGAAAGACCCGCATGCCGCAGCGATTGTCCGGATGGGCGCGAACTATGCCTTGGTACACGGTATTCTGCTCCTGTGCTGGGAGGCAGAAGACAAAATCGCGCGCGCCGCCATGGCCTGCTTTACCGCCGGAACGCTCTTTTTTTCCGGCTCGCTGGCGCTCAAATACGGCCTTGGCATTACGGCTGCCGGCGTGTTTGCGCCTGTTGGCGGTACGTTGTTAATGCTGGGCTGGCTGACCGTGATTGCGCGGTCGTTGCGCAAAGCCGTTAGCCGATAATCTTTCCGATGATTTGCGAGGTGTAATTGACCACGGGGATGATGCGCCCGTAGTTGAGGCGCGTCGGGCCGATGACGCCGATCGCGCCGATCACCTGCGCGTCCTGATTCTTGTAGGGCGAGATGACGAGCGAACAGCCGGAGTTGCCGAAGAGCTTGTTCTCCGAGCCGATGAAGATTTTCACCCCGTCGCCTTCCGCAGTCGCTTCCAGCAGTTTCAGCATGGTTTCCTTGGCTTCGAGCGTTTCGAAAAGGGTGCGGATGCGGTCGAGATCTTCGATCGCCGTCACGTCTTCCAACAAGTTCGCCTGTCCGCGGATAAAGACATGCCCGCCCGATTCAGGCGTGCCGATGCTGGCGATGCCGGCGGAGACAACCTTTTCCGTGAGCGCATCGAGTTGTGTTCTCTGATGTTGCAGTTCCACTTTGATTTGTGCCGCCGCTTCCTGCAGGGTTTTATCGGCGATGTGGGCGTTGAGGTAGTTGGAGGCGCGTTGCAGTTCCGTCACGGTGATTTCCGGCGGCAGGTCCATCATGCGGTTTTCGACCACGCCGGAGCTTGTCACCAGCACGGCAAGCGCGCTCCCGGGCGAGAGCAGCACGAACTGGATTTGCTTGATCGGGTTTTCCGCCTTCGGCGCGACGACCAGCCCCGCGCAGGAGGAGAGGCCGGAGAGAAAACGGCTGGTTTGTTCGAGAATCTGCGGCAGGGACTGGCCTTTGACGTCCGCCATCTCGCGCTCGATCTTCTGGCGGTCGGGCGCGGCGATATCGCTGACCTCCATCAGCCCCTCGACAAAGACGGTCAGCCCCGAGTCCGTCGGCAGCCGTCCGGCGGAGACATGCGGCGAATAGAGCAGCCCCAGCTCTTCCAGTTCGACCATGGCATGGCGGATGGTGGCGGGCGAGAGCTTCATGCCAAGCCGTTCTGAGATCAGCTTCGAGCCGACCGGTTCGCCGGTTTCGACATAGGCGTCGATTACCAGCCGCAGGATCTGCCGCGTGCGGTCGTTCAGTTCTTTGATAGGCAAATCGTCGATCATGCTTCCAATATATGGAGGAGAAGTGTTAAAGATCAATATATCGAGTCATTATTTTTACATAAAAGGATGAAACCCATGCGCCCTTCAGGACGTGCTCCCGACCAGCTCCGCGACATCATTTTGGAACCCGGCTTCTCGCAGCATGCCGAAGGCTCGTGCATGGCGCGGTTCGGCAATACGCACGTGCTGTGCACTGCGACGGTCGAGACAAGGCTCCCGCCATGGCTGAAGGGCAAAGGCAAGGGCTGGGTGACGGCAGAATACGGCATGCTGCCGCGCTCGACCGGCACGCGCACAGACCGCGAGGCGGCACGGGGCAAACAATCCGGCCGCACGCAGGAAATCCAAAGGCTGATCGGCCGGGCGCTCCGCGCCGTGGTGGATTTGTCCGCACTGGGCGAAACGCAAATCACGCTTGATTGCGACGTGATTCAGGCTGACGGCGGCACGCGCACGGCGGCGATCACCGGTTCCTACGTCGCGTTGCAACAGGCTTGTGCGCATCTGCTCAAAATCGGCGCACTGAAACAAAGCCCGATCGTTGATGAAGTCGCGGCGGTATCGTGCGGACTGTATCAAGGCTTGGCGGTGCTGGATTTGGATTACGCTGAAGACTCGAACGCCGAGGCCGACGCCAATTTCGTGATGACCGGCAAGGGCGGTCTCATCGAAGTGCAGGGCACGGCGGAACACCGCGCTTTCAGCGAAGAGCAGTTTCTGGATTTGATGAAACTCGCCCGCAAAGGCATTGGCGAACTGGTCGAACGGCAACGGAAGGCTTTGGCATGACGCGTAAATTCTCGGGCGGCGAACTGGTCGTCGCCACGCACAACAAGGGGAAATTGTTCGAACTGCAGGAAATGTTCAAGCGCGAGGGGCTGGATATAAAGCTCTCCTCCGCGGCCGATCACGGGCTGGAATCGCCGGAGGAAACCGGCACGACCTGCATTGAAAACGCGTTGTTGAAGGCTAAATTCGTCGCCAATGCGACCGGAAAAATCGCGCTGGCGGACGATAGCGGTTTGTTCATCTCGGCGCTCGGCGGCGATCCGGGCGTTTATTCCGCCGACTGGGCGGAAACCGAAAACGGCCGCGACTTCAAAATGGCGATGGAGCGCGTGCATGAAGAGATGGGCGATAATCCGGATAAAAAAGCGCACTTCACCAGCGTGCTGGTGTTGTGCTGGCCGGATGGTCATTGTGAGTCGGTCGAGGGCTTCGCGCACGGGATGATCGTCTGGCCGCCGCGCGGCGCTCAGGGTCACGGCTATGATCCGATCTTCATGCCGCAGGGGCGCAATCTCACCTATGGCGAGATCATGGACGCGGAGAAAAACAAGATCAGCCACCGCGCCGATGCGTTCGGCAAGATGATGGATAAATGCTTCCGCCCGCTTCCGGAGGAAGCTTGAATCAATTAGCGCTTTATATCCACTGGCCGTTTTGCAAATTCAAATGCCCGTATTGCGATTTCAACAGCCATGTGCGCGAGCGCATCAACCATCCGGACTGGCGCGACGCCTATTTGCGCGAGATGCGATTTTACAGTGAAAAAACCGGCGTGCGGCAGATTGAATCGATCTTTTTTGGCGGCGGCACGCCGTCGCTGATGGAGCCGGAAACGGTGGCCGCGATTATCAACGAAGCGGACAAGCTGTGGGGACTGCCCGCCACCGCGGAAATTACGCTGGAGGCGAACCCGACCTCGGTCGAGGCGGAAAAACTGCGCGGTTTTAAAGCGGCTGGCGTCAATCGTGTTTCGTTGGGCGTGCAGTCGCTGCGCGATGCGGATTTGAAAAAACTCGGGCGGCAGCATTCGGCAGCGGAGGCCGTCGCAGCGGTGAAGCTGGCGGCGCAAATTTTCGACCGCTTTTCGTTCGATCTGATTTACGCGCGGCCCGACCAAAGCCTTGCGGACTGGAAACGGGAACTGGCGGAGGCGCTTGGCCTCGGTGCGGGGCATATGTCGCTTTATCAGCTCACCATCGAGGAAGGGACGCAATACCACACCCTGCATCAGCGTGGCGATCTCGTCACGCCGTCCGAAGACGTATGCGCCGATATGTATGAACTCACGCAGGAGATGATGGATGCCAAGGGTCTGTCCGCCTACGAAATCTCCAACCACGCGCGCGCAGGGGAAGAATCGCGGCACAATCTTGTTTACTGGCGTTACGGCGATTACGCGGGCATCGGCCCCGGCGCGCACGGACGTCTGACGATCGACAACGATAAATGGGCGACACGCGCGCACCGTGCGCCGGATGTCTGGTTGAAGCGCGTGGACGAGAACGGCCACGGCGCGCATCCCTTCGAAAAAATAGATGCGGCGGAGCGCGGACGCGAGGCTTTGCTGATGGGCTTGCGCCTCAAAGAGGGTACGGCGCTGCCCGAAGGCCTTATCGATCCCGTCCGCCTGAAAACCCTCATTGACGAAAAGATGATCGAGGTCAGCGCCAATCATATTTGCGCGACGGCGGCGGGGCGGCAGCGGCTGAATTCCGTCCTTGCTTATCTGGCGGCGTAAGGCCTAGCCGGACAGGGCGTTTAGTGATTCTTTCATCTCCGCGCAGATGCCGGTATAAACCTCGGCGAGCACGTTGAAGGACAGCGCCATCTGCTCTTTCAACTCTTCAACGGACGGTTTTTCATCGAGAATTTTTTTCTGGATGATCTGGCGGCTTTTGGGGAAGTCGCTTTCCGCGGCTTCGACGAGCCGGTGGCAGAGAAAAAACGTTGCGTCGCGCCCGTCGGTATAGTCGACGCCGAAGGGGACCTGTTCGAATTGCGGCGCGGGGATGCCGAGCGCGGCGGCGAAGGGGCTGGCGCGCAGGCTGACGCGCGCGACGGCCTCTGCCATGGAGCCCGGCTGCCCCTCGGGCGCGCCGTTTTTGAGATGCCGGATGCCGCCGTGGAACAACACCCAAACGTCTTTTGCCGCCCCTGCGCGCAGCGTGTCGGGCGATTTTTCGGCAAGCTGCAGGGTGAGGACGGGCGTGGCGGCATTGCGACGCGCTTCCACCAGCGACAAAACTTCGTCAAAAGCCGTCGCGCGTTGCCTGAGAAAGTCCGCGTCTTCCCGTGAAGGCATCAGGGCATGGCGGGTTCGGGGTACTTGTAGTCCTGCGGCACTTGCAGCAGCGGTGCCAGCTGCTGTTGCGGCGTAAGCGCAGGCTGGTTCGTTTGCGGCGCGCCCTGTGCCGGCGGCTCGGTCATGCCCATTTGCGCCGCTGCCGACGAGCGGATGATCTTGCCGTTGAGTACAACGCTTCCGTCTTTCGCCAACTCGAGGATATATGCGAGCGCGCTTTCGCCGCCGGTGTTGACCTTGATGCCCTTCTTTTTCAACGAGGCCAGTTCGCCGAGATAGACCAGCAGCTGCGGATCGGAGTCCGGCTTTAGCGCCTCTTTTTTCATCTTTTGGATAAGGGAGTCCAGACCGATAATCGACAGGGTCATTTTTCCGACCGCGCCCGAGGCGGCGACAGAATTGGCGTAGATATTTCCATCGAGCCGGAGGGCAAGGTTCTCGTTCCGTGCATAGGTATCTTTGACGGAGAACGTCGTGCCCGCTCTTTCCATCAGGCCAGGCAGCATAAGCTCGCGGGCGCGCATTTCCGCCGCCGCCGCTTTCCGCGCCGTGACATCTTCGGGCGGTATGGTGGCGAGTCTTTGCATGGAGCCCAAAAATATATCACTGACCTCCTTGAGGGGCAGATTGCCGAGCGTGACATCCAGATTGACGTCGCGGGGAATGAGGTCCGTGGCCGGAGATGCGGGAAACGACCCGTTGAGGCCGACGACTGAGGCCGTGATGCGGACGCGGCTTTTTTTCTGTTCCGTGTCCTGCGAGCCGGCGGCGATGGACAGACGGTGCACGGAGAACCGGTGGGACGGTTCTTCTTTCGTGGCTGCGATATGCACGGACAGATCGTCGAATTCAACCTTGCTGAGAATGCCGTTGGCCGTGATGGGTGGGCTGAACAGGAACTTCGAGATGAATTCCATTTTTTCCTGTTGCGTTTTCGGCATGTTCTCTTTCATGGCGTCCTTCATGGCGGCTTTCAGGTCGCTTGCATGCTGGATGTCCAGTTTGTCGTAGACACTGTCGGAAGAAGCCTTTGCGATCTTCAGCGTGAAAGGGGCTTTTCCGGGCGCGTGAATCGTGATGTCGGATATCTTGAAGTCGGCGCTGCCGTTCCAGCTGTTGCTGTCGGCGTTTTTCTTCAGGTCGACCAAAGAGCGAACGTCGGCGATCGTGACCGTGAGTTTTTCTTTGCCGAGCGTGTCGAGCTTGATATTTTTAAACGCGGCTTTGAATTTCGGGAACAAGTCCATGGACGGGAACCATGTCCCCGAGAAATGCTGCTCGCCAATGTCGATGCGGGCCTGAGGCACGTTTTTGCTGTCGATGAAGGTCATGGAGGAGGGCAGTGTGCCCTCGACTTCCCACGAGTCCGGCGTGTCGCCCGGAATGGCATGGAGGACTACGGTGCCGACGTCTACCCGGCCTTTCGTTCCGACAAGCTGTACGAGGTGCGGCAGGGTGACGGTATAAAAATCCTTTTCCGGCGTGACGGAAATTTTTCCCTTCATGGTCAGGCCGCTGCCGACGACTTTTGTCATATCCTCACGCCATTGCATGTCTTCGCTCACCAGCTTTTGTAAGGTCGCGGCTCCCGCAGCGTTGATAACCGCCGCTTGCGCTTGCAGCGTGCCGGCTGGAACCAGGGCAAAAGCGAACAACAGGCCAGTTGTCGAACGTGATATGATTTTGCGCATGGTATATCCTTTCAAACGGCAAGCCTCTAAAGAGCCTATACTAGTTGAATAAAGATTATTGCAACAATACTAAAATAGCATTAAGAATAGCCACATCTTAAAAATATGGTTATGTAATGAAATCCGTCCGTTTTCCGACTGCTGTTCCTTTTTGCCTGTGGTTGGCATGTTTATGTCTTTCCGCCACTCCGGCCACAGCCGCCTACGTGACGGGGAACGATCTGTTGCGGGAATGCGCGAGCCATAAATCCGTGAACGTCGAAAGCTGCATGCACTATGTCGCGGGCGTGATCGATTATCAGTTCATGCTTCAGTCGCTTGGCACTGAACCGGCGGTCGATTTCTGCCTGCCGCGCCAGTTGCCGCTGGACAAAGCGGCTGTGGCGGTGGCTGTCTATCTGGAGAAGAATCCGCAACTTGGCCCGTTTATCGCCGCGCCGTCTGTGGCGATGGCGCTCTCGAGCGCCTACCCTTGCGCGCGATCCACGCCGCACAAAAAACACCACCGTCATCATCGCTAACATGGCTGATGATACGTTCCAGCTTGTCACGGACTACACGCCGGCGGGAGACCAGCCCGCCGCGATCGCGCAGTTGGTCGAGGGCGTGCGGCAGAACGAGCGCAATCAGGTGTTGCTCGGCGTGACGGGTTCGGGGAAAACTTTTAGCATCGCGAAAGTGATCGAGGCGGTGCAACGGCCAACGCTGCTCCTCGCGCCCAACAAGACCTTGGCCGCGCAGCTTTACGGCGAGATGCTGGAATTTTTTCCCAACAATGCGGTTGCGTACTTCGTTTCCTATTACGATTACTACCAGCCGGAAGCCTATGTGCCGAAGACGGACACCTTCATCGAAAAAGACGCCAGCATCAACGAGCAAATCGACCGCCTGCGCCACGCCGCGACGCGCGCGCTTTTGGAACGCAAAGACACCATTGTCGTCGCCAGCGTGTCGTGCATCTATGGCATCGGCGACGTCGAGACCTATCAGCGGATGATTTTGAATTTGAGCGTCGGCGATACGATCGACCGCAACGAACTGTTGCAAAAATTCGTCGAGATACAATATACGCGCAACGATATTGATTTCCAGCGCGGCACGTTCCGCGTGCGCGGCGACGTGGTGGAGATTTTTCCCGCGCACCTGGACGACCGCGCGTGGCGCTTGTCGTTCTTCGGCGACG
>JAJZFS010000043.1 GCA_021805245.1 Pseudomonadota bacterium | reverse complement strand
AACGAATACGTGTCGATAGATTCAACCATCGTGCGCGTCCACCAGCAGGCCGCAGGCGGAAAAGGGGGAATCAAAACGAGGCTTTGGGGCGTTCCCGAGGCGGTCTGAGCACGAAAATACACATGGCAGTCGATGCAAACGGCGTTCCTTTGCATTTTATTCTGACGGGCGGCAACGTCTCGGACAGAGCCGGCCTGATTTGTTTGGACAGTATCCGGCGAAAGATAAGTGGATCGTCTGCCGGTTGTTTTCCGATATCGCCATAGTGGGGATTTTGTAGAGAGGGCGCAGCCCGACCGGAGAAATCCCCACTATGGCGATAGAGATCATGCTACCACCGCCGCTGGCAGGTTGTCAAAGTAGGCCCTGTCCGGCGTTCTTTCACCGTGAGCAGAATGCGGCCGGCGGCGGTTGTAGAAGTCGAAATAGCGGCCGAGCGATGTCCGCGCCGCCGTCACGCTGTCATAGGCTTTGAGATAGACGTCCTCGTACTTGACCGAACGCCACAGCCGCTCGACAAAGACGTTGTCCCGCCACGACCCTTTGCCGTCCATGCTGATCGCGATGCGGTTGGCCGTCAGCAGGCCGACGAAGTCGCCGCCGGTGAATTGGCTGCCTTGGTCGGTGTTGAAGATGTCTGGCTTGCCGTGCTTCATCAAAGCCTCTTCCACCGCCTCCAGGCAGAAGTCCGCCGTCATGGTGATCGACAGCCGCCAGGATAATACGCGCCGGCTGTACCAGTCGACCACGGCTGCCAGATAGACGAAGCCGCGCACCATCGGAATGTAGGTAATGTCCATCGCTCACACTTGATTGGGCCGGTCGATCTTCATCCCCCGTAGCAGATAGGGGAAAATCCGATGCCCCTGTGCCGGCTTCGACGTATTCGGCCGCCGATACAGGGCCTCTATGCCCATCCGTCGCATCAGCGTGGCAACATGGCAACGCCCGATCCTGATGCCTTCGGCCCGCAGAAAACCGCGCATCATCCGGCTGCCGGCAAACGGAAAATCTAGGCTCAGCCGGTCGAGCCGGCGCATGATCTCCAGATCGGCCGCAGGCACAGGGCGTGGACGGTAGTAGAGCGTACTGCGACTGAGCCGCAGAACCTCCGCCTGCCGCTTCAGCGGCAGCGCATGGCCCCGGTCGATCATTTCTTTGCGCTCGGCAATCCCGCCTTGTCGAGCGCGCCGGCTAAAAAATCGTTCTCCAGCGTCAACTGGCCGATCTTGGCGTGCAGCTCCTTCAGGTCGACCGGTGCAGACGCATCCCCCGCCGCAGGGCCGCCAAAGATCCCCGCTGCCCTTTCCAGCAGTTGCTCCCGCCACGCCCCAATCTGGTTCGGGTGGACATCAAACTGTTGCGCCAGTTCGGCCAGCGTCCTGTCCCCCTTGATGGCCGCCAATGCCACCTTTGCCTTGAATGCCGGTGAGTGCGTCCGGCGCGTCCGTTTTGTCATACTTCTGCCTCCTGTTATGCGGTATCCTCGCCGCTTTCAGGCAGAAAATCCACTTATCTCTCTGTCCGAATTCCTTAGGCCGGCTCTCTACGCCAATATAGACATGTGCGATATGACCGCCGTCGGTAGCGTCTTTTCAAAAATTATCAAGAAAAAATGGAAGCGCATCCTGCGCGCACGCTTCAGTCCGATTATCGTCTGGGGATCGGGCGCTTTTGGCCCCTTGCGTCACAGCACGAGCCTGCTGGATATTGCGGGTGTGCGCGGGCATCTGACGGCGGACGCGCTCGGGCTACCGGAGATCGCGGCCATCGGAGATCCAGGTCTGCTGATCAACCGGTTCGATGCGAAACCTTTTAAAGATGCGCGCTATAAATTCGGAATTATTCCACATGTGTCTGATCGACAGTTACCCGCCGTAGCCGAGATGCTGAAAACGCCATCATCGCTTTTCATCGATCTCGGTGATCCAGATCTTCTTGGTACGATCAGGAAAATTCGCTCCTGCGATTATATCGCTTCCTCCAGCCTGCACGGTCTCGTCGCGGCAGATGCTTTCGGCATTCCTGCCGTGTGGGTAAGGCTCAGCAATAACCTGCATGGTGGCAACTGGAAGTTTCACGATTATTTTTCCATGGTTGGCCGTGCGCCAAAAGAGCCCATCGTCCTCGCTGGCTCACCGGACATGGCGCTACTGGAAAAAGAAATGGAGACAGCCGACAAGGCATTGATCGAAAAATGTCGCGTGGCGCTGGTCGAGCGTTTCAAAAGCATTTAACAGACAGCAGATGATGCTTTGGTAATGGAGATACATTGCCTGGCCGGGAGAAGTCGAGCGTGACGCCGTGCATGTAGGTTCAGAGAGCCAATGCGGTAGCAAATGTGTTCTCAGCTGGGAGCGCCTTTAAGTGGGAAAAATTGAGAGAAAAAGGGGGCGTAAAACCTCCACATACGGGGTTATTTGATGAAGGTGTGAAAACGGGATTATATAATGGTATAGGTATTCCACTGCGTGGCCCATTTGGCCTTATGGCGGGTATGTATAGCAGACTCTACGATCTTTTGGATCAATTTATTGGGAGGGGGTCAAACATCGCCGTTTTTTCCTTCTGAAAGAGCTTCTAGCGTGCTTTTAATTTCCGCCGAAAAATGATCTATATGCGCGTAGCGCGCGCGCCAGTCCTTGCGGCGCTTTTGCTGCACTTCGGATTCGGCGCGGCGCGGCAGCGGCAGCGGCAGATGGTAAAGACCGTCAGCGGCGGGTTCCGGCGCGAATTCTTGCCAGAAGGGGTCGTGGTTGGCGAGAACCTTGTGCCCCTTCAAGAGATTTTTCATGGCGATTTCCTTGTCTGATGCGGGCGCGACCATTTCTTCTGCGCCGAGCCATTCCGCGAGCGCGGCGGCGGCATGCAGCACGGCCTGTTTCGGACGCAGGCCGCTCAGGTCTTTCGTGACTTTGACGACGATTTCCTTGCTGTCGAGAACCTTCTGTCCCGGGCCGCGCAGCATCCCGATATAAAAAACACGCCTGCCGTTGGTATCTGTCGCTAAAACGCCCGCGAGATGCGCAAGGGTGAATCCCGTATCGACATCTATGAAGACGACCCTGATAACGCCTTCCTTGGTGACGTAGTCTCTCGTTTCAAAGACGTATTTCTTGCCGCTTTTGCCCTCGATTTCAGCAAGTTTATACCCCGCGTTCTCTCGCATCATGGCCAGCCGCGTGATGGAGGGGAATTTCTCATTGAACAGTGCGTAGTGGCTGGTAAGGGCCTTTACTCTGTCGGCGGCGCAAAACTGCGGATTCATGAAGCGGAAGGCGGGCCGCATGACCAGACGGATTTTATAGAGCTCGGTCACGCCCTGCGGTAGCACCTCATCCACAAAGTCGAACCAGCGAACGAAAAGTTGGCGGTGGAGTTGCGTTTGCAGCCAGAAATAAGAGGCTTTCCTGAAGCCGAAAAGGCTGTATATCCGCCGCGTATAGAAGTGTGATTTGCTCATTGCGCAGAGTATATAGAATTTTTTGCGCGGGGAAATATCTGTATTTCTATAACTTGTATAAATAATATATCTATTTGATATTAAACAATAAAATATATTTGTTTACTTCATGTTCTTTTCTGTTGAAAACATGAGCTGTACCCCGTCAGGACAAGTTGAACAGTTGATGGGGATTTCATAAGGTGATAAATCTGGCTCGTTAGAGGACCGAAAGGAACGAAGATGAGACAGAAAGACGAGAGCCGGAGCGCGGTGGAGCAATCGGTTCTTGGCGTGTCGGGCACGCTGCGGCAGATCGGCATTCCGCGGGCGACGATATATAATTGCTATAATTATTATTTATTCCCATATTGATATTTAAACGCAGAACCTTGCAGAGTTGGCTTTTTATACCTATAACAGTGG
>JAJZFS010000005.1 GCA_021805245.1 Pseudomonadota bacterium | reverse complement strand
TACGGGCGGCGCTATCTCAAGAGCGGCGATCCGCAAGACCTCGAAAAGCAGACCTATTTCTTCAACCGCAGCCTGACGCAGCTGACCGGAGACAACGCCCCCGTCGGGCCCGGAAAATGCGCCGAAGCCCACTACATGGAAGATTCAAAAACCGGCGCATACGTTCCCAACGACAACATGCCGCTGGCCTGGACGCAGGCCAACCTCGGCACGGCGCTGGACTACATGAAACGATCGCTGGAAAAACAGGCCGCGGGCGGCGTCAGGACATCCCCCAAACCGCCGCACAAGCCGCAGCGCTAGCTTTTAGCTCCACCCCGCGACGGGAACGTATTGCTCCACGTCCGCGGCGGAGCTGACCCGCAGCGGCAGGGATTTGAACGCGCCCTTGTGCAGGTGCAGGGTATAGATGCCGCCTTCGCTTTGTTCGTCCAGATCGATCCGGCGCAGGACGACGAAGCCGGCGTATGAATCCACATCCATGCCCTTGATCAGAATTTCCAGCTTGCGCTTGCAGGAGACCAGCTTGCGCCCCTTGGCTTTGGCGAAGGAGTCCACGATCGGCTTGCCCAGATCGAGTTTATAGTCTTGCGCGAGCGAATTGCCCAGCTTCACGTCCGGCGGAATGGAGATGGACCACGGCGCGCGGTCTTCGAGCACCAGCGCCCTGGCGGGCGTGACCGCCTCGGCGGGCACGGGGAAATAACAGATGAAGCGGTCTTCGTCGCCGTCCTTGCCGACGTTTTTCTCCTCGACGCTGACGACGCAGGCGATGTCCACGTCGACCAGATCCCCGCCCTGGAAATTGACCAGCCGGACGAGGATATGCTCGCGCCCCGGCGCCCAGCTGTTGCTCCACGCGCCGCGCCGCGAGGTCACCAGATTGACTTTCGGGACGATCAGATGCTCGGTCACCCGCGCTTCGAAGACGACGTGGACGATCAGGATCATCACGCCCAGAAGTGTCAGGACCGAGACGAAAAACGCCCCGCGCAGCGTCGCGCTGCTGGAGACCATGCTGTCGGGGATGTCGATATTGAGGATCGCCGCGACCCCGCGGATCAGATCGGTGCCCGCGCCGGGCGAGAACGCATTCAGCGCCAGCCACATCAGCGCGAGAATCGTCGCCATGGCCACCAGATAAAGACCGACTGTCTTGAAAAACGGAGCATTGAACCGCATGGCTGCTCTCCCCTTCCTTGCCGCAATTTGCCCGTCTCCGATCAAAGCACAAAATAGGGTTTTGGTCTTGCCTGTTTATCGCGCGGGGTCTTCTATGAAAATTCAGCGCCCTTCACTCACAGGCCGCATTTGGACGGGGCAGAAGGATGCACGGCGCGCCCGTTTTCGGCGCGGCAGGCGCACTGGCAAAATGGGATTTCACGCTTTGCTCCGCGCCGGTATGGAGAGAAGGCGCATTCCCGATGGTCTCTGGCGACTTCGGCACCGACATGGCAGGCTGGCCATTATTTTATGCCAACGCATCAACTATTCAATTTAATAGCGGCGGAAGGGTAAAATCGTTCTATCAGATGATAGGGATTCACGATATAGTCGGTGCAGAGGGTCGGGAACTTTAAAAAATGGAAACCAAGACGCAAGAGCCCGCCGCACCGGGCGCACCCGCGTGGGGCCTCCTGCAAATTGTGGAAGGGCTGTTCTTCTTGTCCGGCGCCGCGGCGCTGGCCTATCAGGTGTGCTGGCACCGCATTCTCTATTTTTCATTCGGCACGGACATTGAATCGACCACGATCATCGTGTCCGTCTTCATGATGGGGCTCGGGCTCGGCGCGCTGGCCGGAGGATGGGCGGCGGACAAATGGTTCGACAACATCGTGCCGCTGTTCGCCTTGTCGGAGCTTTCCATCGGCATCTTCGGCCTCGCCAGCCCGCATTTGCTGCCGTGGGTGTCGAATATATTCATCCTTGACGGGCGCTTCACGCTGGCGGCCGTCAATTTTGTGACCCTGCTGTTGCCGACTATCCTGATGGGCGCGACCCTGCCGATGCTGGTCACTTATTGCCTGAGAACATACAAGAACATCGGCGTTTCGACCGGCACTTTGTACTGCCTCAACACGCTGGGCGCCGCGACCGGCTGCGGCCTCGCCAGCATGAGCTTCATTTTCCTGACTCTGAAAGAGGTTATCGTCGTCGCCGCGCTCGTCAACTTCTTCGTGGCCGGCACCGTCTATATGACGTTACGGAGATCGGCATGATTTTCGCGTGGATTTTGTCGATGTGCGTGGGGTTTCTGAGCCTGAGTCAGGAAATCCTCTGGATGCGCTACGTCGGGTATGCCGGACAAGCGATACCGTGGGCCTTTTCGTTCGTGCTGATGATTTATCTGGTCGGCATTGCGCGCGGCGCCATGATCGGCAGCGATTATTGCAAGAAGACAACGAAGCTTTATACGGTAGCCGGAAAGGCGTTGTTGCTCGGCGGCGTGCTGGACATCATCGGCCCGTTCATCGCGCCGATACCGAAACTCCATTATAGCGTCATCCTGTTTATTTACCTGTGCGCGCTGCTCAAGAGCGTCGTTTTTCCGATCGTGCACCATCTCGGCGCGACGCCGACACCGGGCAAGGTGGGAAAGTCCGTCTCCCGCGTGTACTTCATGAACATCGTCGGCGCGACCTTGGGGCCGCTGGTGACCGGATACTGGATTGTGAACCACGTCAGCCTGCAAACGGCCATGGTGCTGATGGGCGTCCTGACCTGTCTGCTCGGCTTCATTTGCATCGCGAAGGAAAATAACGGAAAGGTTACCGCCGTTTCGGCGCTGGTCGTGATCGCCGCTTCCGGCGCGTTCTTCCTGCCCAACCTCCTGGCAAGCATGATAGCGTGCATTCCGCCGCACTCGACGCTGCGGCACGTCATCGAAACGCGCGCGGGCATCATTCACAGCGCCCATCCGGGGTCCGGCGGCGATTATACTTACGGCGAAAACGTCTATGACGGCCGGACAAACATAGACCCCGCCGTCAACAGCAACGGCTTGCAGCGGCTCTTTATTCTGGCGGCCATCAAGCCGCATCCCGCAAGGATACTCGAGATCGGCCTCAGCAGCGGCGCATGGGCGCGCATCCTCTCCGGCTTTCCGGGCTTCAAACACATGGATGTGGTGGAAATCAATGCCGGCTATTTAAAGCTTATTCAGGATTATCCCGAGATTGCCCCGATCCTCAAAGACCCGCGCATACATATTTATGTTGACGACGGCCGCCGCTGGCTCAAGCGCCATCCGGACGAAAAATACGACATGATCGTCATGAACACCACATGGTACTGGCGCACCTACAGCACCAATCTCCTGTCGCAGCAGTTCCTGCGCATCGCAAAGCAGCACCTTCTGCCGGGCGGCGTGATGACCTACAACTCGACCTATTCCCCCGATGTGCTGAAAACGGCAAGCACCGTTTTCCCTTATGCCTTTGAATATTACAATTTCGTTTATGTCAGCGATCACGATTTTCGTCCCCTGGTGAAAACAGGGCTCCACCGGCTGCTGGCGATACGCCTCGACGGCAAGCCGCTCCTCGATCTTCACAACGAGAAAGACGTCAATTTTATCAACGATACTTTGCAGGAAGCGTTTTTAACCGTTGACGAGCGGCGCAAATACGACAAGCGCGCCGGCGAGGTCATTACCGACTGGAACATGATCACGGAATTCAAGCATGGCCGCCACATGTCGCTCTTCTGCGGAAAATACGGATATTACGAACGGTAAAGCGGCGCCGAGAGGGATGATGGCGCGCCCGGCGGGAGTCGAACCCACAACCTTTGGCTTCGGAGGCCAACACTCTATCCAATTGAGCTACGGGCGCTTGGTACCGTCCTTTATCGGGCAGAACGGGACTTCTGTCAATTTTTCTCTCTCTTGCGGAATA
>JAJZFS010000019.1 GCA_021805245.1 Pseudomonadota bacterium | reverse complement strand
AGCGGGAACCTCGACGCCGGCACGTACGGCGAGACGGTGAACGGGACGCTGAGCGGCGCCGACGCGGGCAACTACACGTTCGGCGGCGCGGCGGCCAACTACACGGTGACGCAGCGCGCGCTGACGGCGGCGCTGTCGAACGGGACGTCGGTTTACGGCGACGTCCTGAACCTCGGGACGGTCGGGACGTTCGGCAACATCATCAAGAACGACGTGGTGAACGCGTCCGGGACGGTGGCGCTGCAGAACACGAAATACAGCACGAGCGGGAACCTCGACGCCGGCACGTACGGCGAGACGGTGAACGGGACGCTGAGCGGCGCCGACGCGGGCAACTACACGTTCGGCGGCGCGGCGGCCAACTACACGGTGACGCAGCGCGCGCTGACGGTAGCGGCGGATGACAAGACCATGTCTTATGGCGCATCGACCCTGCCGACACTGACAGATCAAATCAGCGGGTTGGTGAAAGGCGACAATATTAGCGTGGTGAGCGGTACCGTGAACCTGAGCACGAAGGCGACGGCCTATAACGGGACGGCGGGCTCCGGATCACACGTCGGTGACTATGTGATTTCGGCATTCGGCTCTCTGAGTGCGCAAAACTACACGTTCACATACGTGAACGGCACGCTGAAGGTGACGCCTGTTGCGCTGACAATCAAGGCAGACGATGAGGCGATGACATATGGCGGCGCGGCACCGGCGCTGGGCGTAAGCTATAGCGGTTTTGTGAACGGTGACACGGCGGCGAGCCTGACGACGCAGCCGACCGTGATATCCGGAACGGCGTTCACCTCGAATGTGGGTACGTATAAGAATACGCTGACGGCCTCAGGCGCGGTCGATACGGATTATACGATCGGTTACGCTCCAGGTACGTTGACGATTTCTCCGCCGAACTTTATTTCGGATCTCTATGGTGCAAACCTTCAGATTGGTCCGCTGCACCGTCCGATCATTTCCGTTGCTGACAGGACAATTAACTATGATCCGCCGTTTGAACCTTCCCCGACGCAGGCTGGGGATATTATCTTGAGCATCGGCGGGTCCTCTGGAAGTGGCGTCTCTCTTGCGGAAAATATGGCGAATATCACGCCTGCTGCGGGAGGAAGCAATAATCCTGCAGACTTGGCGAATATCACGCCTGCTGCGGGAGGAAATGCGGAGCTCGCTCCGGCGAATTACAATGATTTCGCCTGCGCGACCGACTTCCTTGAAGGGAGAAACTGCTCCAATAAAGAAAACGTGAAGTGATTGAATTCCGGGAGCCGGCCTGTCCGGTTCCCGAAATTTTCTCACTTCCGGCTTTAGCGCCTTTTTCTTGGAGACCGGTTTTTGCGGTTTTTATCTTTTCCGCCATCGGGGCGCTTTTTCCCGCCTTGCCGTGCGCGGCTTTTTTCGCGTCCGGGCTGCCTGCGCTTGTCAGGTGCGGTGCCTGAGGATTCAAGCATTTCAAAGACCGTACTACCGCGCAGAGGGTCTGCTTCGACCAGCCGGACAACGACCGACTGGGCAAGACGGTAGCTGTAGCCGTTGTCCTTGCCGATCAGCGCGTGGCGTTTTTCGTCATGGATGTAATAGTCGCGCGGCAGGCTGCGCATGGGCACGAGACCGTCCGCGCCTGATTCGTCGAGCGTCACGAAAAGTCCGAAATGGGTGACGCCGCTGACCCGTCCTTTGAAGTCACGGCCGATATTGACGCTGAGGTATTGCGCGGTGAAGCGGTCCATGACATCGCGTTCCGCCACCATGGAGCGGCGTTCCGTTTGCGAGATATGTTCGGCGATTTCAGATAGCGTTTCGTGCTCGAAGTCTGCAAGCCCCCCCGCGCCGAGGTTGTACGTGCGCACCAGCGCGCGGTGAACGATCAGGTCGGCATAGCGGCGGATCGGCGATGTGAAGTGCGCGTATTTCTCAAGCGCGAGGCCGAAGTGTCCGATATTGTCAGGGCTGTAAACCGCCTGGCTTTGCGTGCGCAGCAAGAGCGTGTGGATCAGCTCTTTGTCTGGCCGGGCAGATGAAATATGCAGGATGTGGTTGATATTCTTCGGCTTGAGATGTTCTGCTTTCGGCAGGCTGTAGCCCATTTCTTTCAAAAATTCGCGCGTGTTTTCCAGCCGGTCAAAAGACGGGCTGGCGTGAACGCGGTAAAGGCACGGCGCGTCTTTTTTCTCCAGTGCTTCGGCCGCCGCGACGTTGGCGAGGATCATAAATTCTTCGACAAGTTGGTGGCTTTCGAGGCGCTGGCGGGGAACGATGGCGGTGACGATGCCTTTGTCATCGATGAGCGCCTTGCGTTCAGGCAGGTCGATTTCCAGCGCCCCGCGCACTTCCCGTGCGTGTTTCAGGATACTATAGGCCTTATAAAGCGGCTTGATGACGGGTTCGAGAAGCGGCCCGGTTTTGTCGTCCGGATAGCCTTTGTGGGCGTTCTCGACCTCCTCGTAGGTTAGGCGCTCCGCAGAGCGCATCAGTCCGCGCACGAATTTGTGCGCGATCAGGCGACCGTCCTTGTCAATCCAGAGATGGCAGGCGAGGCAGGCGCGGTCGACCTTCGGGATGAGCGAACAAAGGTCGTTCGACAGGCGTTCCGGCAGCATCGGCACGACGCGGTCTGCGAAATAGGTGGAGTTGCCGCGTTTGAAAGCCTCTTTGTCAAGGGCCGCTTGCGGACGCACATAGAACGATACGTCGGCGATTGCGACGATCAGATGCCAGCCGTCCTCGTTTTGGGGGTGGATGTCCGGTTCGGCGAAAACCGCATCGTCATAGTCGCGGGCGTCTGCGCCGTCGATGGTGATGAGCGGCACGGCGCGCAGATCTTCGCGCCCGCCTTCGATCGTGGGTTCCGCCATCCCTTCCGCTTCTTTCAGGACGGCAGTGGAAAATTCCGTCGGGATGCCGTGACTGTGAATGGCGATGAGGCTGATCAGGCGCGGGTCGTCTTTTTTGCCGATGCGTTCGGCGATGCGCACAGGTTTTTTCGAGCGCGGGTATTGCGCGCTGGGCGGCAAGAGTTCGGCGGCGACCAAATCGCCTTCGCCAAGTCCTTTGCAGAAGGCGGGCGGAACGAAATAATCGTCTTTGATTTTTTTGTTTGTCGGATAGACGTACCCGCCGTCTTTATAAGGCTTGAAAACGCCTATGATCTTCCCCGCTGCCTCGTCGAGCATTTTAAGAATGCGGGCTTCGTATTCATCTTTTGACAGACGTTTGAGTTTGACGAGAATCTGGTCACCTGCGTTCAGGGTGCTTTCGGCGCGCAGGGGCGTTGCAACATATATTTTTGGCGGCGCGCCCTTGCCGTGCCATTGCAGGGGTTTAGCGATCATCTCGCCGTCGGCGTCAAGGCCGACGATCTCGACCAACCCTGTCTCCGGCAGCGAATCCGGCGCTTTGTAGGATTTTCCAGCGGTTTTTTCGATTGCGCCGTCTTCCGTCAGTTCCCGCAGCAGCGCTTTCAGCGCGACGCGGTCCTGACCTTGGAGAGAAAATGCACGGGCAATGTCGCGCTTGTTGAGCGGAGTTGCGCTGTCATGAATGAAGTTGCGCAAGGCCTCTTTTGTTGGCAGCCCGCCAGGGTGCTTTTTTCTACTCAAGCTTTAGTTGCTTTCTTGGTTGCCTTTTTATTTTTGGGCTTTACGGCCTTTGCTGCGAGAAGTTCCAACGCCTGTTCAAGGGTCACTTCCTCAATGACGGCATCTTTCGGCAGCGTGGCATTGATGGAGCCGTGCTTGATATAAGGGCCGAAGCGGCCTTTGTTGATGGTGACAGGCTTGTTGTCGTCCGGATGGGCACCGAGTTCCTTTAGTGTGCCGAACCCGCCGCGTCCTTTGCCCTGCTGTGCCAGCAGGTCGACGGCGCGGTTGAGTCCGATGGTGAGGAAGGAGTCCGGATCATAAGCCGGAATGGAGTTAAATTTGG
>JAJZFS010000050.1 GCA_021805245.1 Pseudomonadota bacterium | reverse complement strand
CACGCTTTACAAGATAGACCGCATTGTGAGCGGTGAGTGTCTGGACGAAGTCATCGATCCGCTGATCTCCAACGATCAGGCGGAAAAGCTCGCGGACATTTCATGGTAACCGCGCCCGTCACCGTGCGCGAGGCCTTGCGCGGCGTGCAGGAGAGGTTCCGCGCCGGCGGCATTGATACGCCGGAACTGGATGCGCGGCTGCTCTTGCAGGCGGCGACAGGGCTCAGGCATGAAGATATTGTGATGGAGGCGTCGCGCAGAGTGACTGTTGAGGCGCTGGCGCAGCTGGAAGGGATGGTCACGCGGCGGCTGAAGCGCGAACCCGTCTCGCGCATCCTCGGCGTGCGCGCTTTTTGGAACGCGGATTTCAAAGTTACGCCGGAGACGCTCGACCCGCGCCCTGATAGTGAGACGCTGGTTGAAGGCGTCCTCGCTCACGCCGATAAAGCAAAGCCGCTCGCCCTCCTCGATCTTGGCACAGGGACGGGGTGCCTGCTGCTCTCTCTGTTGCAAGAGTTGCCACTGGCCGCAGGCTTGGGAATCGATATCAGCGCGGGCGCAGTGGAAACCGCCCGCCTGAACGCCGTAACGCTGGGATTGTCCGGACGTGTGGAATTTATGGAAAAAGACTGGAAAGAATTAACACCGTTAAGTTTATATGATGTCGTGATCGGAAATCCGCCCTATATCGCCCTTCCGGAAATCGCGGAACTTGCGCCGGAAGTACGGAAATATGACCCGATTACGGCACTTTCCGGCGGTCCGGACGGGCTGGATTGCTATCGCGAAATCGCCGCTTTATTGCCCCGCATATTGGCAAAAAACAGCCTGGTTGCCCTTGAAATCGGCGCGGCACAGGCGGCGGATGTTAAAGGAATCCTTGGCAAAGCCGGTCTCGTCGTGCTACAAACCCTCACCGATCTCGCTGGACATGACCGCTGCATTATTGCACGATGGACGAGGGCTTGAGACGGAGCGAAGTTCCTGCCTGAAATGCGTGGAACGCAAATATAAACAAAAAAAGTGAAGAAAAATCAGCATGAGACACAATCAGAACGCAAGACGTATGCGCGGCGGTCGCGGTAATGGTCATAACGGCGGTCATCATCACAACGGACAGGGCAGGCGCATCAATCCCCGCGTTCAGACGTTTGACAGCAACGGCCCCGATGTGCGCATCCGCGGCACGGCTTATCAGATCAACGAAAAGTACGTCACCCTGGCGCGCGACGCCACCTCGGCAGGAGACCGCGTTCTGGCGGAAAGCTATCTTCAGCACGCCGAGCATTACCAGCGTTTCATCAACGAAATGACCGAAGAGTTCAATCAAAGCCAGCCGCAAAATCCGCAAAACCAGTCGCAACCATCTGTTGACGGCCATGATGCGGCGGCGGACGCTCCTGCTGGAAACCTGAACGATCTCGATCAGGGTTTTCTGGTCGGGCCGCGGCAGGGCAACGGCTCAGGCAACGGTCATGCGAACGGTGCCGATACGCAAGCGTCTGAGGGCGCTGACGGCGGCGAACAGCCGCGCCCGCAGGACGGTCAGGGTAACGGCCAACAACGCGCACGTGCCGGCCGTCGCGGCAGCGAAACAGAGGCTGTTTAGTCCCGCATGACAAGACTGTAAAAGCTATCCCTTTTTGCTTTTTAATGTACTTCCTGTGCGTGCTATAATAAGCGCGTCAGGGAGTATATATTATGGATTTAGAAAAATTCACCGAACGGTCAAAATCCGTCATGCAGGCGGCGCAGACTTTGGCGCTCCGCCACAATCACCAGTTTTTACAACCCGAACATCTTTTGAAGGCGCTGCTGGATGACGACAGCAATGTGGTCAAGACGTTGATCCGCGCGGCGGGCGGGCGCGTCGACGATGTTGTTTCCGGCACGGAAGAACTGCTCGCCAAACTGCCGGCAGTCGAAAGCCAAAATCCGCAGTTGCACCTCGCGCCGCTGACGGCCAAGGTTTTCGATCAGGCCGAGCAGGTCACAAAAAAATCCGGTGATGCTTATGTGACGCTGGAACGGCTGCTGCAGGGCATCACGCTGGTACCGCAGGCCGATGCGGCGAAGCTGCTGCAAAAATGCGGCGTCGGCGCGGAAAAGCTCAATCAGGCGGTCAATGACATGCGCAAGGGCCGCACGGCGGACAGCGCTTCAAGCGAAGACCAGTTCGAGGCCTTGAAAAAATACGCCCGCGACCTTACGCAGGCGGCGCGCGACGGCAAGCTTGACCCCGTCATCGGCCGCGATGAGGAAATCCGCCGCGCGATACAGGTTCTGGCGCGGCGCACCAAAAACAATCCGGTGCTGATCGGCGAGCCGGGCGTCGGCAAGACGGCGATCATCGAAGGTCTGGCCTTGCGCATCGTCAACGGCGACGTGCCGGAAAGCTTGAAAGACAAAAAGCTGATGTCGCTCGATCTCGGCTCCATGATCGCGGGCGCGAAATACCGCGGCGAGTTCGAGGAACGCTTGAAGGCCGTGCTGGAAGAAATCCGCGCGGCGGCGGGGGAGATTATTTTGTTCCTCGACGAATTGCACACGCTGGTCGGCGCCGGCAAAACCGACGGCGCGATGGATGCGGGCAATATGCTGAAACCGGCCCTTGCCCGCGGCGAGCTGCACATGATCGGCGCGACGACGCTTGATGAATACAGAAAGCATATCGAAAAAGACCCCGCGCTGGAGCGGCGCTTCCAGCCGGTCTTCGTCGGCGAGCCGACGGTGGAGGACACGATCTCCATTTTACGCGGCTTAAAAGAAAAGTATGAGCTACATCACGGCGTGCGCATTACCGATGCTGCGATCGTGGCGGCGGCGACACTCTCCAACCGCTACATTTCCGACCGTTTCTTGCCCGATAAGGCGATCGACCTGATGGATGAGGCGTCTTCGCGCTTGAGGATGGAAGTGGACAGCAAGCCGGAAAAACTCGACGAGCTTGACCGCCGGATCATCCAGCTCAAAATCGAGCGCGAAGCCTTGAAAAAAGAAAAATCCGACAAAGGCACGGCGGACCGCCTTACCAAGCTGGAAGAAGACCTCGGCGTGCTGGAAAAAGAATCTGCCGAGCTGACCTCGCGCTGGAAAGCCGAGAAGGAAAAGCTTTCGTCCGGCCAGAAGATACAGGAAGAGCTTGAAAAAGCGCGCATCGAGCTGGAACAGGTGCAGCGCGCGGGCAACTGGACGCGCGCGGGCGAGCTGACCTACGGCGTCATTCCGCAATTGGAACAAAAACTGGCCGAGGCCGGCAAGGGCGCGGCCGGCACGATGATCAACGAAGAGGTGGGTGAAGACGACATCGCCGCCGTGGTCAGCCGCTGGACTGGCATTCCGGTCGACAAGATGATGCAGGGCGAGCGCGAAAGACTGATCATGATGGAAGATCATCTGAAGAAGCGCGTCGTCGGGCAGGAAGAAGCGATTGCCGCCGTCGCCAACGCCGTGCGCCGCTCGCGCGCGGGCTTGCAGCGCAAGAACCAGCCGATGGGCACGTTTTTGTTTCTCGGCCCCACGGGCGTCGGCAAAACCGAGCTTGCCAAGGCGCTGGCTGAATTTTTGTTCGATGACGAAAGCGCGATGTTGCGTGTCGATATGTCGGAATACATGGAGAAACATTCGGTGGCGCGGTTGATCGGCGCGCCACCCGGTTATGTTGGCTATGAAGAAGGCGGCGCGCTCACCGAAGCCGTGCGCCGCAGACCCTATCAGGTGATTTTGTTCGACGAGGTCGAAAAAGCGCATCCGGACGTTTTCAACGTTCTGCTGCAGGTCTTCGACGACGGACGCCTGACCGACGGGCAGGGGCGTGTCGTCGGGTTTTCCAATACCGTCATCATCATGACTTCCAACCTCGGCGCGGAATATCTTGTCGCACAAAAGGAAGGCGAGGACGTTGACAAAGTCCGCGCTCAGGTGATGGATGTGGTGCGCCATGCTTTCCGTCCCGAGTTTCTCAACCGCATCGATGAAATTCTCCTCTTTGGCAGGTTGACGCGCGACATGATGGTGCATGTCGTCGATATTCAACTCGTGGGGCTGGAAAAAATGCTCGCCGAGCGCGATATACGTCTCTCGCTTGACGATAAAGCGAAGCAGTATCTTGCCAATGCGGGATATGATCCGGCCTATGGCGCGCGTCCGCTCCGCCGCGTCATTCAGAAGGAGTTGCAAAATCCGCTTGCCAGCCTGATGATCGAAGGAAAGATCGATGACGGCAGCACGGTCTCCGTGTCCGCAAGCAAGGCGGGCCTTGTCATCACGCCGGAAACAAAAAAGGAGAAATCGAAAAAAACAGACAAAGGCGCGGCCGCATGATGCGCGGCGTTGCCTTAGCGGTTCTCGCCTTTACTTTATGCGCCACCGCGGCGCAGGCAAAGGAGGTAACGATGAAGATCACCAGCACGGCGTTCTCTCAGAAAGCTTTCATCCCAAAGAAATATACCTGCGCGGGGGAAGACATTTCGCCCGCGCTGGCGTGGCAGGACGCGCCGGCGGAAACGAAAAGCTTCGCGCTGATTGCGGACGATCCGGATGCGCCGATGGGCACATGGATACATTGGGTATTATATAATGTTCCCGCCGCCGACAACGGCCTTGCGGAACACGTGCCCGTGCCTGCGCGTCTGCCGGGGGGCGCGCTTCAGGGGGAAAACAGCTTCGGCAAGACCGGTTACGGCGGGCCCTGTCCGCCGCCGGGGCACGGCCCGCACCGTTATTATTTCAAGCTCTACGCGCTCGACGCCGTGCTGGATCTTTCGCCCACGGACGCCACGGCGGAAACGCTGCAAAAGGCGATGAAGGGGCATGTGCTTGGTTCTGCGGAGTTGATGGGGCGTTATGAACGCGGAAAACGGGAATAAAATAAACAGTGTTCAGAAGGCCAAAAGGCGTACCGGACGGATATGAGATTTCTCTTTTTTAGCCTTGTTCGCACGTTGCCATAATGATATTCTTTGACCCTGCTTTCAAAAGAAGGATTCGCCGAAGATGTCGATTGTAACATTTCCCAAAACAGATGTTGCGAAAGAGTCCGCGCCGCAGCAGAAAAAGATCGTCGTCACCGTCGATGGGCCTGCGGCGAGTGGCAAAGGCACGCTGGCGCGCAAAATCGCGGAGCGTCTCGGCTATGCCTATCTCGATACCGGCGCGCTCTATCGTGCGGTCGCGCTGGCCGCGCTGGAGATGGGCAGCGATCCGTCCAGAATCAGGGATGTCAAACCTGCCATTGATATTGTTTTGCGCAATCTGACCCTGGAACTTCTTGCCAGCCCCGCGCTGCGCCGTCCCGAAGTCTCCGAAGCGGCCTCGAAAGTCGCCGCCCTGCCGGAAGTGCGGCAGGCGCTGCTTGATTTTCAGCGCGCCTTTGCCGAGAACCCGCCGGGCGATGTTGGCGGCGCCGTGCTGGATGGACGCGACATCGGCACCGTCGTCTGTCCCGATGCGGACGTCAAATTTTTCATCACCGCCAATCCCGAGGAGCGCGCGCAGCGCCGGCTCAAAGAGCTGCAGTGGCATCATCCGCTGATGACGCTGGAAAAAGTGCTGGCCGACCTTTTGCACCGCGACCAGCGGGATAGCGGGCGCGAACTGGCTCCCACCTATCCGGCGGATGATGCCTATCTCTTCGATACGACGAAGCTGTCGGCTGAAGAGGTGCTGGATTCGGCGATCTACACGGTGCAGAAAAAACTCATCGACGCCACGAATGAAAACAAGTAAAAGCGGGCGAAAATAGATAAACGCGCGCTGCGACCGCCGCCAATCGATGCCGTCTCATGCCAGAGGTGTGAAGCGTTATTTCGGAGCCAGAACTTTTGTCGCCATGACAGGGTTGTTTTGCACGAGATTCTCTGCCGAGGCCTTGCCTTCGCGAAGGTCCTGCTGCAGACGATGCGCGCCGCTATTGCCGTCGTAACGGTTCACGCCCTTCATGGTCTTCAGCGTGAAGTTCAATTCTTTTACAAGGCCGGTCAGCCCCATCGCCTGCGCCATGGCAATGTCGACTTTCGCGCCTTTCATCGGGCGCCTTTTTTGACCTGTCATGCTGTCGCCGGTCAGGGACATGCTGGCCAGAGCAAGACGTTCGGAGGCGAACACGCTGGTGCCGCGTGCCGCACCGGGGCCTTTTTTGTTCACTTGTGCCGCGGCGCGGTTGGCGCGTTTGGCGGCCTGCTTCTTTTCAGCGTAGCTCAGGGGAATCAGAGGCGTCGGCGTCGGCTTTTGGCCGCTGTAACCGCTTTCGCCGAGAAAATGGCTTTGCTTGTTGCGTTTTTTGCCGCCCATGAGAGGATTGTCGCTGCCGCCCAGCTGGTCGGCTACCGAGACAAACATACTGGCGCTTTGAATGGGAGAGGTGAGGATTGCGTCGATGAAGGCGTCTTCGCCTTTGCCGCCGGCTGCTGCGGCAGCTGGTCCTTTGGGGTCGTCCATGGCAGCGGCAATGGCGGTTTCCACCTTTTCCAAGTGCTGCTCCAGCGGCAAGGGCGTTGAGGCGCCTGATTCCAGCTTTTCCATTATGAAAGTTCCTCTACTTCAAGACAGATTCCCATGCTCCCAGTATACCACAAACTTCCATATTTATGGCTATTATAGTTATAAATATTTGATAAAATTAAATATTTTCTAAGCGGCCAAAGAGAAGCTGGCCGTATTTTGCCGATATCCCACAGCTTCGGCGACATGGGCGCGGTCCACGGATTCACTGTGCGCCAGATCGGCAATGGTGCGGGCGACGCGCAAAACCCGATGGTAGCCACGGGCGGAAAGCTGCATGCGCTCGGCCGCTTCGGTGAGGAATGTCTGTGTGGAAACGTCCAGCGGGGCGATTTGCGCGAGAATGTCGCCGTCGGCGTCGGCATTGGTGCTGAGGTGCTTTGCGCCCAGCTTTGCGAACCGCGCTTGCATGATCGCCCGCGCCTGACTGACGCGGAACGAGACCTGTGCAGAGCCTTCGCGCGGCGGGGGTAGGGCGAGGTCGGCGACCTTGACGGCGGGGACGTCGACGTGAATGTCGATACGGTCGAAAATCGGCCCCGAGATTTTCGCCTGATAATCGGCAACGCACTTCGGCGCGCGCGAACAGGCGCGACCCGCATCGGCCACATGGCCGCAACGGCAGGGGTTCATGGCAGCGACGAGCTGGAAGCGCGCCGGAAAGGTCACGTGATAATTGGCGCGGGAAACGAGCGCATTTTTCGTCTCCAGCGGCTGACGCAAGCTCTCCAGTGTTTGCCGCGAAAATTCAGGCAGTTCGTCGAGAAACAACACGCCGTGGTGCGCGAGCGAGATTTCTCCCGGCTTGGCGCGTTGCCCGCCGCCGATGATCGACGGCAGCGAGGCCGAATGGTGCGGATCACGAAACGGTCTCTGGCGCATGAGTTTCCCGCCTTCAAGCGTACCCGCGATGGAATGGATCATCGAGACTTCCAGCGCCTCGGCAGGCGTAAGCGGCGGTAAAATACCGGGCAGGCGCGCGGCGAGCATCGATTTGCCTGAGCCCGGCGGGCCGGTCATTAAAAGGTTGTGGCCGCCCGCGGCGGCGATTTCCAGCGCGCGCTTGGCGCTTTCCTGTCCCTTGACGTCGGCGAGATCGAGATGAAACGGGTTCTCGTCCGTCAGCCGCGCTTCGGGGCGGGACAACACCTGCGTGCCTTTCATGTGATTGAGCAGCACGACGAGATTTTGCGGCGCGAGCACGTCGAGATCGCCCGCCCAGACGGCTTCCGCGCCGCAATCTGCGGGGCAGATGATGCCGCGGTTGGAAGCGGAGGCGGAAATGGCGGCGGGCAAAACGCCCGCGACGGCGCGGATCGTGCCGTCGAGCGCCAGTTCGCCCATGACAATATAATGTGCGAGTTCCTCGCCTGGCAGAACGCCCATCGCGGCGAGCACGCCGAGGGCGATCGGCAGGTCGAAGTGGCTGCCTTCCTTCACCACATCGGCGGGGGCGAGGTTGACGGTGACGCGCTTCGACGGCAGGGCGAGGCCGATGGCATGCAGAGCGGCACGCACCCGCTCGCGGCTTTCGCCCACCGCCTTGTCGGCGAGGCCGACGATGTTGAATTGCGGCAGGCCGGGAGCGATCAGCACCTGCACGTCAATTTCTTTGACGTCGACGCCCTGAAAAGTGACGGTATTGACCCGTTCGGCCATTATTTCTTTGCCTTTACGAAAAAATATTTCTTTTTGTACCCCAAATGTTCTCTTTCGTAAAGGGAGAATGCTCCTGCTTTATTTATCATATCGTTAATTGACATATTAATAAAAGAGGGCTACCTTGACGGCATCAGGCTTTTAGGATTGAGGAGTAGCGACATGAAACTGGATAATCTGAAATATCTTGCGCAGACAGGCAAGGTAGAAGATCTGGTGGGGCTTTTGAAAGAATTCGGCGATAAAAAAACAACTAACGGAGGCCAATGCATTGACTGGATTATTTCCGGCGTTGCGAACAGCAGCAGTCTGACCGAAAGAGAGCAAAAAAAGTCTCTCATCGCGGATTATTTCGGTAAGCAGGGCGTGTTTGAGGAAGACGGTGCGATGACCCCCGATGCTGCGAAGCAGATGCAGGAAACGTTGATCCAGCTGCTGGAGACCGTTCAGGAACTCACGCAGGAAGTGCAGGGCTTGCGCGGTGAAGTAAAAGACCTCAAAAAAACTGCCGAGGAAAAGCCGGCAACGCCGCCGCGGCCTTTTCCGTCCGTGCACTAGGCCGAAAAGCGGATTTGCGCATGAAACGGACATATCCCCTTCATATCCCGCTTGCGGGCACGCCGGCGGAGGAGATATTTATGCGGCAGCAAGATGAAATTTCCTGCGGCCCCGCCTGTCTTGCCACTGTCGCAAATCTTTATCATGCGATCGGCCTTGCCACAGGCAGTGAAAAAGCGCTGAAGACATATGATGATTTTCGCGCCGCCGCACGGCCGAGCGAGGAGGTCGGCACACCTGAGGAAACGATCATAGATTTGTGCGAAAAACACCTGCCTTGCGAGAGCGCGGGCGCTGCCTCCTATCACGGCGGGGTCGCCATTGCCGACATCATGCAGGGCGGCGAGGGGCATTACGTCGTCTTTCTGAAGCAGAAAGACGATCTGATTTTGTACTACGACCCTTACGAGCACGAACTTGTCATCGACAAGATGGCCAATGTGGACTGGCAATCCGGATTTGAAAAGACGAAGCAATGGTCGGTCAACTTTACTGAATTTTCAAACAATTCTTTCGAGCGCTGGCTGGATATGGCGGAGAAGACAGCGCCTCCGCCGCCCGGACGCCGTCCCCCGCGTGCTCCGTATTAGTATTTGACATATTATTAATATCAGGATATAAGCTTTTATAAGTGTTGCAAACCCTGGCCCCGTTGAGGGCGAAGGGTTTTTTTTTAGAGGAAAAGTGAAATGGGCGCAAAAGACATCAGTGTCGAGACTGTTAAAAAACTCGTCCGCGAGAGTTCGGCTGATGATTTTGTGGGGCTGCTCAAAGAGTTTGGCGATGACCCCATTACCAACCAATATGGCCGTAAAGTGGGCGATTCAATTGATGAAATTGCCGCTGCCGTCAACAGCGTCTTTTGCAAGCAGAAAGCCAAAAAGCGCGCTTTGCTCGCCGATTACCTCGGCAAGCAGGGTGTTTTTGATCTGAAACAAGGCCTCCCCGCGGACAAGGCCGCAGACCTGCAGCGGAAAATCGATGTCCTCACCGAAACGGTGCGCGAACTGACGGAGAAGGTGAGTAAGACGGATGAATTGAGGCAAGAGGCGCAAGCCCTGACGCAGCGTGTCGCCGCGCTGGAAGAAAACGAAAAAACGCTGCGGGAAATCATCGAGACCTTGCTGAAACCTGAAGATGCGCACGAAACCGAACAGCCCCCTGCACAACGCGGGTATGCACGCCATAACCGTCTTTAAGCCGCGGCTGATTTCAAATCCGGATGTTCTTTGGTCACGACGCCGCTGCAGCGGACGCAGAGAGTCGGGTGGTGCTTGTCTTTGCCGACGTCTTCCGTGTATTTCCAGCAGCGTTCGCATTTTTCGCCCGGAGCTTTCTCGATAATAACCCCTATTTTGATAGGATTAAGATCGGGATTATTTTGAAGAATGGAAGAATGCATCGTGCAGTCTGGCGGAAGAGGTTCATTTAAGACTTTTGTTTCCGATACGATACAGATATCGGCGAAGTTATTGTCTTGAAGTGTCTTAGTAATACTTGCCGCAACCTGAAGATTGTCACTCGCTTCAATATATACTGTTGCTTTTGCTTCTAGTGCAGCACCTATTAGCTTGTCTGCGCGCTTAAGTTCTAGGGCGCTAGTAACAACGCTTCGTGTAGCAAGAACTTCCCGCCATACTTCATCCAGCGCCGGCTGATGCCATTCTTGCGGCGCCTGCGGGTAGGCCGAGAGGTGGATGCTTTCTTTTTCGTCGTCAAGCCCAAGCCCATTGTAAGCGAGCCACGCTTCTTCCGTCGTGTAGCAGAGCACCGGCGCAAGCCAGTGGACGAGAAAGTTGAAGACGTGATCAAGCACGGTCAGGATGGCGCGGCGTTTGACGCTGTTCTTCGCCTCGCAATAGAGCGCGTCTTTGCAGATGTCGAAATAAACCGCGGAAAGCTCGCGTGCGCAGAAGTTATGCACCGCCGTCGTCATGCGGACGAAGTCGAAGCCGGCGATGGAATCTTTCACGATGCCGTCGATCTCGTGAAGCTTGTGCAGTACCCATTTGTCGAGATCGGAAAGCTCTTTGTCGTCGACCTTTTCAAACTCCTCGCCGAGGCTGCCGAGCAGATAGCAGAAGGTGCTGCGGATGCGGCGGTAGGTCTCGGCGTGGCCCTTGAGAATGTTTTCGCCGAACTTGATGTCGTCGGTATAACCCGAGCTGGCAACCCACAGGCGCAAAATATCCGCGCCGTACATTTCCGTCAGTTTGATCGGCGAGGTGACGTTGCCGACCGACTTCGACATCTTGTAGCCTTTTTCATCGAGGATGAAGCCGTGGGTTAAAATATTTTTGTAAGGCGCGTTGCCGCGCGTGCCGACGCCGACCAGCAGCGACGACTGGAACCAGCCGCGGTGCTGGTCCGAGCCTTCGAGGTAAAGGTCGGCGGGGCGGCCGAGCTCGGGGCGCTGCTCCAGCACGAAGCCCTGCGTCGAGCCGGATTCGAACCACACGTCGATGATATCGCGCACCTGCTCGAAATCGGCTTCTTTATATTTGTCGCCGAGGAAGTGCTGCGGCGGATGGTCGAACCACGCGTCCGAGCCTTCCTTTTCGAAAATTTCATAGATGCGTTGATTAACCGCTTCGTCCTTCAGCGGTTCGCCGGATTTTTTGTCGACGAAGATCGCGATCGGCACGCCCCAGGCGCGCTGGCGCGAAACGCACCAGTCGCCGCGCTGTTCGATCATCGCGCCGATGCGGTTGCGGCCGCGCTCCGGCACAAAGCGGGTCTTGGCGATTTCCGCGGCGGCCTTTTCGCGCAGATCGTTGGTTTCCATCGAGATGAACCACTGCGGCGTGTTGCGGAAGATCACCGGCGCCTTGGAGCGCCACGAATGCGGATAGGAGTGGGTGATTTGCGCCTTGCCGACGAGATGGCCTGCCTCCTCGATCGCTTTGGTGACCAGTTTGTTGGCGGGGCCTTTCTTGCCGTTGGGCAGATAGACTTCCAGCCCCGCGAACAGCGGCACGCTCTCGAAATATTTTCCGTTGCCGCCGACGGTCTGTGGCACTTCGACGCCGTTTTTGACGCCGAGGTTGTAGTCGTCCTCGCCGTGGCCGGGCGCGATATGCACGAAGCCCGTGCCCGCGTCGGTGGTGACGAAGTCGCCGGCGAGCAGCGGCACGTCGAAGTCGTAGCCTTGGCCATGCAACGGATGGCGGCAAATGACCTTGTGGAACGCGGAGCCTTTGAACGGCATGCTTTCTGTTGCCTTGATAATTTTGGCGGCGGTCTTGAAAGTGGGCAGCAGCGCTTGCGAGATGAAAATCTTGTCGCCGACCTTCAGCAGGCTGTCTTCTTCCACCTCTGAAACGGCGATCATCACATAGTCCATGTCGTCGCCATAGCCGATGGCGCGGTTGCCGGGCAGCGTCCACGGGGTCGTCGTCCAGATGACGACGCTGGCGCCATCGAATTCGGGCGGGCCTTTGGAGATGGGGAATTTCACGTACACGGTGTCGGAGGTGACGTCTTTATATTCCACTTCCGCCTCGGCGAGCGCCGTTTGTTCTGGGATCGACCACATCACCGGCTTCGAGCCGCGGGTGAGCGATCCGCTCATCAAAAACTTGTGGATTTCGGACGCGATCAGCGCCTCGGATTTTTTGTGCATCGTGCTGTAAGGGTTTTTCCAGTCGCCGAGAATGCCGATGCGCTGCAGTTCCTCGGTCTGGATGTCCGACCAGTGCGCGGCATAGGCGCGGCAGGCCTTGCGGAAGCCGACGGGATCGGTGTCCTTGGTGTCGTTCTTGCCTTTGCTGCGGTATTCCTCCTCGACCTTCCACTCGATCGGCAGTCCGTGGCAGTCGTAGCCCGGCACCAGCGGCGCGTCGAAACCTTCCAGCTGCTTGGCGCGGCAGACGATGTCCTTCAGCGTGTGGGAGAGCAGGTGGCCGAGGTGGATGTGGCCGTTGGCGAACGGCGGGCCGTAATGGAGGATGAATTTACCGCGGCCTTTGGAGGCCGCGCGCTGCTTTTCGTAGAGGCCCATCTTCTGCCAGCGTTGGAGCAGTTGCGGCTCCTTCTGCGCAAGGCCCGCGCGGCGCGGAAAATCCGTCTTCGGCAGATGGATCGTCTGGCCGTAGTTGATTGTGGAGTCCTCGGTATTCTTTTTTTCAGACATTATTTTTTTCGGTTATGCGGAAACGTTTTTCGGCACGAAGAGCGGACGAATGGTTTTGCTGTAAAAATGGCCGGCGATGAAGCGGTCGTTGACCAGCGCATAGGTCGGGTTGGTGCCCCAGCGCTTGTAGCCCAGCGATTCATAAAGGGCGGCGGCATCGGTTTGTGTTGCGCGCACATCGAGGTGCAGCACTTTGTAGCCCATTTCAAAGGCAAGCTTTTCCGCCGTTTCCATCAGCTTGCGCCCGGCGCTCTGGCCGCGCGCCCACGGCGTGACGAAGTGGGCGAGAACGTGCGCCGTGGCGGATTGCGCTTCGTTGTTGCGGTTTGGCTCGACAAGCTGCACGGCACCGCAGATCATGCCGTCCATGCGCGCGACGAGCAAATGACGCTCCGGCACGACCAGCACGCCGCGCCAGTATTTTTCCAGCACCTCGCGCGACGGCGGCGTGACCCAGCCGAATCCGCCGCCGGCTTCTATCGCCGCGTCGGTCGCATCGCATAAATCATAAAGGTCAGCCGGCGGGAGGTCGTTGACGATCTCGACCGAGGCGTAGAGCGGCCGGTTTTCTGCAAGTTGCGGGCCAGATGTCGTCATAAGGACTCTCCTTGATATTCCACTTGTTTTTAATACGGGAAGGGACGTCGGCTGTCAACGTTTGGCGTCTTATGGGTTATTTTATTATGACAGATATCGTCCGGCATTTTATTATGGGTTATGCTATAATAAAAAGATTAACAAAGTCCCAGTATTGTGAGTGCGGAAGAATTAAATTAAAATTCGCCAAGGGTGATTATATATTACATTATAATGGAACGAAAAAGGGGCCTGATTGTGGCAAAAGGACAGTTCATCATCAAAAAAGACGGTTTCAGAATAGTGTTGCGCAGTGTCACGCTGACCCTCCTGATGACTGTTTCGACATTGTTTCTCACAACGCCTTCTTTCGCGCAAACCTCTTCGCGCCCCGCTATTCTACAGAAATTCGAAAAAGCGGGCGGCACTGTCACATATATAGGGTCTGCCCATGGCCTTGATGGCTGGCTCGTCACAAACTCCAAAGGAGGGGTGCAGGTGGTCTATACGACGTCGGACGGCGCGCTGGTCGCCGGCATGTTGTTCAGCCCTGACGGCACTTCGATCACCGAAAAGCAGCTTGTGGCATACCATAATCGCCTGACAGGCTCGCAGGCGCCTTTGCCGGGCGCGCAAAAGTCTCCCGGTGGCGCGGAAAAACTCTATGCGCAAGTTGCGACAGCGGGCTGGGTCGCGATCGGCAACAGCAGCGCGCCTTATATGTATGTGTTCATGAACGTCAACTGCGATCATTGTCAGGTTTACTGGAAGCAACTGCAGGCACTCGTTAAAGAAGGGCAGTTGCAGATCAGGCTGGTGCCGTATGGCAAAGCCCAGGCCAACCGCGACGGCGGCGCGGCGCTGCTGTCCGTTACCGATCCCGCCGCGGCGTGGGAGGCTTATGTCGGCGGCGACGAGACCGCGCTGAGCAAGGACAAGGCAACACCCGCGGGCTACAAAAAAATCGACGCCAACACGGCGATGATTGATAAATGGAAACTACCGGGGCCGCCGTTTTCGCTGTATCGCCGTCCGGCCGATAGCAAGTTGATGGCGTTCGCGGGCATCCCGAGCAACATGATGTTGCTGATGGCCGACTTTTTGAAATAGGGGGAGGGGATGATTACGCCGCAGGCACTTGCCGTTTGCATTTTTACCGCCGCGCAGACCTATGTCGTTCCGCCTTCGGTCATTCTCGGTATTTTGAACGTCGAGGGCGGCCGTATCGGGCAGGTCGTCTACAATACCAACGACACCTATGATATAGGGCCGATGCAGATCAACTCCATCTGGGTGCCGAAGCTCGCACGCTACTGGGGCGTGTCCCAAGGCACGGCGCTGACGGAGATACGGGACAATCCCTGCATCAATATTGGCGTCGGGGCGTGGATTTTGCGGCGGAAAGTGGATGAAACGGGCGGTCTTTACAGTGGAATCGCCGATTATCACTCGTCGACGCCGTGGCTTGGACATAACTACCAAGTCAAAGTCATTATGGCGATGCAGCGCTATCGCCTGGTGCGCACGCCCGCCGATTTGCTCCCGCCCGGGGAGCATAGCGATCCCTGAAGATTTTTTTAATCTACCGTCTGGGATTGAGTTAACATCTCGTATAGACTAACTTGGCTGTTTGCAAGGGTTGCAAAACAGGTTAACATCTTCAGTACTGAAAGCGTTAATTTATCAAAGAGCTGTCTTGGGTGGTGGAACGTACTAGCATGAACAAGAAAATATCGATTTTGTTAACGGCGGTTGTTGTCGGCATGCTCTCGGCATGCTCGCCGCGGGTCAATCAACAATTGGTGGCGGAACCCGATCCCGTCGCGCTCCGTCTCGCGGTAGCGGCAGACAAGGCTTCGTCCGCATTGCAAACGCTTGCTTCCATCGAGCAGGCGCGCAATCCTGGTGAATCTCTGCAAATGCCGCCAGAAGTGCCGCAGGCATTGCGCCGCATCGTTTCCATCGATTGGACCGGCCCGATTGCGCCGATCGCGCAGCAACTGGCTGATCGTGCCGGCTATCGGCTGCAGATCAACGGCGACAAGCCGCCCGCGCCAATCGTCGTGTCCATCGCGGCGCGCGAAAAATCAGTCATAGAAGTCCTGCGCGACATCGGCCTGCAGGCGGGCCGCCGCGCGGATGTTACTGTCGATCCGAACCATCATCTTGTGGAGTTAAACTATGCGCCTGTTTCCGGAGGTTAAGCGGGTACCTTGCCGCCCGCGTGACGTAACCTTGCGCGCCGCCGGTTTCGCCGCCGGTCTTGCCGCGGTGACGTTGACGGCGTCGCCATCTTTCGCGCAGTACCAGACGTATGGATCTCCTTATGGGGCGACGTTTAACAGGCCGACGTATGGGACTCAACAACCCTACGCGGATAACCAGGGCCCCAGCAATCAGCAGATCCTGCAGGAGTTGCAAAAGCTGCAGCAGCAGCAAAATCAAGCCCAGGCCCAGCCGAGTGATACTGCGCCGCCGCAGGTCTATACCGGCGATGTCAACGATCCGAATAGCGCGGCTTACAAGGCCAATAAACTGGCAGATCAGGCGGCGGCGCAGCGCGAGGAATACGCGACCGCGACCCAGATGACCCTGGCCGATAAGACGGCGCCTCTGACGCAGGGCAATCCGCCGCCGGACATGACGGAGTTGCAGGAGATCAATAAATATCAAAGCGGCAAAAACGCTTTCGGTGACGATCCGGTGAGCGCGCAGGCGGCGCTCAACATGCGCCGTCAGGCCCAGAAAGAAGCGGCGCTGTCTTACGGCGCGCGCGGCGGTCTTGCCAAGCGCAACTTCGAGATCATGGAAGAAATGCATGGCTTCAGTAAATCGCTGGATCATGTGTTTGATTTCCGCTCCCTCTTGATTCGCGCGCCGTCGGGACTACTGATCGAACCTCCGATCATCAGTGAATCGGACAAGGCTCTGCTCATCAACGGCAGCGGCAACTAGGCGGCCGTGGC
>JAJZFS010000096.1 GCA_021805245.1 Pseudomonadota bacterium | reverse complement strand
ACGTGAGCTGGGTTCAGAACGTCGTGAGACAGTTCGGTCCCTATCTACCGTGGGTGTTGGAATATTGAGAGGATCGGCCCCTAGTACGAGAGGACCGGGGTTGACGTATCTCTGGTAGACCAGTTGTTCCGCCAGGAGCATAGCTGGGTAGCTAAGTACGGACTCGATAAACGCTGAAAGCATCTAAGCGTGAAACGAACCTCAAAACAAGTATTCCCTGAGAATCGTCGTAGACTACGACGTTGATAGGCTGGATGTGTAAGGGCAGCAATGTCTTGAGCTTACCAGTACTAATAATTCGATCGGCTTGAATCTGCATCACATGCAGTAGTAAGGCCACACTGACAAGAACAGCATTTGATATTAACGGCTGCTTAGTGTTGTAAACAAATTTCTAATGAACGCGGGCTTGGATGAGCTGGTGACCATAGAGAGGATGAAACACCCGATCCCATTCCGAACTCGGTCGTGAAAAGCCTCATCGCCGATGGTACTTTGTCTTAAGACCCGGGAGAGTAGGACGTTGCCAGCTCTTCCAAGCCCGCTTCATTAAAAAATGTAAACTTATTCGCTTTCAAAAAACCGGAGCTGCAAATAACGCGCTCCGGTTTTTTGTTACCCGGAGGACGGCGATATGAATAAAGCATCGCAAACGCACCGCCAGTTCATCGAAAACTGCGAGGATATTCTGAAGAAGCAGTCCGACGTCTCCATCAATGATGCCGCGCTGCAGGCTTTTGCCCAAACCCTGAAGAAGTCTTCCTTCGTGCCGGACTGGCAAGAATACATCAGCCCCGCTGCCAACAATGCGGCCTTATACGATTTCACCCGCGCTTTTTACGAGCTGGCGATGATCACGGCGCAAAACGGCGGCTTTATCTATGAGGATGATGCCGGCCACGCGCAAAAATGGGGCAAGGACGGCTCCGGCGCCAAGGCGATGGTCGAAAAGATGGGCGAGATCAGGGACGCAACGGCGCTGCCGTTTTACGACCTCGTGCCGGATGGCGTAGAAGATAAAATCGCCCCGCTGCTCGCCGGCGTGCCCTTCGCCGAAAAGCGCCTGAAGATTTTCAAGGAGTTCGCCGATCCGGCCAACCACAAAAAGGCCGCCGCTCTGCTGGCCAACGCTTACGACGGCACGGCCTATAAGCTCGACATGGATTTCGTCAAGCATCTGGCGGACATTTTCCCCGAAGGGCTGGGCAACGATCCGTTTTTCAAGAAGGCGACCCTGACCGCGCTGATGCTCGCGGGCAACGGCCAGCATCACGGCGTCAAAACCGACGTGTCCGATCTCACCATCGCTGCGGATTATATCCTGCCGCAGGTGCTGAACGCCGACCATGTGGGCATCCTGTCGTTCAGCGCGGATCTCACCAAAGACCTCGAAGACAAAAAACTGCTGGGAGAAAATAACGCCAAGGTCGCGGCCCTGCGCGCGGCGGCGGTCGTCGTCTGTGATCGTCTGGCCAATCTGTCCGGCCTGTCCGCGCAGGACATCGACGCCGCCCTGTGGCTCGCCGGCCGCAAAATCAAAGACGCCCGCCCGCACATGATGTGCAAGACAATGCGGTTTTAGTGGCACGCTCTTAAAACCCTGGCATTTCCGCATTACTATTTTATAGTAATTGCCAATATTAAGAATATTAGTGCTATTAGCCCTGTGAGGTAGAGCTAGCCTTCCTTGCTATGCGGGAAGTAAAAGGCGAAAATTAAAACAAGGACGCCGAAGCAATACTCCAGAATCCTCCACGCCACCCGCTGCAGCTTTGTTTCTTCGTGCTCATCATCTAATTCAGGTTCTAACATTGGGCGTCCTGCGAGCCTTTTTAAGTCCTATTAAAGTATGAGACAACAGCGGTTTCGTGCGGCGCGCTGTCGTCCGTCACCAGCTCCAGAGCTCTGCTAGCTACAATACAGGGATTTTTGGGGGTAATGATATTAAATCCGCTTATCATTCCTCCAAAATTTATAGCAATTTTCGAGCCTGCGAATTTTTTCAGGTAGGCAAGGGCGGTCAAATGTTGCTTTTTTGTCGGGGCTCCGCCGTTGTCCCACCAGATAAACCAGCGCGTGCCCTTCAGTGGCTTATAACTGCCATGGACGACGAAGCGCTTGCAGCTTCCAAGCCAAGGGTCTTCGTAGCCGCTCTTATCCGGCTCGGGCGATACGGCCAAAACATAATCAGTGTCGGATAGCATGGTTAATTTTTGGACATGCACCGGAACCCAATCGGCGCCGGCCAAGGCGGGCGTGGCGAAAAGCACCAGAAATAGAGCCGTCAAAAGCGCTCTAAACATATCATCCTTACGGCTTGGGAGGATGCTTGGGCTTGCGGCCGCCCGGGGGCAGCTTTTTGTCCGGCGGCGGTATAAGCCCTTCGCGGCGGAAGAGCGCGTTCTGGTCGGGCTTGCGGCCCATCATGTCTTCGAACAGCGTTTCGGCCTCGACGGTGCCGCCTTTCGAATAGACGGTCTCGCGCAGGCGGTCCGCGGTCTTGCGGTCATAAAGCCCGTTCTTCTTGAAGGCGGTAAAGATGTCCGCTTCCAGCGCTTCCGCCCATTTGTAGCCGTAGTAGCCGGCGGCGTAACTGCCCGCGAACAGGTGGCCGAAGCGGGTCGACATCGGCGCGGCGAGGCGCGGGAAGGCGCTTGCCTGCGCGACGATTTCGTCTTCCAGCTGTTCGACGTTCTTGATCGTCTTGGGGTCGGTGGTGTGCCATTTCATGTCGAGCAGGCCGAAGAAGGTCTGGCGCAGGCCGGCATAGGCGGCGTCGAAGGTCTCCATGGCGTCGATCTTCTTGATCAGTGCGGCGGGCAGCGGCTTGCCGGTCACGTGGTGGTGGGCGAAGGTGTCGAGCACGTCCTTTTCCTTGGCCCAGTTTTCCATCAGCTGCGACGGCACTTCGACGAAGTCGTGCTTCACCGCGGTGCAGGTGAGCGAAGGATAGTTGCCCTCGGCGAGCAGCGCGTGCAGCGCATGGCCGAATTCGTGGAAGGTGGTGCGCACTTCGTCGAGCGAGAGCAGCGTCGGCTGGGTCGGCGTGGGCTTGGCGAAGTTGCAGACGTTGAAGACGATGGAGAAATCGTTTTTCCCGCCGGCTTTTTCAAGGCCGCGCTTGCGCAGGTTGTCCATCCACGCGCCGTCGCTTTTCGCGCCGGGGCGGGCGTAGTAGTCGCCGTAGAAAATGCCGACCATCTTGCCGGTCTTGCTGTCGGTGACTTCGAAGGTTTTGACGTCGGGATGATAGACGGGGTATTTGCCTTTGACCTCGGTCATCTTGATGTTGAAAAGCTTCTCGGCATGGATGCGCACGCCGTCGAGGACTTTTTCAAGGTCGAAGTAGGGGCGCAGGTCCTCGAGGTCGAGCTTGAAGGTCTCCTCGGTCAGTTTGCGGTTGTAGTAGGAATAGTCCCACGGCTTGAGGTCGGTGATGCCGTCTTCCTTTTGTGCGTAGTCCTTGATCTTGTCGAGGAACTTCTCCGTCGCCGGTTTGTAGACCTTGAGGTTGTTGTCCAGCATGTCCATGACGGCCTTGGGCGTCTTGGCCATGGTGTCGTCGAGCTTGTAGGCGGCGTAATTAGCGAAGCCCATGATTTCGGCCTGACGATGGCGCAGCTTGACGGTTTCCATGACAACGGGATGGTTGTCGTATTTGCCGCTCGACGCCACGTTGTTGACGGCGCGCCAGAGTTCTTCGCGCAAAGCGCGGTTTTTGCAGTTTTCGTAGATGTCGACGGGCGGCGGCGAGAGCTTGATCAGCCATTTACCTTTCATCCCCGCTTCTTCGGCGGAGTGCGCGTAGTTGTTCTTGGCGCGGTCGGGCACGCCGTCGAGGTCTTTTTCGTCGTCGATGACCTTCTGGTATTCGTCAGCCGATTTGACGGTATTGTCGTCGAAGATGGTGCCGAGCTCGGAGAGGCGCTCGCTGATCTTCGCCATTTCCTTCTTGTCCGCGGCATTGAGCAACGCGCCGTTTTCGACGAAGCCTTTATAGGTCTCTTCAAGCAGCATCTTCTGCTCCGCGTCGAGCTTCAGATTTTTGCGGTCGTCGTAAACCTTCTTGATGCGGGCGAAGAGCGCTGCGTCCATCATCACGGCGTTGCCGTGCTTGGCGAGCAGGACGTTGATTTTCGGCTTGACCTTGCTCAGGGCATCGTCGCTGTTCGCGCCCGCGACGCAGGAGAACATTTTTTCCACGCGGCCGAGCAGGCTGCCGGAAAACTCCAGCGCCTCGATGGTGTTTTCGAACGTCGGCGCGTCCGGATTGCTCTTGATCGCGGCGATCTCTTTTTCCGCTTCCGCGATGCCGGCCTTGACCGCGGGCATGAAATATTCGGTTTTCAACTGGTCGAGTTGCGGCGCGCCGTAAGGCAGCGTTGAGGTGGCGAGCAGCGGGTTGGTGGCGGCGTTGTCGAACGGTGGTGTCATGGATCAATCCTTTTTGACTTTAAAGAATCCGTAAGGCGAATTATGAGTATAGCATGCCCGCGGGCACGCCTGCGATAGTTTTCCCGCTTTTATAATTTATTTTTAAATTCCAATGACTTCGCGTAATTCATAATACCACGCGCCGAGTGCCGTCAGGGGCACGCGGAATACCCGTCCGCCGGGGAAGGGGTAATTCTTGATATTGGCGAAAACGTCGAACCGCGCCGCCTGATGGTTGATCGCTTCGGCGACGAGCTTGCCCTGCAGATGACAGGCGGTGACGCCGTGGCCGCTGTCGCCCTGAATGAAGTAGATGGTATCGGAGAGCCGCCCGAGATGCGGAAAGCGCGTGAGGGTGATGGCGATCTGCCCGTTCCAGGCGAAGTCGATTTTTTTGTCGCGCAGGTGGGGAAAGGTGCGGTCGATGTGCGGCTGCAGGCGGCGGATGACGTCCGCGGGCTCGTAGCCGCTGTAGAGCACGCCGCCGCCGAACAACAGGCGGTGGTCGGCGGTGATGCGGTAATAGTCGAGCATGAAGTTGCAGTCCTCGACGCAGTTGTCGCCGGGTATCATCTTTCTGGCGAGCTCCTCGCCGAGCGGTTCCGTCGTCACGATCTGGCTGCTGACCGGCATGATGCGCCCTGTGATCTCCGGCAGGATGCCGGTGAGATAGGCGTTGCCGCAGACGACGACAAAATCCGCCGCGACGCTGCCCTTGTCGGTGTAAACCTTGGGCTTGTTCGTCTTGTCGATGCGGATGACGCGGGACTGCTCGAAAATTTTTCCGCCGAGAGTTTCCAGCGCCGCCGCCTCGCCGAGCACGAGGTTGAGCGGATGGAGGTGCCCGCCGCGGCGGTCGAGCATGCCGCCGATGTAGAGTTTCGTGTCGACGATCGCGGACACTTTTTCGGGGCCGATCATTTCAATCGCCGTGTTGCCAGCGCGCTCCCACAGTTCCTTTTCGCGCTCGAGGTGTGCGATCTGCTTTTTGTTGAAAGCGGCGAAGAAGGTGCCTTCCCTGTAGTCGCAGGAAATATTGTACTTCCCGATGCGCTGGCGGATGATGTCGCCCCCCTCGAAACTCATGGCGAGAATGGCTTCAGCTGTGTCTTTGCCGCAGCTTTTGAGAAACGCGTCATAGCCGCGGCTGAAACCGTTGACGACCTGACCGCCGTTGCGCCCCGAGGCGCCGAAGCCGATCTCCTCCGCTTCCAGCAGGATGACTTTCTTGCCGCTTTCGGCGAGATGCAGCGCGGCGGAGACGCCGGCGAAGCCGCCGCCGATGACGCAGACGTCGCAGGTCGCGTCGCCCTGAAGCGGCGGACGTTCGGGCGCGGGGTTGCGGGTGGCGGCGTAATAGGAGGTTGGATAAGCCATGTTATATCTCCATCAGGCGGTCTTTTTCTGCTTCAGCTTGCCGAGCTTCATGCCAATTTTCAGAACATTGTCGATGCGGCGGTCGAGAAATTCCCATGTTTGGGCATGATGCGGGGAGCTGTCGTTGAGCCAGTAGAGCGTGGTCGCCGAAATCACGCCGGAAAGCAGCAGCCGTTTGGTGTAATGATTATAGTCGGTCGCCGTGTCGCCCGCCGCCCACCAGAGCTTGTCGGCCGTATGCCAGACCAGCCTGGGCATGGAGAAGCTGTGCGGCGGGCGGGCCATGAAGGCGAGCGCGCTGCGCATGGCTTCCTTGTGGGGAGCGAGAACTTCCAGCCGCGTCCTGACGCCCAGCGCGATGCGTTCGCGCACGCGCAAGGCTGCCATATCCTTGGGCTTGAGCTTTTCCAAGGTTTCTCCGGTTACCCAGATAAAGAGGCAGCGGACAAGGTCGCGCGCGCCGCGCGGAAAGGCGATCTCCAGCTCTGTCGCGGAGACTTTCAGGCGGTCGGCGGTGCGGTTGAGGAGCTCGGGCGTCCAGCCGTCGAACGGCACGTCCGGCAACGCCGCCTCTAAAAACCTCTTTTGAAAGGGGGTGATTTCATACGACATGGAAAATACCTTTTCGGGCAAGTCTAGACCCGCGCCGCGGATAAAGTCAAATCAGTTGGAAAAGAGGCCAAACGTTGCTACATCTATCTTTGGCAGACCAAAGATACAAAAAAGAAAAATGTTTTATTTCGGAAAAAAGAAGCAGCTGCTGGACATCTCCGCCACCATCGTGCAACGGTTCGAGGACGGCGTCGTGGCGGTCGACAATCATCATTGCATCATTCTGTTCAACGCCGGCGCGGAGCGCATTTTCGGTTACAAGGCCGAAGAGGTGCTGGGCCGGCACCTGAACATCCTGTTGCCCGAAAGGTTCCATCTGCAGCACGATGTGATGATCGCGGAATTCGCGGCGACGCAGGAGTACGCCAAAAAGATGGCGGAGCGCAGCCGTGAGCTTTTCGGCTGCCGCAAGGGCGGCGAAGAATTCGAGGCCAACATCTTCATCATCAAGACGGGCAGCGGCCCTGAGGCCGGTTTCGCCGCCGTGGTGCGCGACATCAGCGAGGACAAGAAGACGGAAGACGAACTGGTCCGCCTTGCCACGACGGACCCTCTAACGGGGGCGTACAACCGCCGCGAGTTCAAGTCGCTGGCCGACGGCGAGAGCGTCCGCGCCAACCGCTACAACCGCCCGCTGTCGATCATGATGCTCGATCTCGACCACTTCAAGCGCCTTAACGACACCTACGGTCATGCGGCGGGCGACAAAGCCTTGCAAAAATTCACGACGCTGTGCTGCAACGCGCTCAGGACGATCGACGTGTTCGGGCGCTGGGGCGGCGAGGAATTCGTGACGCTGCTGCCGGAGACGGATACGGAGGGCGCTGTCGTCATCGCCGAGAGGCTGCGCAAGCTGGTCAGCCAGAGCACGCTGGATTTCAACGAGCAGAAGATCAACATCACGGTCAGCATCGGCATCGCGCAATACCGCGCGGGCGAGATGACGGTGGAAACGCCTTTGAGCCGCGCCGACAGCGCCGTCTACGACGCGAAGAAAGCCGGCCGCAACCGGATCTCCGTCTACAGGAACGACTAAACCCCGACTAAAGGCCGGGGGTTGGCAGGCCTAATAATTGATCTGCAACGTATATGTGCCGCTATAGGGGTCGAGACTGTATGTCTGGCCCGCCGTGGTCGTGAGCGTCGCGCCGATATAAAGCGTGAGCGTGCCGCCGGGCGGCGTTTGCGCGTTGCCGATGCTGTTGATGTTCGGCGCGAAGGTGAAGCTGCCGATGGAAAAGGTCGAGGTGTTCGGCCCCGTCAGCGCGCTGGAGGACGCAATCGACGCGTAGATGGCGACGGTCGGGTCGTAATTCGACAGGCGGAAGACGCCGTATTGGCCAGTGTGCAGGATTGTTATTCCCGACGAGCAGGTCATTATGCCGCCCGCAGGCAGCGTGCAGGTTTGCGCCGAGGTGTTGTTGGTGATGACGATTTGCCCGAAATAAATCGGCTCTATCTCCACGCCGTCGTTGGTGTAAACGGCGCGGGCGCGGGTAGAGGAAAACGCGAGCAGAACGAGGCATAAACAAAGGGGGAGAAATTTTTTCATGTCAGTAACCCACGATCAGTTCAAAGGTGCCGCGGTATTGGCCGGGTGCGTAGGTCGAGACGCCCGTGACGGTGTGCAGCGTCGCGCCCACCTGAATGGTGGCACTGCCGGAGCCGTCGCTGGTAATGTAGGGGCCGTTGACGTCGGAACCGGACTGGTTGAACGTCATCGTGTCGACGTCGAAGGTGCCCGAGCCGACCGGGCCGGTCAAAACGACAGGATTGGCCGCCGATATGGCCGTGCCGCCGATGTCCGTGAAGTTAACGTAGAGATTTGTGTTCGCCGTTGCGCCGGCGACTTGATAAAAGCCCGGGCCTTGCGATCCGAGGTCGGATACGCCGCCGTTCAAAAGCGTGATCGTGGTGGCGAGGGTGTTCGAGACGGTGCGCGTGCCGGTGTCGCTCATGGCGATGGAGGCGCCGTTGTCGCCGGGCGATCCGACAGTGAAATTGCCGAAATTGACGGAATGCTGTTCGGAGACGGTGAGCGCGCTGGTGACGCTGACGGAGTCGTGGCCGGTATAGGTCGCATCGATCCCCGCCTGCGCGGCGCGCAGGCCGAAAAAGGCGGCGCACATGAAAAGAATGCGGATGTTTTGCGCCGGTTTACTCATCTTTTTTCGCGGTCAGGTTTTTCAGCACCTCGAACGGGCGGTTGGGCTTTTCGCCGCCGTTTTCGGTGAGCTGGGCGGCGAGGCCGACGCCGGGCGCGCGGGGATAGGGGTCGAGCTCGAGCGCGAGGTATTGCGCGACGAGTTCTCCTAAGTCCAGCTGGCCGTTTTCCATCACCGTATCTGGAAATTCCTCTTCCATGGCGGCGTCGGCCGCCTCGTCGCCGTCGAAGCCCTCTTTCCCATCTTCTGTAAAATATGTATCGAGATGCGCCCTGATCTCCGCCGGAACGCCCTGCAGCGAGACCACGCAGGTTTGCACGACTTCGGCCTCGAAATCGCCTTCCACCTTGATAATATTGCCCTCCGCGATGCGCGTGACGGCCAGATCTGCTGTCAGGCCGGAGAGGCACTGCAGATCGAATCGGCTGGCCAGCGCCGCGCATTCCTCCGCCGTCGCCGCGAGCCGCACGCGGCGGGGTTTATCCGGAATAAGGCTGTCCACAGCCACGGGATGTGAAAATTCGGGCTGAATTGCCATGTCTCTCCAGTCCTGTTATTGCTTATCTCAAAGTGATATACATGATATCGGCAAAAAACAACTGTCTTTGCGCTACTCTTAAGGGTACGCAAGCTTTTTGGGAGGCCTCCGGACGGGGGCAGGAAAGGAGCGGTTTTCCGCACATGAAAAAACAGTTCATCCCTCTTTTTCGGGCACTGGCCCTTTTGGCCCCCGTCGTTTTCGCGCTCTCAGCCTGCACGCCGGTCATGGCCACGCGGGGCAACCTGCTGACGAACAGCCAGTTGCAGACGATCAAGGCGAATACATCGACCCGCGCCGACGTCGTCGCGGCCTGGGGCCCGCCGACCGTCGTCGCGCCGTTCGACAACGACACGTGGTATTACATCGGCGAGCGCACCGCGCAGGAGGGCGTTTACGCGCCGGTCGTCCTGAAGCGCCGGGTCATCTGCGTCAAGTTCAACCGCAGCAACAACAATACCGTCGCAGAGGTGAGCGAGGTCAGTCCCGATCAGGCCCGCGATATCACGCCCGCCAGCGGATCGACGCCGACCGCCGGAGGGGATTACAACCTCTTCCAGCAATTCGTCGGCAACATCGGACGCTATAACGGCGCGACGCCCGCGAAGCAGTAATGGCCAAAAGACATCTCCATCATTTCAACCGCGGTCTGGCCATCGGGTTTGAAATCATCGGCGTGTGCGGGATTCTCTTTCTGCTCGGCTGGGGGGCGCTGATCTTCCGCCTGTCGCAGGGGCCGATGAAGGTCAACTTTCTCACCCGCCGCATCGAGCGCGCCGTCAACGCCGATCAGAAGGACTACCGCTTCTCCGTCGGCGCGACGGAGCTGGCCTGGGGCGGGCGCGGGCATCCCTTTATGTTCGACATGGAGCATGTGAGCATCAACCGCACTGACGGAACGCCGGTTCTGTCGGTGGAAAAAATCGGCGTGCGCCTGTCGAAGAGCCATCTGCTGTTCGGACGGGTGGTGCCGCGCGTCATCCGCATTTACGCGCCGGTGCTGCGCATCGTGCGCGATGAAGACGGGCATTTTTCCCTGAACGTCGACGATCACGACGCCGATGACAAGGATGACGGCGACAAGGCGGCCAGGAAAGCCGCCGCGGCGCCCGCCGTTCCGGCGGCGGAAAATCCGGCGGCGGTGGATGTGCTCAAATCCCTGCTGGCGCGGATGAAAAACGATTCGCGCTCTTCGCTGCTCGGCGGGCTCAATGAAGTGTCGGTCACCGGCGCGGCTTTTGTGTATCAGGATAAAATTCTCGGCGGCATCTGGAAATCCGCCGAGACGGACATCGTTTTCGCCCGTGCGCGCGGCGGCCTTGCCGTGTCCGCGATCGCCAGCATCGGAAGCGCGCCGGCCGACGCCGCCATCCTGCGGGGCGATTTTTATTACAACTGGCAAACGCGGCGCACGCAGGGGACGGTCGGGTTCGCCAACCTCAATCCGCGCCGAATCGCGCAGCAAAGCCCGACGCTGAAAGCCCTGACTGATGCGGACGTGCCGCTCAGGGGCAATTTTTCCATCGCGCTCGATCCCGATTTCCGTCCGCTCGGCGGGCATTTCGCAATCGGTTCCGGCGCGGGAACGGTCTTTGATGCCGCGCTTTTTGCCAAGCCGCTCCCTGTCACATTCATCGGCATGCGCGGGCAGTTCGATCTGCCGACGCAAAGCCTGCAGCTGGACAGCCTGCGTGTCAAATTCCCCGGACCGGAGGTGACGGGCAGCGGTTCCGTCCGCGCCGCCGAAAAGGGGCATGCCATCACGTTCGATGCGGTTCTTAAAAACATGCCGCTGGACAAGCTGAAGACCTATTGGCCCACGGCGCTGGCGCCGGATGCGCGCGGCTGGGTCACGGGGCATCTCTCCGCCGGCACGGCGACAAAAGCGACGCTGCATCTCGCGCTCTTTTCGCCGGCGCTGGTCTGCCTCGCCGCGGACGCGGCGCCATGGGGAGATTTCAGCACGCCGGTCGTGCAGCATGTCGGCGGGCGCATCGATTTCCACGACATCAAGGTCGATTATTTTCCGCCGCTGCTGCCGGTGAAAAAGGTCGCAGGGCACGCGACCTACGACAACCAGTCTTTCAACCTCGATATTTCCGGCGGCGATCTCGGCGACATGCACGTGATCCACTCGAATATCGCCATCACCGACCTCGCCGCCACTGCGGCGCAGCCTGAAGATTATGCGGCCGCGGCGCCGCGCCATGCGCGCATTCATATTGCGGTCGCGCTGAAAGGCCCTTTGAAGACCGCGCTGGGCGTGCTGGCCGGCAAGCCGCTGCGCTATCCGCAAAAACTGGGCCTGAACGTGAAGGACACGGCCGGCGACGCGACAGTCGACGTCGATTTCAAATTCCCGCTCTACGATGACCTGAAGGTCAACGAAGTCGACGTTACGGCGGCGGCGATGGTGGACAATGTGCTGCTGAGCAACATCGCCGCGGGCATGGCCCTGACCGGCGGGCCGGTCGCGCTGAAGCTCGCGGACGGCACGCTCGAGGCGCACGGCAAGGGAAGCCTCGGCACAATGCCGGTGACGTTCGACTGGAAAAAATATTTTTCCGCGCAGGCGCCTGTCGACAGCCGGGTGAAGGCCTCGCTGCCGCTGGATGCCGCGTCGCTGGCGGCGTTCAACGTGCCGCCCCAATTGCAGATCAGCGGCGTCGTTCCCGCCACGGTGACCTATACGGTTTTACCCGATCACAAGGCGACGTTGCTGTTCAGCGGCGACATCAGCAAGGCCGGATTCACCGTGCCCGGCACCGGATACACCAAGCAGCCGAAGGTCGGCGGCACGCTCGGCATGACGGTGCATTTCAAGAACGGCAACGTGACCTCCATCAACCGGCTTGATCTGGAGACGGACAGGGCGCTGGTCAAAGGCGATATCGACTTTGCGAGGGACGGAAAGCTCTCCGGCGCCGCACTCGGCAAGGTGAAACTCGGCGCGACCGACGTCTCTGTCGCTCTCGCCCGCAGCGGCGGCACCTACGACGTCAGCGTGTCCGGCACGTCATTCGACGCCTCGCGCTTTTTGAGCAACGGCGTCGCGCCGAAAGACGATGCCGCCGCCGCGCAAAAGACGACGCCCATCAAGCTCGTCATGAAAGTCGACCGTCTGGTCACCTCCAAGGGCGGGGCGATCAACCATCTGAATCTTTCCTTGCTCCGAAACGCCTGGGGACGCATCGCCAGCCTGGCGGCGACCGGCGTTTCCGGCGGTCGGCCGCTTAAATTGTCTTATACGCCGGGCGTCAAGGGACATAGCTTGCATTTCGAGGCCGACAATGCCGGCGCGGCCTTAAGCGCGCTGGGCATCAGCGACGGCGTGCGTGGCGGCAAGCTGACCGTCATCGGCGATCCCGATGCGCCCGTTGGCGGCCGCAATATGCACGGCTACGTCTATCTGATGAATTTTTCCCTTGTCGACGTGCCGGTGCTCGGGCGGCTGCTGAATGCGTTGTCCCTCGGCGGCTTTTTCGAGTTGCTCCAGGGCAAGGGCATCGCCTTTCACAAGATGCGCTGCGAGTTCTGGTGGACGGACAAGGGCGAGCCGCAATCGAAAAAGAACGTCCGGCTGATCACCGTGCGGCACGGCGAAACCTCGGGCGCGTCGCTGGGCTTGACGTTCAAGGGCTCGATCGACAACTGGAACAACACCGTCGATATGAACGGCACGATCATCCCCGTTTCCGATATTAACAAGATGATCAGCTTCATCCCGATTGTCGGCAATATTCTGACCGGCGGCGGCAATGGCGTTTTCGCCGCGACCTACACGGTCAAGGGACCGAAAGCGGATCCCAACGTTACGGTCAATCCGCTCTCCGTGCTGGCGCCGGGCATCTTGCGCCAGTTATTTTTCGAGAAATGAAAAATCAATCGTCTGAATCGTCGTCCGGATCGTCGATGCCCTGTTCGAGCGAGAGTTTCTTGCGCGCGTAATGCCGCACGCTGACGGGCATGGCCAGCAGGTAGATGACGCATAGAAACGTCAGAGTTGGCCATGTTTCGTTGATCAGGCCGGAGATGAGGATGCCGAAGACGGCCAGCGCCGGCACGGACATTTTCTGCGGCACGCGGATCTGCTTGCTGGAAAAAGTGGGGATGTGGCTCACCATCATCGCCGCAACGACGATCAGCCACGCGCCAGTGACGTAGGCGTTCGTTACGATGGGCAGGAATTTTCCTGCCGGCATGCCGCCGATCTGGAAAGAGACCATCAGCGGCAGCAGACCGAGGGCGGCGCCGAGCGGTGCGGGAACGCCAGTGAAATATTTCGCCAGTGGGTCGTGCGGCGTTTCTTCCGCCTTGGCAACGTTGAAACGCGCGAGGCGCAGCGCCGTCGCCATCATGAAGACCAGCGCGGTGATCCAGCCGAAACGGCCGGCTTGATGCGTCGTCCACAGAAAGGTGATCAGTGCGGGCGCGACGCCGAAGCTGACGAAGTCCGACAGGCTGTCCAGCTCTGCGCCGAGTTTGCTTTGCGCTTTGAGGAGGCGCGCGGCGGCACCGTCGAACGCGTCCATAAAGGCGGCGGCAACAACAGCGATGACGGCTTCCTGCCATTTACCATCGATGGCGAACTTGATTGCCGTCAGGCCGAACGCCATGGCGGTCAGCGTGATCATATTGGGGATCAGCTTGTGCAGCGAAAGTTTTCTCGGCTTTTTATCCATGAGGGTCTTTCAAGGCCGTTATTCCCGAATTTCAAGCGCGCGTATTTCTCCGGCGCGCGCGTCCTCTTTCGAGGTAAAGTCGGCGATCACGGTTTCGCCGCCGATCATGCGCTGGCCGACGCAGACCAGCGGATGGACACCGCCGGGCAAGTAGATGTCGACGCGGCTGCCGAAGCGGATCAGCCCGTAAATCTCGCCCGTCTTGACGGTCTGTCCCGCCGCGAGCTGGCAGATGATGCGCCGCGCCACCAACCCCGCGATCTGCACGAAGGCGATGCTGCTGTCGTAGCCGTTCAGCTTCATCAGCACGGTCGAGCGTTCGTTGTCGATGCTGGCCTTGTCGAGGCTGGCGTTGAAAAATTTTCCGGGGCGGTAGACGACCTTTTTAATCTCTCCGTCGGCGGGAATGCGGTTGACGTGCACGTCGAAGACATTGAGGAACACGGACACGCGGGTGAGCGTTTCGCTCGAGAACAGTTTATCGCCGTCTTCCTTCGCGTCGGCCAGTTCCGGCGGCAGCGGTACCGCGGTGATCATTTGCACGAGGCCGTCGGCGGGGCTGACGATCAGGCCCTTGCGGGTCGGCGTCACGCGCACGGGGCAGCGGAAGAAATAAATGCACCAGGCCAGCAAGACGATGCCGACGAATCCCGCGCACGGCCCCACTTCATGCAGGCCGAGGGCGAGCACCGCCGCGCCGAGGATAAACGGCCGGCCCGCCGGATGCAGCGGAACGAAGAGGGTCTTTTTTATGGTGGCGAGCAAGTCATTCATGGTTTTTTGCAGATCCCTTTTATTATATTCTAGGAGATGCGTGTAGTGTTGTGCAGGCTTTGTGGAGATACAAGTAAATATTTTTTGTCATAACGCAACTAACTGCCACGAATGAAGGAATGGTGGTAATATTATGAATTTTCAGAATATATTTGTTACATAGATGGTTGCGTAAAGCTTAAGATTTATTTACGACTTACAGGGTAAACTGAAGAGGGGAGCGGTATATAATCGTTATCGTCATCCCCGTGGAAGAAATATGAAGCGGAGTTTCGGTTTTGGCTGAATCACCCTCAGAAGTGGCATCGTCGCATTCCGGACCGACCAGCGCGCCGCGACCGCAGGATCTCGCGCGCGCGGCGATGGACAAGATCGCCGCGCTGGGGCTGGAGCCGACGCCGCAGATGTTCGAGCTGTGGTTCCGCTATTTTCAGGGTGATCCCGAGATCAAGCGCGCGATCAACGCGCATCCGGGCATCCTCGACGAAACGGCCTGCTATCTGTTTTATAAACGTTTTCTCAGCGAGACGGCGCGCAGCGACGCCATCAAGACGATCTCCGACCGCATCCAGCAGGCCGTCGGCGATCTGGCGGGCACGATCGACTCCGTCAAGTCGATGACCAGCGACTATACGGGGTCGCTGAACGTCGTGTCCGAAAAGATCAAGAAGGCCAAGACGCTGGAAGAACTGGGCGACGCCGTTTCTTCCATCGTCGAAGATACGAGCAGGATGCTGCAGAAGAACCAGAACCTCGAGGTCGAACTGACCAACTCCTCGACGCAGGTGGCGGAGCTCAAGAAAAACCTCGACAACGTCAGACGCGAAGCGCTGACGGACGGGCTGACCGGTCTTTCCAACCGCAAGGCCTTCGACAAGCAGATCCGCGAATGGGTCGGGGATTCCGCGGCCGGCGGCGGCGAGCTGTGCCTGCTGATGCTCGATATCGACCACTTCAAGAGTTTCAACGACACCTACGGCCATCAGGTCGGCGATCAGGTCTTGCGCCTTGTGGCGCGCACGCTGGTCGACGGCATCAAGGGTGCCGACTTTGCGGCGCGCTTCGGCGGCGAGGAGTTCGCAATCATCTTCCCCAACACGCCGGCCTCGGCGGCGGAACGCGTGGCGGACAGCCTGCGCCGCGCCGTGGAGAACAAGGAAGTCGTCAACAAGAGCAACAACAAAAGCCTCGGGCGCATCACCTTCTCCGGCGGCATCGCGCAGTATGTCAAGGGCGAGACCATCACCAACTTCATCGACCGCGCCGACGCTGCGCTTTACGAGGCGAAGCACTCCGGCCGCAACTGCATCAAGCAGGCGAAATAAGTTTCCTCAAAAAATGATAAACAAGGGGCGCGGCCCTAAGATATAAGCCGCGCCGCTCTTATTGTCAGGCCGGTCGCGTTATTTTAAGCCGCCTTTTGCATCGCCACATTGAGGTTGGCGATCAGCTTGTCCATGAACCGCTCGGTGGTGAGATGCTTTTGATCCGTGCCGATGAGCAGCGCGAGATCTTTCGTCATGTCGCCGCTTTCGACGGTGGAGACGCAGACCTGCTCCAGCGTTTCGGCGAAACGTACGACGTCCGGGGTGTTGTCGAACTTGCCGCGGTATTTGAGGCCTTGCGTCCAGGCGAAGATCGAGGCGATCGGGTTGGTCGAGGTCGGCTTGCCCTGCTGGTGCTGGCGGTAATGGCGCGTGACCGTGCCGTGCGCCGCTTCGGTTTCGACCGTCTTGCCGTCCGGCGTCAGCAGCACCGAGGTCATTAGGCCGAGCGAGCCGAAGCCCTGCGCGATGCTGTCGGACTGCACGTCGCCGTCGTAGTTCTTGCACGCCCAGAGGAAACCGCCTTCCCATTTCATCGCCGCGGCGACCATGTCGTCGATCAGACGGTGTTCGTAGGTGAGGCCGGCCTTTTCGTATTTGTCCTTGAACTCCTTGTTGAAGATATCCTGGAAGATGT
>JAJZFS010000015.1 GCA_021805245.1 Pseudomonadota bacterium | reverse complement strand
AATGCTCCATCCGCGCGTCTTTCCGGGCGAGGAACTGCATTTCGTTTATTCGACAACCCAAGGAGTACCCTGATGTTCATCCAGACCGAGCAAACCCCCAATCCCGCCAGTTTGAAATTCCTTCCCGGCTGCGAAGTCGTGTCCTCCGGCACGGCGGAATTCAGGGACGCGGCGCATGCGGAAAAGTCTTCGCCGCTCGCCGTGCGCCTGTTTAGAATTCCCGGCGTTGAAGGCGTGTTTCTCGGCGGAGATTTCGTCACCGTCACCCGCGCGGGCGATTTCGACTGGTCGCTTTTGAAACCGCAAATCCTCGCCGCGCTGATGGAGCATTTTTCGACAGGCCAGCCTGTGTTGTCTGAAGAACATGATGTCCCCGCACCATCATCCATTTCCGAAGATGACGACGAGATCGTGAAGCAGATCAAGGAACTGCTCGACACGCGCGTCCGCCCCGTCGTGGCGGCGGACGGCGGCGATATCGTGTTCCATTCGTTCGAGAACGGCATCGTTTATCTGACCATGCGCGGCGCCTGTGCCGGTTGCCCGAGTTCGACTGCGACCCTCAAAAATGGCATCGAAAACCTGCTCAAACACTTTATCCCCGAAGTCGTTGAAGTGCGTGCGGTGAACTGAGGTGTCGTCCGGCGTCTTCACCATACCCGCCGGATATTCCTTCGCTGACGCGCTGGCGCAAGGGATTCTTGAACGCGCACAAGATAATCCGCTATCGCTCACCGATTACACAATCCTGCTGCCCAGCCGCCGCGCCTGCCGGACTCTGCGCGAGGCGTTTTTGCGCCTCTCGGGTGGCGAGGCCATCCTCTTGCCCGCCCTGCACCCGATCGGCGATATCGACGCCGAGGAAATGGCGCTCTTTCAGGCGGCGGAAGACGATGTGACGGAAAGCCTCGATATTCCGCCCGCGATTTCGCGGCTCGAGCGGCAACTGATCTTGGCGCGCACCATTCAGCAGGCGGGCGAAAAGGCCAACCTGCCGCAGTCGTTCGATCAGGCCGTGGCGCTGGCACAGGAACTCGGGAATTTTCTCGACGAAGTGCAAACCGAGCGTTTGGGGTTCGAGGGCCTCGCCAAGCTTGTGCCCGATGATTTTTCTGCGCACTGGCAGAAAACACTGACCTTTCTCAAAGTTCTAACCGAAAACTGGCCGGACGTTTTGCAATCGCGCGGGGTGATCGACTATGCGGCACGGCGCAACCTTCTGCTGGAGGCGCAGATCAAGGCATGGCAGAAAAACCCGCCGCAAAAACCCGTCATCGCCGTCGGCGATCCGCTTACGATCACCGTTCCGGCGGCGGCGGAACTTCTGGCGCTGGTAGTCAAACTGCCGCAGGGTGCGTTGATTTTGCCGGGGCTGGATAAAAATATCGACGATGCCAGCTGGGACGTTCTCGGCGACGACCACCCGCAGATGAATTTGAAAAAACTGCTCGCGCTGGTGGGTATCGGGCGCGAGGATGTCCGGACGTGGACGCTCATCAAGAAAATGCCCGTCAATACCGACCGTGTGCGTTTGCTCTCCGAGGCGCTGCGCCCCGCCGAGACGACGGAAAACTGGCGGAAATTGACGGCGGACGACATCACTTCGCAAGCGCTTGAGGGCTTTACGCGCGTGGATTGCGACACGGCGCAGGAAGAAGCGGACGTGATTTCCTTCATCATGCGCGAGGCACTGGAAACGCCGGCGAAAACCTGCGCGCTGATCACGCCCGACCGCCGTTTGGCGCGGCGTGTTTCCCTGAGTTTGAAGCGCTGGGGCATTGAAGTGGACGATTCCGGCGGTCAGCCGCTGACCGAGCTTTCGGTCGGTTCATGGCTGATGCTGACGGCCGAAATGGCGGAAGAGAAGCTTGCGCCCGTCACGCTGCTGGCATTTTTGAAGCATCCTTACATGGCGGCGGGCCTGCCGCCGAAGGACATGCGCGCGATGGTGCAGGCGCTCGACCAATGGGTCTTGCGCGGGCCGCGCCCGTCGCGCGGCTTTGCGGGCTTGCGTGCGGCGATCAACCCGAAGCGGGAAGAACTGTTGCTTTGGGTCGGCGGGCTTGAAGAAGCGATGACGGAATTTACAGACATGATGGCTGCGGGTGAAGAAATCCCGTTCGCGGACATGCTCTCCTGTCACATCCGCATGGCTGAGACGCTGGCGACAACGGTGGATGAAAGCGGTACCCTGCGCCTGTGGCGTGGCGATGCAGGTGAGGCATCGGCAACGTTCCTCGGTGATCTTTTAAAAACTGCAGGCGACATTCCGCCGTTGCAGCCGGACCATTACGTTTCGTTGCTGGGCACGCTGCTCAAGGCGCAAACCGTACGCTCGCGTTATGGCACGCATCCGCGTTTGAGTATTCTCGGCCAGATCGAGGCACGGCTTTATTGCGCGGACATGGTGATCTTGGGCGGATTGAATGAGGGCACATGGCCGGACCTGCCCGCGCACGATCCGTGGATGTCACGCCCGATGCGCAAAAAATTCGGCTTGCCGTCGCCGGAGAACGGCATCGGCCTCGCCGCGCATGATTTCGTGCAGGCCGCCGCTGCGCCGGAAGTGATTATCACCCGCGCAAAAAAACTCGACGGCACGCCGACCGTGCCCGCGCGCTGGTTGTTGCGGCTGGAAACGGTACTCAAGGCCGCCGGACTTAAAGACGACAGTGTGAGGTGGTCGGAGAATCCAAAAGCGCTACAGCACCGCCGCTGGGTAAAGAATATGGACGAACCTGCCCGTCCGCCAATGCCGATTGCCCGCCCCGCGCCAACGCCGCCGGTTGCGGCCCGCCCGCGGCAACTCTCCGTCACGCGGATCGAAAGCTGGATGCGCGACCCGTATCAGATTTACGCGCGGTATATATTGAACCTGAAGGCGCTCGACCCTGTCGATGCCGACCCCGCGGGCGCGGAACGCGGCACGTTTATTCACGCCGCTTTGGAAAAGTTCATCGAAGCCTTTCCGGACGCGCTTCCGCCGGATGCCGAAAAACAACTGGAATCTTTCGGTTGCGACGCGCTGGCGGAACTGCGCATCCCGCAAGAGGTCGAGGCGTTCTGGTGGCCGCGGTTTGAAAAAATTGCCGTCGAGTTCGTCCGGCAGGAACGTGAGTGGCGCGAAAACGCGAAGCCGTATCTCACCGAGACGGAAGGCAGTTGGTCTTTCGATGTCGAGGGCAGGCCCTTCACGCTCACCGGCAAGGCCGACCGCATCGACAAATGCCGCGACGATACTTATGCGATCATCGATTATAAATCCGGCTTCGCGCCGCAAAACAGCGCGGTGAAGGCCGGTCTTTCGCCGCAGTTGCCGCTTGAGGCACTGATGTTGCGGCGCGGCGGGTTTGACAAAATAAAGGACGGGAACGTCAGCGCATTGATCTACTGGAAGGTCACGGGCAGCGGGCGTATGCCGGTCGAGAAAAAAGAGGTGAACCCCAAAGGTGTTAATATCGAGGATCTGATTGCTGAGGCGGAGGCTGGTTTACGCAAACTGGTCGCCAGCTTTGATGATCCCGAAACGCCATATCGTAGTCAGCCACGCGCAGACGCGAAGCCGCAATATTCCGATTACGAGCATCTCGCGCGGGTCAAGGAATGGGGTGTGTCGGGCGATGACGATGATGGCGGGGAGACGGCGGAATGAGCGCGGAAGCTTTAAAGCGTGAAGACGCAGGCATCCGGCAGGCGGAAGCGTCTGACCCCGCGCGTAGCGTCTGGGTCGGCGCGTCGGCGGGCACGGGGAAAACGAAAGTTTTGATCGACCGCGTTTTGCGCCTGATGCTGCCGCGCAACAGCGGTGAACCCGCAACGCCGCCGGGGAAAATTCTTTGCCTCACTTTCACCAAGACGGCGGCGGCGGAAATGTCCAACCGCATATACGAGAGCCTGAGCAAATGGTCGGTGATGAGTGATGCGGATTTGCACGCAGCGCTGGAAAATTTGATCGGCGTGGCGCCGACGGACGTTGTCGCGCAAGAGGCGCGGCGTTTGTTCGCGCGGGTGCTGGATACGCCTGGCGGACTCAAGATTATGACCTTGCACTCGTTCTGCCAGTCGGTGCTGAAGCGCTTCCCGATTGAAGCGGGTTTGCCGCCGCATTTCGAGCTGATGGACGAGCAGGATG
>JAJZFS010000070.1:2171-17182 GCA_021805245.1 Pseudomonadota bacterium | reverse complement strand
AGAACGGCTCCAGATTGTTGGTGGCGGTGGCAGGTTTTTTGGCGGTCGACGCGTGCGAGGCTGACATGAAATGCACCTTTGCTTTTGGGAGTTGGACACAAATTAGGCATGAAAAATAGCATGGAATAAGCATGCCATACAATGAACACTCCCGTTAACCATAAAGCCATCCGTGAAAATTTGCAAAGCCCCTCATTTTTTGCGGAAATTTTCTGTATGCTGACGGGGTGCTTTTCAGGAACAGGACGGGGTGCGACATGCTTCCACAGGAAATTATTCGCAAAAAACGGGACGGGCAGAAGCTGTCCTCTGAGGAAATCGCCGAATTTATCAAGGGCGTGCCGTCCAAAACGGTGAGCGAAGGGCAGGTGGCGGCGTTTTGCATGGCGGTGCTGCTCAGAAAAATGGATATGGAGGAGCGCGTGGCGCTCACCTCGGCTATGGCGCACTCCGGCGCGGTGATGGATTGGTCCAAAGAGAACTTTTCGGGTCCTGTTCTCGACAAGCATTCGACCGGCGGCATCGGCGACAAAGTTTCGCTGATGCTCGCGCCGATCGTTGCGGCCTGCGGCGGTTTCGTGCCGATGCTCTCGGGGCGCGGCCTCGGGCACACCGGCGGCACGCTCGACAAGATGGATTCCATTCCCGGCTACGTTTCACAGCCGGATATCGCGCTGCTCAAAAAGACGGTGCGCGACACGGGTTGCGCCATCATCGGCGCAACGCCCGATCTTGCGCCCGCCGACCGCATCATCTATGCCATCCGCGACGTAACCGGCACGGTTGAATCTCTCGATCTCATCACCGCCTCGATTTTGTCGAAGAAGCTCGCGGGCGGACTGGATGGATTGGTGATGGACGTGAAGTTCGGCACCGGCGCCTTTATGCAGAAATACGAAGACGCGGTGGCGCTGGCCGAAAGCATCGTGAAAGTCGCCAACGGCGCGGGCCTGCCGACCGTCGGGCTGCTCACCGACATGAATCAAGTGCTGGGGCGCACAGCGGGCAACGCCGTCGAGGTGGCGGAAGCGGTTGAATACCTGCACAACAAAAACGTCAATCCGCGCCTGCATGAAGTGACGATGGCGCTCACCGCCGAACTGCTCGTCATCGGTAAGCTGGCAAAAGACGTTGCCGAGGCAAAAAATAAAATAGAGGCCGCGCTTGCGAGCGGCCGTGCCGCGGAGCATTTCGCGCGCATGGTCGCGGCGCTCGGCGGGCCGAAGGATTTCATGGCGAAGCCCGCGCAATATCTCAAGGCCGCGCCGGTCGTGAAGGACTTTTATCCGCCGCAAACGTTCCGCGTCACCTCCGTCGACGCCCGCGCCATCGGCATCGGCATCGTCGAGATGGGCGGCGGACGCGCCAAGCCGACGGACACGGTCGATCACGCCGTCGGCCTCACCAACGTCGCGCAGACCGGCGAGGATGTAGGCAAGGGCGCAAGGCCGCTCGCCACCATCCACGCCAAGGACGAGGCGACGTTCCAACACATGGCTGACGTGCTGACGAAAGCCATGACGGCGACAGGCGCCGCCGCCGGAGAACTTGTCCGCCAAAGGATCGCCACATGACGCAAACTATCGCGGCGCAGTCTCCTTTGCGGGTCAAAAGCGTCGTTGTTCCCATCCTGATGGCATGCCTTGGCTATGCCAGCTATAACTTCAGCGACGCGGGATGCAAGGCGCTGCTTGAGCAATATCACATTTCCACCGTGCAGGTGATGCTGGTCGCTTCCGCCGTCAGCATCGTCTTCATGACGGTTTACGGGTGGTTCAGGGAGGGCAAAAAGTCGTTCCGCACGAACAAGCCGAAGCTGCTGCTGACGCGCGCGCTGCTGGCGCAGGTCAATAGCGTGTGCAACCTTCTGGCCTTTCCGCACATCCACCTGACGGTTTTTTACACGCTGATCTTCACCTCGCCGTTCTGGGTGGCGCTGCTGTCGATCGTCGTGATGAAGGAGAAGGCGGACAAGCGGCGCATCGGCGTGATCCTCTTCGGTTTTGCCGTTGTGATGTATATCTTCCATCCCGGCAGCGGCCTGTTCAACGTCTGGTCGGGTCTGATCCTGCTCAGCGCCTTTGCCTTCGCCTGCCAGTTGCTGATCATCCGCCGCATCGGTCCGCACGAGAGCCGTGCCCTGATGATCAATTACGGGTCGGTGATGAACATTCTGATCGCCGTGCCTTTTCTCGGCAGGCATTACGTGCCGTTGACAGCGGAAGAATGGCTGATCTTCGGCGGCATCGGGCTTGCGGGATGCATCGGGCTTTTGTGCATCAGCTACGCTTTTCAGGAGGCTTCGTCGTCCGCCGTCGTCGCGCCATGCCATTACACGCAGATCCTCTGGGGCGCGGCGCTGGGCTATTATCTCTTTCATGAAGTGCCGGGCATGCAGACGCTGGTCGGCGCGGCGCTGCTGATCCTGTCGGGCGTTTATCTGGTCCGCCACGAGCGGCGGCGGACGATGCTGAAGGTCGGCGTGTAGCCGGATTAGCGCATTCTCTTGCGCAGAAGATGCGGGACCACAAAGAAGTCCAGCAGCCCCATGAGGAAGAGCCCCCCGCCGATGGCCTGCATGGCCGGATCTCCGGCCTTGAAGCCAAGAACGGCGGCGAGGCCGTGGAAGTTTCTCCAGAAAGCCACGCCGCCCAGCATCAAGAGGATGCCGATGATGCGCAGCATGCGGATAATAGCCATTTGAAAACTCCTGTCCCGGGTTAGACCGACTGCGCCTTTTCGGTTTCCAGACGGCGCAGTGTTTTAATGCCCGCGTTGAGATAATCCCATCCGGAGATCACCGTCATCAGCGTGGCGATGAGAAAGGCGCCTTTGCCGATGGCGTAGGAGTGCGGCACGAGCTTCGGCCCGTAATTGCCGGCCATGACGAAGCCGCTGGCGAACATCTGCACGGCCGTCTTCCACTTGCCCATCCACTTGACGGGCACGGCGACGTTGTATTGCCCGAGGAACTCGCGCAAGCCGGAAACGAGAATTTCGCGGATGAAGATGATCAGCGCGCAGAGGATCCACACGCCGTTCAGCTGCCCGAAGGCGACCAGCAGCATCAGCACGCTGCCGATGAGGATTTTATCCGACGTATGGTCGATAAACTTGCCGAAAATGGAGCTTTGCCCCGTCCGCCGCGCGATGGCGCCGTCGAGATAATCGGAAACGCAGGCCCAGAAAAAGAGGAACACGGCGATCCACGTGGCCACCGGCCCGCCGATGAAAAAGAAGAGCGTGAGCAGCGGCACGACGATGATCCGGTAGAAGGAAAGCAGATTGGGTATGTTGAATACGAACTTGGGCATGATGTCTATTAACCACAGGCGAAGAAAATTTCCTAGAAATTATATATGCGTATATCGCCAGATAAAGAGATTTTAAGGATTTATTATATTTTACATATTAAATGCCATACATCGCTGAATATAATGACGGGAAGCGTGGGGACCGCAAAAAATGACCCCGCAGTCTTTGACCGATGCGTTTTCAAAGGACGATATTCTGTTCCTGATGAACAACAAGTACGGTCTGCGCCACGTCAGCGGCGCAGACCCGTCGTCGCAGCATAAGGCGCATACCGTTGAATAGCCTGAAGGCGCTCTTCAATCGAGGGGTGACGCGCTGTCTCCCTGCCATTGCGGTAGTGGAATAGCGCCGGCTTGATATCGTGTTCATGATTGAAGCCCCACATATGGGCCTCCGCACTGTTTAAGGCGCGCGCCAAAGCCGCCGGATCTTTTGTCAATTCAATGGCGCCCGCATCTGCCATATAGATGCGCTTGCGGGAAACGAAACATGCCGTCAGCAAAGCCCCGAGGTTGCCCAGTTTCAGGATGATTGCGAAAACGAGATGCCATAGCGTGGATTGCGCTTCTTCTCCGGAAGCTTGATAACTGCTATCGCTTGACTGCAGAAGGCTGTCTGTTTGCTCTTCATCGGGCCAGAACAGGTTTGCCAGGGTCCGGAAAATATTGCTTAAGGTTCCCGTCAAAAACAGCAAGCGCGTATCGCCTGTGAGAATATGCGTTAATTCATGCGCCAAAACGGCCTCTAATTCAGCGGGCCCCAAATTGTTTAAAAGGCCGGACGTCACCACAATCTTGTAAGTATCAGGCGTCAATCCCCAACTATACGCGTTGTATGATTTATGATCCCGCACGATAAACGTCGGCATTGTCAATCCGCGCGAGATGCACAATGTTTCAAGGATGGTATAAGCTTTGGGCGCCCTTTGTTTCGTCAGCGGGCGTTCGCCATCGGGGAAATCCAGCCGGTTCAGGTTATAATAGTAAACAAGAGCGATCAATCCGAAGATAAAAAGATACGGGACATACCAATAGTCCCATACGGTCATAAGGGCGGAGCTATAATTGAAATCATGTCCGTCCCGCGCTGTTTCATACCACACGCGCATCAAAAGCACGCCGGCCGCGGCCATATATGTTGTAGTAATCAACAGTGGATATAAAAGCAAAAATAGCAGTGATTTAATATTGTTGTTCAGCTTGTAAGTTTGCAGACCAACGCCTTGTAGAGCCATCGCTATGACCACTCTCTATTCGGGAACAAAGGTATGATACGCTGTTTTTATCTCTCATCATGGAAGAAGTTGTAAATTTTCTCCGCGACGGCGCGGCTGATCGTGTCTACCCTTTGTAAATCGGTGACCCCTGCCTCGGCAACCGCTTTTGCGGACCCGAAGTGAAGGAGGAGGGCCTTTTTGCGTTTTTCGCCGATTCCTGAAATTTCATCTAGCGGGCTGGAGACGAGCGTCCGTGTGCGCCGCGCGCGGTGCGAGCTGATGGCGAAGCGGTGGGCCTCGTCGCGCAGGCGTTGCAGGAAGTAGAGCACGGGATCGTTGGGTTCGAGACGGAACGGTTCGCGGCCGGGCAGGAAGAACCGCTCGCGTCCGGCGTTGCGCCCGCCGCCCGAGGCTTCCGTGCCCTTGGCAATGGCGACGACCGGGATGTCCGACACGCCGAGATCGGAGAGGGCTTGCAGCGCGACTGTCAATTGCCCCGCGCCGCCGTCGATCAGCAGCAGGTCGGGGCGGACGCCAGCCGAAGCTCCTTTAACCGCTGCGGCTTCATCGTTGGCTAACGCTTTAAACCGGCGGGTGAGCATCGCCTTCATCATGGCGAAGTCGTCGCCGGGGGTGAATTTGGTTTTGTCATCCATATTGAACTTGCGGTAGGCGTTTTTGCGAAATCCTTCCGGACCCGCGACGATCATCGCGCCCAAGGCATGCGCGCCGCCGATATGGCTGTTGTCGTAGACTTCGACGCGCTCCGGCGGCGCGTCCAGCCTGAAGCGGTCGGCGAGGCCTTCGAGCAATTCCGTCTGCGAGGCGTCGATGGCGCGCTTGCGCGCGAAAGCGTCAGCCGCGTTTTTGAGTGCCATGTCCACGAGTTCTTTCTTGTGCCCGCGCACGGGCTTGAGGATGTGCGTCTTGAGCGCCTGTCCGAGCATCCCCTTGTCGCTGACGGGGATGTTGACGAGGATTTCCTTCGGCACGGGGCGGCTGGCGTAAAACTGCGCGATGAAGGCGGAAAGAACATCTTCGGGTTTTTCGTCTTTTTCGTGGCGCGGAAAATAGGCGCGGTTGCCGTAGTTTTGTCCGGCGCGGAAGAAGAACACCTCGATGCAGGTCATGCCGCCGTGCTGATAAAGTGCGTGGATGTCGGCGTTGTCCAGCCCCTTGACGAAGTGGGACTGGATGTGGGTCAGCGCCTTGATGCGGTCGCGGTAGGCGGCGGCGGTTTCGAATTCCATGCGCTCGCTGGCGGCCATCATCTCGCTGGCGAAGACGTCCTGTATCTTGCGGCTCTTGCCGGAGAGAAACTGCCGCGCCATGTCGACCTGTTTGGCGTAGGCTTCCTGCGTGACTTTGGCAACGCAGGGCGCGGTGCAGCGCTTGATCTGGTATTGCAAACAGGGGCGGGTGCGCGCGGAGAAAACGGAATCCGAACAGTTGCGCAGCAGAAAGACCTTGTGCAACGTCTCGATCGCCTCGTTCACCGCCGCGCCGGAGGCGAAGGGGCCGAAATATTCACCGGTGCGGGTTTTCGCGCCGCGGTGCTTCAAAACTTGCGGGAAGTCGTGGTCGCCGGTGATGAGGATGTAGGGGAACGATTTATCGTCGCGCAGCAGGATGTTGTAGCGCGGTTTGAGTTTTTTGATGAGGTTGGCTTCGAGCAGCAGCGCTTCCGTTTCGGTATGGGTGAGGGCGAATTCCATGTGCGCCGTCTGCGCGATCATGCGCTGGATGCGGATCGGGTGCTTTTGCGGCTGGGTGTAGGCGGTGACGCGTTTTTTGAGGCTCTTCGCCTTGCCGACGTATAAAACGTCGCCCGCCGCGTTCAGCATCCGGTAGACGCCGGGGCTGCCGGGCAGGGTTTTGACAAAGGCTTCAATGACTTGCGCGCCCGTTAATTTTGATTTCTCGCTCATAAGCTATTTTTACAAGAAAACGCCTTGAAATGGGCAGTAAAAAATGGTCAGTTGAGAAATCCCGGAACGATTTCAAGCTACTATACGGGGCCCTGTGGCGGAACTGGTAGACGCACACGACTTAAAATCGTGAGCCTTCGGGCGTGCCGGTTCGATTCCGGCCAGGGCCACCATCACCATTTCGAGAACGGTGCTTTTGCCGGATCGAACCTTGAAATAAATATTGCGGGCTTTGCCTGCGTCGATGGCGGACAGGGTCACCATTTAAATTTCGAACGCGGTGAGCTTATTAAGTATTGAGTCCCCCGGATTTCTCCAAAGGTGCCGTTACTTTGCGTCGTTCAGGGCGCAGGATGTCATGCCCGTCAGTCTTACGCTGCCCAGTATGTGATGCGCGTCGCTGGAAAAGTGGGGGAGCGCGGTCGAGAAAGACAGCGCCATGAGGTAGGAGGGGCTGGCGCATACAAAAATCCTCGTGGAGGTATTCAACTTGGCGGAGGCCATCGCGAGAGAGGTGCTGAAACGGTCCCAGTTCAGGCCGGAAATGACAATTCTTTGACGCTGGGCGAAAGGCTTGGCGCTCACCTTGTCGCTGCTGTTGATGCCGCCCAGAATACTATTCATGATGTCCTGGAAGTTTTTGGAGGTAAGCTCAAGAGGTTTATATGTCTCATAGCCGATCGTGACGACCTGCAACGTCTCCTTGGTCATCTTTTCCGGCATGAGGTTGATGCTCATGTCCTTGTAATCGGGCTTGGCGACCCAATGGGCGGGCAGGTCGAAGGTGATATAAGGGGTGCCTGTTTCGGGCCATCTCATCTCTTTCGCCGTGGCAGACGACGAAATTCCCGCGGTCATGAGGATTGCTGCGAACAGTACCGTTAAAAAGTATTTTTGCATTCTTGAAACTCCGGAAAATGAACAGAGACCCTTGCGGCCATGACCCCTGCATTGTAGCCGTATGAATCCATCGGGTAAATACAATAAAATGCGCGAAGAATCGCACGCGGTTGAACGGCCAAAAAAATATCGCAAACCCGAGGCCTGCGATATTTTTTGCTGTATCCCGCAATTCAATGCGATTTAGGGAAGCATTCAGGGCTTAACGACGGTAGCCGCGACCTTGTGTGAACTGGCGAATGTAGCCGTGCTGGTTGTTATGGTTGTTGCCGTGCGCGAAGATGGCGGTGCCGGCCGGGTAGATATAGGGGCCGTACTGCACCGAACCGCGGCCGGCGTTGTTGTTGAACTGCTGCCGGCCCCAATCGTGGCGGCCGCCGTCATGATGGTCGTGATCGAAATGGCCGAAGATCGCATGGCCGATGACCACTGCCGCCGCCGTGCCGAGGATGTCGGTGACGACGTTATTGCCGTTATTCGGCTGCACATAGACCGTTTGCGGGGGCGCTTGATAGACCGGCGCAGGCGCTTGATAGGTCGGTGCAGGCATATAGGTCGGCTGGTCAACAGAAGGAGGCTGCTGATAGGTCGCGGCATCGCCGAAGCGGGCATGTATCTGCGCCATCTCAAAGTTGAACTGGGCCCTGATCTGCTGGTCTCTGACCTGATATTGCGCGTCGGTGAGATCGGTGCTTCTTTGCAGGGCGGTTTCCGCGTTGATGTATTGCGCATTGACGTTGGCGATTTGCACTTGCTCTTGTGCTTGCGACACGGTTTGTGCGCTGGCGGTTGCCGGCATGAAAGCCGCGGCGCTGGCCAGAATGGTAACTCCGAGTACGGCCTTTTTAAAGGCGCTGCTTAAAAACCCTTTTTTCACTTTATTGCCTTCCATGGCCTTGAACTCCCCTAATCTGTTTACAGCAGTTGCTACCTCAGTTTTATTGATGTTAACAGTTGATTAAGATTATGTCAATAAGTAATTTCGATAATATGCAATAAAGTTTCTATAACATATTGATTTTAAATAATTATTTTTAGGACTTTTTTGTTTCCTAGGGCTGGAAAATGGGGGCAATCCTAAGGCAGATTCGCCCCGATTCCGGCCGTTTCTATTAGAACCTGAAGCTGATTTTGACGGCCCGGCTCCTGATGCACACCTTCGTCGTGTCATTGACGGGCACGCAACGGGTCGCAATATCACGCAGGAGCATGTTTTTGTTCTCGATCATGCGCAGATGAAACTTCGGCAGGCGTTCCGCATCATCGGGGTCTTTATATATAGGAACCTTGAGCTGAAATCCGGGGGCGCAGGCGGTTTTGAAATCCGCATGCAGAGGCGGGGTTTTGGAACTTTGTTTGGCGCCCTCGTCCGGAAGGAGGATTGCGCAGGTGTCGGGGCTTGGCGCTTGTACGACAGGCGTCTGCGGCGCGATTTGCGCCCTGGCGCCTGTCGAGGCGCCGGCGGCCACAATCAGGCCGAGAGCGGCTTTTTGCCATGCATGACGCAGATGTCCTTTGTTGAGTCCCATGCGTCTTTCTCCCTCAAAACAATGTTTTTGGTCAGTCCCGGCCTTATATGTATGAAGAAATAATATGATTATGTCAATATATTTTCTATAATATAATTAAGAAGATATAATAACGCTCTCATTTCCAATGATATTTTTTGAAGGCGGCGTGCCCGCCTATTTGCGCTTTTTCTTTTTGGCGGATTTCTTGGCGCGTGCGTTCTGTTCTATGTAGGCCCCGATGATGGATTCGATCATGCCGCCGAAGCGTTCTTTCAACTCGTCGCAGCGGGTTGCGTTGTGCAGCTCGGTGCCCTTGCGCTCGCTGCGGATAAGGCCGGTCTCGCGCAGGATGGCGAAATGCTGCGACAGGGTGGATTTGGGCAGCTGCGTGCCGGCAATGTCGCGGTAGGCGGAACAAATCTGCGTGCACTCGGCGGCGGCCAGCTCCGCATAGATGCGGATGCGCACGGGATTGGAAAAGGCATACAGGATGCCTTCGACCGTGACGTCTTCCATCTTCGGGTGCGATAAAGGTTTCATATTGCAAATATAGGGTATTTTCATGAAGAGTTCAATCGTCCACAATAACCGCGCACGGGGCTTGACAAAAGTTCGCAAGTTCTGTTATTACGAACTATCAAAACGCCTCCCTTGAGTCTTCTATCAAAGGAACCATCGCATGGAATACGTCAATCTCGGAAAAACCGGTCTCAAAGTCTCGCGCATCTGCCTTGGCTGCATGAGCTACGGCGACCCCAAAAAATGGCTGCACAACTGGGTGCTGCCCGAAGAGGAGGGCCGTCCGTTCATCAAGGCCGCGCTGGACAAGGGCATCAACTTTTTCGATACCGCCAACGTTTATTCCCTCGGCGCGAGCGAGGAGATTCTGGGCGGTGCGCTGAAAGATTTCGCCAGGCGCGACGAAGTGGCAATCGCGACCAAGGTCAACGGCCAGATGCGCGACGATCCGAACGGCAAGGGCCTGTCGCGCAAGGCGATCATGACCGAGATCGATCACAGTTTGAAACGCCTGCAGACGGATTACGTCGATCTCTATCAGATCCACCGCTGGGATTACGACGTGCCGATCGAGGAAACGCTCGAAGCGTTGCACGACGTCGTCAAGGCGGGCAAGGCAAGATATATCGGCGCAAGCTCGATGCACGCCTGGCAGTTTTCCAAGGCGCTCTATCTTGCCGATCTTCACGGCTGGACGCGCTTCGTCTCCATGCAGCCGCATTACAACCTGATGTACCGCGAGGAAGAGCGCGAGATGCTCAAGCTCTGCGCCGATCAGGGCATCGGCGTCATTCCGTGGAGTCCGCTGGCGCGCGGGTTGCTGGCGCGCCCCGTCGGCGCGGCGGAAACCAGGCGGCGCAAGGGCGACAAATTCGGCCATGCGGTCTACGACAAGACGGCGGAAGCCGACAATCAAATCATCGGCCGCGTCGAAGAGCTGGCGAAAAAACACGGCGTGCCGCAGGCGCAAATCGCGCTGGCGTGGATGCTGGCCAAACCGGCCGTCACGGCGCCGATCATCGGCGCGACCAAGATGAAGCATCTCGACGACGCCGTCGCCGCGCTCGACGTGAAGCTGGCCAAAGACGAAATCACCTATCTGGAAGAGCTCTATATCCCGCACGACGTCGCGGGCTTTGCTTGAACTTTTAATAAAGGAGAAATGACATGACAAAAGAAATCAACGCTTCCGCATCGGGAACTTTTAAAGTCGGCGGCGACATCAAGATCAACAGACTCGGCTTCGGCGCCATGCGCGTCACCGGCGAGGGCGTGTGGGGCGAAGCGAAAGACCGTACCGAAGCGATCCGCACGCTGAAGCGCCTGCCGGAACTCGGCGTGAACTTCATCGATACGGCCGACGCCTACGGGCCGGAAACCAGCGAAAATATGCTCACCGAAGCGCTCTATCCGTTCAAGGGTCTGCTGATCGCGACCAAGGGCGGGCTGGTGCGCGGCGGGCCGGGCACCGGCGCGGGGGCATGGGCGCCCGTCGGCCGTCCGGAATATCTGCGTCAGGCGGTGCTCATGAGCCTGCGCCGCTTGAAGGTCGAGCGCATCGACCTCTGGCAGCTCCACCGCATCGACCCGAAAACGCCGCGCGACGAGCAGTTCGCCGCCCTCCGCGACATGCAGAAGGAAGGCTTGATCCGCCATCTCGGCTTGAGCGAAGTGACGATCGGGGAGATCGAGGCGGCACGCAAGTTCTTCCCCGTCGCGACCGTGCAAAACCAGTATAACCTCGTCCACCGCGTGCATGAGGACGTGCTCGATTATTGCGGGAAGAACAACATCGGCTTTATGCCGTGGTTCCCGCTCGCCGCGGGCGATCTCGCCAAGCCGGGTTCGATCCTTGATAAAATGGCGCAGAAACTCGGCGCGACGCCGTCGCAGGTCGCGCTGGCGTGGATTTTGAAACGCAGCCCCGTCATGCTGCCGATCCCCGGCACGGGCAAGGTGAGGCATCTGGAGGAAAACGTCGCGGCCGCGTCGATCAAGTTGTCCGATGCGGATTTCAAGGCGCTCGACGAAGCGGGAAACAAGGAAGCCCGCGCCCGCGCCGCTTAATCATCAACATAGAAAAGGAACATCTCCCATGACAAACGTTGCCATCGTTTATTACAGCGGCTACGGCCACACCGCCAAACAGGCCGAGGCCGTGGGCGAGGGCGTTGCCCGCGCGTCCGGCGCAAAAGCCACGCTCTATGCCATCGACAAGGAGGGCAATCTGCCCGCCAGCGCGATGGAGTCCATCTCGCAAGCCGACGCCGTCATCTACGGCAGCCCCACCTACATGGGCGGGCCGGCATGGCAGTTCAAGAAGTTCGCCGACGCCTCGTCAAAGCCGTGGTTCACGCAAGCCTGGAAAGATAAGGTCGCGGGCGGCTTCACCAACTCCGCCTCGGTCAACGGCGACAAGTTCGCGACCATCGAATATTTCTGGACGCTCTCGCAGCAGCACGGGCAGATCTGGGTCGGCACCGGCCTTCTGCCCGCCAACGCCAAGGCGAACGGGCCGGACGACGTCAACTGGAGCGCCGGCTTCGGCGGCGCGCTGGCGATTTCCCCGTCCGACGCCGCGCCGGATGAAGCGCCGCGCAAGGGCGATCTTGAAACCGCGCGCCTGCTCGGCCAGCGCGTGGCGGAGACGGCCGCTAAATTCGCCGCGTAACAATCCCGTCTTGATGCGCGCGGCCAACGGTCGTATATAAGGATGATGAAGTTATTCCTTCAAATTCTGACTATCGCGATCGTGGGCTTCCTGCTGGGCGGGCAAATGGCCGTATGGCAGGGGCGTTATCAGAGGTCTTCCCACAACGCGCCGAAGGTTGCCGAGGTCGGCACCGTCAAGTCCGTGCCGGAGAAGGGCTCCCCAGCGCATATCGGCGGGGCGTTTTCTCTGATCGACCAGACGGGCGCGGCGGTGACGGAAAAATCATGGCCGGGGCAATATAAGCTGGTCTATTTCGGCTACACCCACTGCGCCGACACCTGCCCCGCGACGTTGCAGAAGATCGTCGGCGTACTGCAGCAGCTCGACCCGCTGGAAGCGTCGAAAATCGTGCCGCTGTTCATCACCGTCGATCCGGCGCGGGATACCGTCATCACGATGGCGGAATACCTGTCGCGTTTTCATAGTCAACGCCTTGTCGGCCTGACGGGTTCCGCGGCGCAGATCGCGGGGGTGCAGAAGGCCTATCATGTCTATACAGGCAAGAAGGACGGCACGGAATCACTCGACAGTCACTCGGCCTACGTCTACCTGATGTCGCCGGACGGCAAGCTGCTGCAGGTGTTCGATTCAGACACAAGCGCGCAGGATCTGTTGGTAAAAATTCAAAAATATGTGAAATAACTTTGGCCGCTTCGCATCTTGCTCCTCTTGAGACTATTTTTGTTGCGCACACATAAAAATATGTGCTAATTGCGAGGCCAATAATAAGAGCTACGCAACACAGCGACCAACCACCGGACCTCAAGAGGAAAAATTGACGGCCCAAACGGAAAATAAAGATATTTCAAGGCGATACGCTCACGCCTGTTTTTCCCTCGCACGCGGGGAGAATCAAATCGAGCCGCTCGCGGCGGATTTGCGGTCTTTGCAAGCCATGCTGGAAGAATCAGCCGATCTGCAAAAGTTTCTGAACAACCCCACCTTGCGCCGTGCCGATCAGGAAAAGGCGCTCGCCGCGCTGGCTGAAAAAGCCAAGTTCAGCCCGCTGACAAAAAAGTTTCTCGGCACGCTGGCGCAAAAGCGCCGCCTGCCCATGCTGGCGGGCATCATCGATGCGCTGCTGGCCGAGATCGCGCGCAGCAAGGACGAGATGACGGCCGAAGTCACCGCCGCGCACGCGCTGACCGACAAGCAGGTCGAAAACATCGCCGCCGCGCTCAAAAAAGCCTGCGGCCAGACGGTCACCGTCGCGCTCAAGACAGACAAGAGCATCATGGGCGGGCTGATCGTCCGGGTCGGCTCCAAACTGATCGACAATTCCGTGCGTGCAAAGCTGGAACGCCTGCACCGCGCCCTGAAGAACACCGGCTCGTCGCCGGATAAAAATAAAAAGAGAGAGGTAGCTTAAACCATGGAAATCCGCGCCGCAGAAATCTCATCCATCCTGAAGGACCAGATCGCCAATTTCGGCGCCGAGGCCGACATCGCCGAAGTGGGGCAGGTCGTCTCCGTCGGTGACGGCGTCGCCCGCGTTTACGGTCTTGATAAAGTCAAGGCCGGCGAAATGGTCGAGTTCCCGGGCGGCATCAAAGGCATGGCCCTCAACCTCGAAAACGACAACGTCGGCGTGGTTATTTTCGGCGACGACCGCGACATCGGCGAGGGCGACACCGTGCGCCAGACCGGTGAAATCGTCTCCGTGCCCGTCGGCAAGGGGCTGCTCGGCCGCGTCGTCGACGCGCTCGGCAACCCCATCGACGGCAAAGGCCCGATCAAGGCGGAAGAAGAGCGCCGCGTGGACGTGAAAGCCCCCGGCATCATCGCGCGCAAATCCGTGCACGAGCCGATGCAGACGGGCATCAAGGCGCTCGATGCGCTGGTGCCGATCGGCCGCGGCCAGCGCGAGCTGATCATCGGCGACCGCCAGACCGGCAAGACCGCCATCGCCATCGACACGATCCTCAACCAGAAAGAAATCAACAAGGGCACGGACGAGAAGAAGAAGCTCTATTGCGTCTATGTCGCCGTCGGCCAGAAGCGCTCGACCGTGGCGCAACTCGTCAAGACGCTCGAAGACAACGGCGCGCTGGAATATTCCATCGTCGTCGCCGCGACGGCTTCCGAGCCGGCGCCTCTGCAATATCTCGCGCCCTATACCGGCTGCACGATGGCGGAATACTTCCGCGACAACGGCATGCATTCGCTCATCATCTATGATGACTTGTCGAAGCAGGCCGTTGCTTACCGCCAGATGTCGCTGCTGCTGCGCCGCCCGCCGGGCCGCGAAGCCTATCCCGGCGACGTGTTCTATCTCCACTCCCGTCTGCTGGAGCGTTCGGCCAAGCTGAACGACGACCTCGGCGCGGGTTCGCTCACCGCTCTGCCGGTCATCGAAACGCAGGCCGGCGACGTCTCCGCCTACATCCCGACCAACGTGATTTCCATTACCGACGGGCAGATCTTCCTTGAAACCGGCCTGTTCTACAAAGGCGTCCGTCCGGCGATCTCGGTCGGTCTGTCGGTGTCGCGCGTCGGCTCCGCCGCGCAGACCAAGGCGATGAAGCAGGTCGCGGGCACCATCAAGCTCGACCTCGCGCAGTTCCGCGAGATGGAAGCCTTCGCGCAGTTCGCCTCCGATCTTGACGCCTCGACGCAGCAACTGCTCGCGCGCGGCACGCGCCTGACCGAGCTGCTGAAGCAGCCGCAATACAGCCCGCTCGCGTTCGAAGAGCAGGTGGTGTCGATTTTCGCGGGCGTGAACGGCCACCTCGATAAAGTGCAGGTCAGCGACGTCAACGCCTTCGAAGCGCAACTGCTCTCCGCGGTGCACAGCCACGCCAAGGGCCTGCTGAAGTCCATCCGCGAAGAACAGAAAATTACCGACGAAACCAAGGAGAAACTCAACGCGTTCATCGCCGAGTTCGCCTCCACGTTCATCTCGGGGAAGA
>JAJZFS010000070.1:0-2161 GCA_021805245.1 Pseudomonadota bacterium | reverse complement strand
GCCGCCTAAAGCATGCCCAGCCTGAAGGAATACAGAAACCGGATCGCCAGCGTGAAGTCCACGCGCAAGATCACCTCGGCCATGAAGATGGTCGCGGCCTCCAAGCTGCGCCGCGCCCAGCATCAGGCGGAGGCGAGCCAGCCCTATGCGACGAAGATGTTCGATATGCTGAGCCGTCTCGTGTCCAAGATCAACATCGACACGACGTCGCCGTTTCTGCTGGCGGGCACGGGCAATCAGGATACGCACCTGCTGGTGGTCATCACCTCCGACCGCGGCCTGTGCGGCGGTTTCAACGGCTCCATCGTCCGCAAGGCGCGCGCGCAAATCCGCGAACTGCTCGATGAAGACAAGGACGTGAAGATCATCTGCGTCGGCCGCAAGGGGCGCGACGTGCTGAAGCGCGAATACGCTTCAAAAATCGTCCATACTTTCGAAGGCCTCGGCAAGAAGCGCCTGACCTTCTCCGATGCCATGGAAGTCTCGCGCTTCATCATGGATATGGGCGAGCGCCGTGAATTCGACGTCTGCCATGTGCTGTTCAACCAGTTCAAGTCCGTGATCGCGCAAATCCCGACTGCGACGCAGCTGATCCCCTTCTACGTGCCGGAAAAAACCGGGGAAGAAGAGGCGGGCGTGCACGCCGTCTACGAATTCGAGCCGGACGAAGACGAAATCCTGCAAGACCTGCTGCCGCGCAACCTGTCGGTGCAGATTTTCCGCGCGCTGCTGGACAGCGCGGCGGGCGAGCAGGCCGCGCGCATGACCGCGATGGACAACGCGACGCGCAACGCGGGCGACATGATCAACAAGCTGACGCTGAGCTACAACCGCGCGCGTCAGGCCTACATCACCAAGGAACTGATCGAAATTATTTCCGGCGCAGAAGCCGTATAGAGTTAAAAGGAGAACGACAATGGTAAAACTGGCAGCAGAAAACAAGGGCGCGATGGGCAAGGTGACGCAGGTCATGGGCGCCGTCGTCGACGTGCAGTTCGAAGGCAAGCTGCCCGCGATCATGAACGCGCTGACCTTGAGCAACGACGGCAAGAACCTCGTGCTCGAAGTCGCACAGCACCTCGGTGAAAACACCGTCCGCACCATCGCCATGGACTCGACCGAAGGTCTGGTCCGCGGTCAGGCGGTGGCGGATACCGGCGCGCCGATCCGCGTGCCGGTCGGCCCCGCAACGCTGGGCCGCATCCTCAACGTCGTCGGCGAGCCGGTCGACGAGCGCGGCCCCGTCGAAGCCAAGGAACATTATCCCATTCACCGCCCCGCGCCGGAATTCGTCGACCAGTCGACGGAAACGCAAATGCTGGTCACGGGCATCAAGGTCGTCGACCTGCTCGCGCCCTACGCCAAGGGCGGCAAGATCGGCCTGTTCGGCGGCGCGGGCGTCGGCAAGACCGTCACCATCATGGAACTCATCAACAACGTCGCCATGAAGCACGGCGGCGTCTCGGTGTTCGCCGGCGTCGGCGAGCGCACCCGCGAAGGCAACGACCTTTACCACGAAATGATCGAATCCGGCGTTATCAAGCTGGACGGCAAAGGCTCCAAAGTGGCGCTGGTCTACGGCCAGATGAACGAACCGCCGGGCGCGCGCGCGCGCGTCGGCCTGACCGGTCTCACCGTCGCCGAATACTTCCGCGATCAGGAAGGGCAGGACGTTCTGTTCTTCGTCGACAACATCTTCCGTTTCACGCAGGCGGGCGCCGAAGTGTCCGCGCTGCTGGGCCGCATGCCTTCCGCGGTGGGCTACCAGCCGACGCTGGCCACCGACATGGGCGCGCTGCAGGAACGCATCACCTCCACCAACAAGGGCTCGATCACGTCCGTGCAGGCGATTTACGTGCCCGCCGACGACCTGACCGACCCTGCGCCGGCGACCTCCTTCGCCCACCTTGACGCGACGACGGTCCTGAGCCGCCAGATCGCGGAAATGGCGATCTTCCCCGCCGTCGACCCGCTGGATTCCACCAGCCGCATTCTCGACCCGCGCGTGATCGGCGAAGAACACTATCAGGTCGCCCGCGACGTGCAAAAGACGCTGCAAAGCTACAAGTCTCTGCAGGACATCATTGCCATTCTGGGCATGGACGAGCTGTCCGAAGACGACAAACTGGTCGTCGCCCGCGCGCGCAAGATCCAGCGTTTC
>JAJZFS010000056.1 GCA_021805245.1 Pseudomonadota bacterium | reverse complement strand
TTTCATCTTTTTGGCGGTTTCAATGGTGCCGCGCTTGCTGATTTTGTCGATGACATGCACGACATCGGGGATGGTGATTTCCGCGATAGGCAAGCCGCCGATCATGGGGAAAACAAGCTGCTCCATGCATGTTAGGCATTGTTTGTAGTAGTTAGGCCGAATCCTTGTTTTCTTTATTTCAAGCCAACTGCGGGCTATTTTTTCAAAGGTGTTTTCCCCCTCGGCCATGCGGCGCAGTTTTTCGGCCTTCTTTTCACGGGTGGGGTGTTTGCCCGCCTTCACCAGTTCCCGCGCTTCGTCCCGCAGACGCCGGGCGTCTGCAAGGCCGACGGCGGGGTATTTGCCCACGGCAAGCATTTGCGGCTTGCCGTTAAAACGATACCGCCAGCGCCAGTGCTTCCCGCCCGCAGGGGTGATTTCAAGGCAGAGGCCGCCCGAATCGCTGATTCTGTAGCTTTTCTGGCGGGGCTTGGCGTTCTTTATGGACAGTTCTGTCAGGGGCATGAGTTCGATTCTTTCGTCAGAATTTACTCACAAATTTACTCACACTTCGCCCGGCTTGTAAAGCATCCCCTCGGAAGGCCTTGGAATGAACGTGCGTATTTATTGCGTATTTACGCTGTTTTTGGGACGATCTTGGATTTATTGGGAAGGGGTAATGGCTCCCTGGGCAAGGATCGAACTTGCGACCAAGCGATTAACAGTCGCTTGCTCTACCGCTGAGCTACCAGGGAACAACGAGCTATATGTGTAAAGCAAACCGAAACCGTTTGTCCAGCGGCAAAATGCGAAAAATATCGGGCGCTGCGCGGCGGTTTTTATAAAAAAACAAGAAAAATCAAGTAGATATTTTATAAGTCGGGCGGCGGGCGAAACGGCATTTTTTTTCAAGGGCAAGCCGCGGCCTTTGTTTCCGCGCAATCCCGATTCGTTTTATTTTTTGGTACCGAGGCCGTATTCGCGCCGCATGATCCTTTTCTGCTCCGCTTTCCAGTCTCCAAAGGCGCGCCGGCGCGTCGCCAGGAAAGCGGTCATTTGCGCGCCGAGCAAGCCTTTGCGGTGGGCGATCTGGATCATGATGGCATCCGGCGTGTCGTTGACTTCGATGACGAGGGGGCCGTCCTTCGTCGCGGCGATGTCGAAACCGAGCAGGCCGAAGTCGGGGAAGGCGGCGGCGGCGGCCAGTGCCGTTTTGCAAATCTCCTCCCACAGCGGTACTTTCACGCCTTCCAGCGCCGCGCCGGTGTCGGGATGTTTTTCGACCGTTTGCATGGACAGGCCGACGCCGCTGACGGCGCCCGTCACTTTGCCGGTTTCGAGGTCGACTGCGGCGAGAATGTTTCCGGCGCGCCAGAAGTTGTCCGCGCCGTTGGCGCCGGCGGGAATTTTCCAACTCGCCCTGAAGACCTGCGGGCCGTCCTCCATGGCGATGGTCACCACGCGGACGGTGGCGATGCGGTCGCCGCACACGGCACGCACGCCGTCGTGCGGTACGAGGCGCGGCTGGAAGATGTAGCCGCTTTTGGTGTAGGCGGCGTGAATTTCTTTCGCCAGCGCGGCGGCGGGCACTTCGCGCCCGTCGGCGCAGGAGAGCAGGCCGGTTTCCGCATCCACGGAGTCAAGGCTGATGGAGCCGAGGCTTTGCAAGCCCTGCAGCGGCTTGCCGAAAGCGGGATAAGAGAGCTTGTGGCGGAGAAAATCTTCCAGTTCCTCCACAGTCGACGTGCGCCCGTCGCCGGACAGTGCGCCCGCCGCATGCATGCCCAGCACTGGCGGCGAAGCCAGCCCGTGCGCGTCCAGCACGGCGGCGGCGGCGAGCTTATGCGTGGTAAGCGCCCGCGATTCCTGTATGAAGTTCACGGCGCGCCAGAGCTTCACCATGCCCCAGTTGCCGATGAAGGATTTCAGCTCGCTGCGCGGATAAAACTCCGGGTCCCACAGCCGCATGTTGAGATATTCCTCGAACAACAGCCGCCCCGGCCCGGTATAGAGCTTCAGCCATTCGGGCAGAAAGCGCACGCTGCTGCCGGTTGCGGCGAGTATGGCGCGGAGAAAGGCGTTCATGTCCTGTGGTTTTTTCGGCCGTTCGGTATCGAGAATGGCGAAGGATGCGCCGGAAGATGTATCGGGAGCGGTGTTTGTCATGTCATGCGCCCGCCGTGGCGTCCGGCGTGTGGTTGACGATGACATCGGCGGTGATCTTGCCGTTGGGAATGATGACTGCCTGTCCTTCCTCTGTCTTGAGCGTGGTGGTGAAGATGTTGATCTCGGTGACGATGCCGGCCTTGCCCGAGGTTTCGATCTTGTCGCCGAGGCGGAACGGATGCAGCGCGATGAGCAGCACGCCGGAGGCAAGATTGCTGAGCGAGCCCTGCAGCGCGAGGCCGACGGCGAGGCCTGCGGCGCCGAGCGCGGCGGCGAGGGAGGTGGTCTGGATGCCGAGTTGCGCCAGCGCCGCCACCACGACGAAAACGAGTCCCGCGCTGTAAAGCAGATTACAGGTGAAGGAGACGAGAGTCTGGTCGACCTTGGCGGCGGTCATCACGCGGCGGACAAGAGCCGCGGCGATTTTGACGGCCCAGCGGCCGAAGACGAAAATCGCCGCCGCGCCGAGCAGTTTCAGCCCGTAAAGGCCGAGAATCCCTTTTATTTTAACGGCATTGATACCCATGACATCTCCCCTTAGGGAATGATACAGCAACGGGATAAAAAAACAATTTCACGTACAAAACGCCGCCTATTTATCCATAAAAAAGTTTATTGCCTTCCGTTCTTTTTCGTTGTATTTTTTTACCTAAATAATAAATTTACATTATGGTAATATAACCATGTCCAGACGCAAGCCTGAAGCTTTTGATTTTATCGTGAACCGCCGTGGTGGCACCGTCATGCGCAACGGCGAGGATAAAATTCGCGAAGAGGTCGTCTCGCGCTTCGGCGACAAGGCGGGCAGTTTCACCTTCGTGACGGGCGACGAGGTCAAAGAGGCCGTGCGCGCCTGGGTGAAGGAAAACGCGGGCAGCAACCGTTGTCTGGTAGTCGGCGGCGGCGACGGGACGGTGATGAGCGCTGTCGAGGAAGTGATGGGCCGTGAAGACGTGATGCTCGGTATCCTGCCGCTGGGCACGCAGAACTTTGTCGCGCGCCAGCTCGGCTTTTCCGCCGACTTTAAAAAAGCCGCAGCGCAATATCAAGACGGCCACAGCAGCACGATGGACGTCGGCGAGGTCAACGGGCTGCACTTTCTCGTCGGCATGACACTGGACGACAACAGCCTCAACTATTTCCGCGCGCGCGAAAAGCTGCGCGACGACGAAAAAATGTCCGCGCTGCGCAAGGCTTTTACGGCGGCGGCGGGTGTGCTCGGGCGCAACAGCAACCGTTTCACCATCTATTCCGACAAGCACAAAAAGGGCAAAAAGATCGAAGGCCGCATTATCGCCATCACCAATAACAGCGTCGAGCCGGTGCCGGTGCATCCGCTCCCGTACAATATCAAGAGCTATCGGGACGCGCTGATGCAAGTGGTGGGCCGGCGAAAGCGCGCGGGAAAATTGTCGCTCTATGTGTTCAAGGGCGGGTTTCTCGGCACGCCGGCCATGCTGCCCGACGTGCTGCGCGGAACGTGGGATAAAAACCCGTCCATCGAAAAGGATACCTCGGCCGAGTTCGTCGTCGATGCACCTGAAAAAAGCGAAAAAAACGATGTTGTGGAAAAGTCCATCGTCCTCGACGGCGAGATCAAAAAAGTGCAATATCCGTTGAAGGTCAGAATCCTCCGCCGCGCGGTGCGGATGTTCAAGCCGAAATAAGGGGCCAAGATGCAAAAAACCATTCTTGTCACCGGCGGCGCGGGCTTTATCGGCTCGGCGCTGGTGCGCCATTTAATCAAAGAAACGGACAACAAGGTAGTCAACCTCGACAAGCTGACCTATGCGGGCAATTTAAAGGCCGTCGCCGAGGCGGCGCAGGATGCGCGCTATAGCTTCGTGCAGGAAGATATTTGCAACGGCGAAAAAGTCGCTGAAGTTTTTAAAACGCACCGGCCCGACATCGTCATCCACCTTGCGGCGGAATCGCACGTCGACCGCTCGATCGAGGGTGCGGCGCCGTTCATCCACACCAATCTCGTCGGCACCTACACGATGCTCGAGACAGCGCGGCAGTACTGGAACGAACTTGAGGACGGAAAGAAAAAGACTTTCCGCTTCCACCACGTCTCGACGGACGAAGTCTACGGCGATCTCGACGGGCCGGAGGGGCTTTTAAAAACTTCAGCGACT
>JAJZFS010000010.1 GCA_021805245.1 Pseudomonadota bacterium | reverse complement strand
GTCTTGGAAAGGCTTGCGTCCAGCATGATCTGCCCCTGCAGCGGGGATTTCGAAATCTCCGGCACATGTTCCGTCACGGTCGTTTCCAGGATGCCAGCAACGGCATCCTTCTTGTTGCGCAGGTACTGAAGGTGGTCGGCCGCGGTCAGTTCCAGTTTCTTCGTGACGTTTTTATTGCGGACGTACTTGACGATGTCGCCGCCGATCTGGCCGCCGAACATAGCCCCGACGCCGAGCCAGCCCAGCGGGCCGGAGACGATCGCCGCCGTGGCGAGGCCGCCCGCAAACAAAGGCAGCATGGTGCCCATCGCCGCGTTGCGGCTTTTCTTGCGGGCCTCATTCGCGATGGCCGTCCGCTCGTTCAGCAGCATATTGTCGATGGCGTCCCGTATCTGCCGCAAGGCCAGAACTTTTTCGGCCGGATCCGCGACGGCCTCGGCCCGTTTGAACGCCTCATCGATCGCCTGCTCGTCCGCTGCCCAGACGGCGGCGCGCTTTTGCTCTTTCGCCTGGTTGCTTTTTTTAAACGGGTTGAAATTCATGTTTTTTTTGCTTCCTTTAATATTATGCGGCGTTGTGAAAACTCTTATTGCCCGCCCTGCTGCGGACCGGACTTTTTGGCGGGGGGCCTCTTTTCCGCCGGCGGCTTCATGACGTCGGCGAGCTTTTTATAGTCCTTCTCGATGTCCGGTCTGGCGGCGGCTTTTTTCTGCGCTTCTTTCAGCGCGGCGACTTCTTCCTCTGTCGCGACGAGCCGTTTTGCCGCGGCATCGGCGAACACCTTGGCAAGGCGCATATCTTTCATGATCTCGCCCTGAAGGGGGGATTTCGAAATCTCCAAAACATGTTCCGCCACGGTCGCATCCATCATGTTTCCGACGGCGACGAACTTGTCGCTCAGATATTGGATATGCCCGGCGGTGCTGACCTCAAGCTGCCGTTTGACGGTCTTTGCCCGTCTTTTGTCGACGGCCTCGCCGATAAATACGCCGCCCAGCAGGGCCCCCATGCCGGCAACCGCCAGCGGGCCGGTGATGGCGGCAAAAGCGATCGCTCCTGCCACGCTGAACGGCATCATCGCCAGCGTCCCCGCTTTCTCCCCCTTCTCGTGGGCTTCTGTGGCGATGGCGTCGCGCTGCTCCCGTACCATGCCGCCGAGCATGCCGCGCAGCGCACGCAACCGTATGACCTTCTCCGCCGGATCTTCAAGAGCAGCGGCCTTTTTGACCAGCTCCTCGACACGCTCTTCTTCCGCCACCCGTGCTTCCGCGCGCCTTTGTTCTTCTGCTTTATTCTTTTCATTCATTTTTTTGAACGGGTTCAGGTTCATGACCGACGCCTTTCGCCATCATTGTGATTTTTTTGAATTTGTCCTAATCTAGAACTTTCAGATATTAAGTCAAACAAAAAAACCGCCTTTTCAGGGGCGGCCTTTTTGATAAAAATGCTTATGGGAAGAAATAATCAGCGGGAATAGAATTCGATGATCAGGTTCGGTTCCATTTGCGCCGGATACGGCACTTCCTCGAATTTCGGCGCGCGGACGAACTTGCCGACGCCCTTGTCGTGGTCGACTTCGAGATAGCCCGGAACTTCGCGGCCGGCTTCGGTCGAGCCCTGAATGTAAACGGGGATCTGGCGGGCTTTTTCGCTGACTTCGATCACGTCCCCGTCACTCACGGAGTAGGAAGAGATCGTCACGCGCTTGCCGTTGACCTTAACATGGCCGTGGCTGACGAACTGGCGCGCCGCGAAAACAGTCGGCACGAATTTCAGGCGGTAAACGACGGCATCAAGACGGCGCTCGAGCAGCTCGATCAGCTGCAAGCCGGAATCGCCGCGGCGGCGGATGGCTTCTTCGTAATAGCGGTAAAAGCGGCGTTCGCCGATGTTGCCGTAGTAGCCGCGCAGCTTCTGTTTGGCATGGAGCTGAACGCCGTAATCGGTCGGCTTCTTACGGTTCTGGCCGTGCTGGCCCGGGCCGTATTCGCGCTTGTTGAAGGGGGATTTGGCGCGGCCCCAGAGGTTTACGCCGAGGCGGCGGTCAATCTTATGCTTTGCTTGCGGTCTTTTAGCCATTGATATTACTCTCTTTTTTTGTGCGGGCCATCACGGCCTGACTGATTGTCCTGCTAGTTCAGACCCCTCATGGATCTGACGGGGAACAGGTATGGTTAACCTGCCCCACTTTCACGGGAATGACCGGAATATATGGGTTTGGGGGTATTTGTCAACAGCTATATAAATTATGGATTTTCGTTGCGGGAGGGCGGCTGTTCGATCCCCAGACGCTCCGCCCGCGTGCTGCGATGCTGTGGCTGCCGCCCCATGCGCTGTGCCCGTCTGCTCATGGCATCGCCCACGTCCTCCTTCCCCTTATAGAAGAACACGAACAGGAAATAGAGCACCGAAATCGCGATCATGATGATCGGGGTATACAGCACGGTTTTACTCTTGCTGTTTGCAACGACCGCGGCGGGGTCCGACAGCACCTTCCCGTTCGCCAGCTGAATCCCGTAAGCCCATGTCGCGACCGTCAAATTCAGCCCGCCTTCGTTCAGCATCTCCGCATCCTTGCTCCGGAGGTAGACGGTGGCGCTCTGCCCCGCCAGCGCCTTCGCGTCCACGGCGGTCGCCAGCGCCGGCGCGTGCATGACGATAAATTTCGTGTAGTAGCCCTTGGGCGTCAGCACCTGCGGCCCCGGAACGCCCGGCGGCGGCAACGTTATGGATTGTATGGTGACCTTGAACGGAGAGAGATCGCTCACGCTTTTGGGGTGCATATTTTCAGCCGAGCGCGCGGCCGACAGCATCGACACCCCCGTCAGCAGGACCATGACCATAATAACTCTGATAACCCATTTCATGAGAAAATTCCCCTAAATATCTGTCAACTCATTAATTTTGCAAGTTCCACCTGCGCACGCAGGTCAATATCGTCAAGGATTTCGGCCAGCTGCGGGTCCATCACCTGATCGCGGTGGCTGGCGACGGTCTGCGCCAGTTGCTCCAGCGTGCTTTTCGGTAATTCTCCGGTCAGCAGGCCGACTTTGATTTTATCCAGATGATCGAGCAAATCATTTGCGCGTTTGCGCGCCCTTTTCGTCGCTTCCTCGGAGGTGCCGCTCTCCGCGGCCTGCAGCGTCAGCAGGGCATCGAGCGCGCTGACCGAAGCGGGGCGCCCCGTCGCCGCCTGCGCCGGCGTTTCCGCCGTATCGCTGACCATAGAATCAAAGGTGCCGTCGCCGGTCTTTTTCGTCTCGGCCTTGGAGGCGCCTTTGGCGGTCGATGATTTGTTGGGACCTTCTATCTTCATGTCTCATATTAAACACCATAAACCGCTGAAACCAAGCGGCAAAATTTGCCGCCTGCCGTCACTTCCTGTTCCGGAACACGCCTGCGCAAATCATAAAGGGTTGATTTATATGCGGTTTCGTCTGGCACGCCTCTCGCATCCCTCTCATTGGGAAAATATGACAGCCGGCATAAAAGTACGGCGCGATTGGATGGGTGTTAAAATGATGAAGACATATATATTCAAAAACCTTTCTAGGATGTTCCTGACTGTGATGCTGGCCGTGGTGACGGCCGGCATCACCATTCAGGCCACCCCGGCCAACGCCGACGCCAAGGCGCGGATCAAGGACATCGTCCAGTTTGAAGGCGTGCGCGACAACCTGCTCGTCGGCTACGGCCTCGTGGTCGGCCTCAACGGCACGGGCGATACGCTGCTCAACGCCCCCTTCACCGAACAAAGCTTGCTCGGCATGCTGGAACGCCTCGGCGTCAGCGTCACCGACCAGACGATGAAAACGCAGAACGTCGCCGCCGTCATGGTCACGGCGACACTGCCGCCCTTCAGCAATCAGGGCACGCGCATCGACGTCACCGTGTCCACGATGGGCGACGCCAAAAGCCTTCAGGGCGGCACGCTGCTCGTCACGCCCCTGCTCGGCGCGGACGGCAAGGTTTACGCCGTGGGGCAAGGCTCGGTTTCGATCGGCGGCTTCACCGCCAGCGGCTCTTCCGGCTCTTCGGTCACGCAGAACACGCCGACCGCGGGCCGCATCGCCGGCGGCGGAATCGTCGAGCGCGAGATTCCCTTCCACCTCAACAGCATGAAGACGACGCGCCTTAGCTTGCGCAATCCGGACTTTACCACCGCGCGCCGCATCGCCGGCGTCATCAATACGCACATGAACGCGGACATCGCCCACGCGCAAAACTCCGCCTCGGTCAAAGTCAGTCTGCCGCAGGGGTTCAAAGGCGACATGACCGACCTGATCACCGACATCGAGCAACTGGAAGTCAGTCCCGACCAGATCGCCCGCGTCGTCATCGACGAACGCTCCGGCGTGATCGTCATGGGCGCGCACGTGCATATCTCCACCGTCGCGCTGGCGCAAGGCAACCTGACCATCCGCATCAGCGAAACGCCGCAGGTCTCGCAGCCGGCGCCCTTCTCGCAAGGCGGCACGACGACCGTCGTCCCGCGCTCCAGCGTCAAGGTCGACAGCGACAGCAAGAAGAAGGTCGCGCTGCTGAAAGAAGGCGTCAGCCTGCAAGACCTCGTGACCAGCCTCAACGCCCTCGGCGTCGGCCCGCGCGACATCATCACCATCCTGCAATCGATCAAGGCGGCCGGCGCCCTGCAAGCCCAGCTGAAGGTGATGTAATCATGATCAACGCCAGCACATACGTCAGCACCGCCCCGCAAGTCCCGACCCTCTCCGCGCAGCAGCTCGCGCACGACGACAAGGCCGCCCGCCAGTTCGAAGGCGTCTTCCTCGGCGAAATGATGTCGCAGATGTTCAACGGCGTCGGCACCGACCCGATGTTCGGCGGCGGCCAGGGCGAAAAGATGTTCAACGACCTGCTGGTGCGCCAGTACGGCGAGAAAATGGCCAACACCGGCCAGGGCGTCGGCATCGCCAGCACCCTCAAGAAGATGATGATACAAATGCAGGAAAACGCGCCTGCACAACATTGATAATGAAAGGACCAAAGCCATGCAAACCGAACAAGTGAAAACAGCCGCCCCCGAAAAAGAAGCCCCGCGGATCTCCGTGAAGGCGCAGGTGCAGGAAATCCTCGCCGTGATGACGGCCTTCTCCAACCTGCTGCTCAAGGAAACGGCGGCGCTCAGAAAAGCCGACTTCAAGACCGTCGACACGCTGCAGGCCGACAAAAAACTCTTCGCCAGGCAGTATGAAGCGAAAATAGCCCGCCTCGCCGAATACCGCGCCGAGCTGCCCAACATCGATGTCGCCCTCTCCACCAAGCTGAAGAAGGAACGCCTGCGCTTCAACGAAATCCTCGACGAGAACATGCAGGCGCTCGGTCTCGCGCAGAACAGCACCAAGCGCCTGATTAACAGGATTCTGGAAGTTGCCTGCCAGTCGGTCACCGACCAGAAGCAGACCAATTACAGCAATACGGGCAAAGCGATGGCTTATAAATCCGCCACCCTGTCCACCAGCATTGACCGGAGCTTGTGAGGATGAAGGCCAAGTTGGCACGATCCCTGCAAGGATGGGCATAGGAAAATAACAAGAGGTTCATTGTGAACACACCGAGCAACATAACAGCGCACCACGGAGCAGCCGCCTCCGCCCAGCCGAAAGGCCAGGCAGGCAGCCAGATTCCGCAGGGTTTGCTCGGATATTTCGACGCCATGCTGCAACAGGTCAACGCGTCGCTGCAAGCCAACGGACAGCTCACGGCGGCACAAAATGCCTCCTCCACATCGGATATGAACGGCCTGGCGGAAAAAATTGCCGCCCAGCTCAAAAAAGACGGCCTCACCGCCGCCGATATCCAGAAAATGTCGCCGCAGGACCTCGCGAAGAAAATCGCGCAACTGCTGCAAAAAGACGGCGTCTCGCAGTCAGGCTTGCAAGGCCTTTCGGCGCAACTCGCGGCGCAGCTGCAAAAGGACGGCCTGAGCAAAGCGGGCCTGACCAGCGACCTCACCGCGGCGAACGCGGCGAACCTGCAATCCGCGCAACAGACGAAAGACGACATCGCGAAAAAAATCGCCGATCTCCTCGAAAAACTGCAGAAGAACCCGAACGGCGCGCTCTCGCCCGCGCAGCTGCAGCAGCTCAGAGGCGAAATCGCGCAATTGCAGAACGCCTCGGGAACAGTCGACCCCAACACGCTCGGCCGCCTGAAGACGGATCTCTCCCAATTCCTCGCCAGCCAGGGCGTCGACCAAAAGACCGCCAACGGCTTCCTGTCCGATCTGACGCAAATGGCGGAAAACGGCAAGGCTGGCTACAAAGGCATCGGCACGCCGGCGGACGCCGCCGCAAAGAATCTCGCCGCCAAGGCGCAGGCGCAAACCGCCGGCAGCGACGCCGCGACGAAAACCGCGGCGGACGCCTCCGCGCCCGCGCAGAACTTCACGGCAAAACCAAACGCCGCTTCGGCAAAGGCCTCCGGCCTGCACGGCGCCACGGCGACGGCGCTCAACGCGCTCGCTTCCGCCGGCAGCGGCGGCGCCTCGGCCGATGGCAACAGCGGCTTCAACACGCAGGACGGCAGCGCGCAACAGCAGGGCCCGACGAGCCTCGCCGCCCTGCTGCAATCCGGCAGCGGAGCCGCGGCCGGAAAATCCTTCACGAATTATCTCTCGGCCGCAACGCAAACCGCGCCCGCCCCGACCACGCAGATGGTCGCCGTCCAGATGATCCGCAACATCAACGCGGGCATCAACGCGATGAGCTTCCAGCTCGAGCCCGCCGATCTCGGCCGCCTCAGCGTCAAACTGACCTTCGCCAAGGACGGCACCGTCAAGGCGCATATGAGCGTCGACAAACCGGAAACGCTCGCCCTGCTGCAAAAAGACGCCTCGCACCTGCAAAACGCCCTCAAGCAAAGCGGCCTGCAGACGGACGATAACGCGCTCACCTTCGACCTGCGCCAGCAAAACCAGCAGCAGAATTTCAACGGCTATAACGGCAACGGAAGCGGCTCGAAAGGCATGGCCGCGAACGCAAACAGCAACACGCCCGCCGGCGCGCTCCAGGCGCACATCGCCATCCAGTCCGCGGGCTACATCACGCAAAGCGGCGTGAACATCATGGTATAAGGGAGAAAGACAATGACGACAGCCATATCCTCCAATACATCCTTCCCGACGCCGAAACTGCCAAGCGACGCGTCTTCGTCTTCGGCATCGTCGGGCAGCGGCGCGAACGGCACCGGCACCATTTCCGACGCCGCCTCGCTGCAGAAGACCTACAGCCAGTTTCTGACGCTGCTCACCACGCAGCTGAAGCACCAGGACCCGACGCAGCCCATGGACACGGCCCAGTTCACCAGCCAGCTGGTCAGCTTTTCACAGGTCGAACAGCAATTGAAGACCAACTCCGATCTGGACCAGCTCGTCGCCTCGTCAAACAACAATCAGGCCTCGCTGGGCTTGAGCTACATCGGCAAAAACGTCGCCGTGCAGGGCAACCAGTTCGACTTCAACCCCAAGACGGAAGCCAGCGTCAGCATCGGCTACAACCTCTCCGCCGCGCCCGCGACGGACAACATCAACATCGTCGACAGCAAAGGCAACACCGTCTACTCGACGACGGGCTCGCTCACCGCGGGGCAGAACAGCTTCTCGTGGAACGGCCTCGACAACAGCGGAAGCCCCGTTCCCGCCGGCACTTACACGGTGCAGGTCAACGCGATGGACGCGCAGAAAACGGCCGTCGACGCGACGACCAGCGTGCCGGGCACGGTCAGCGGCATGCAAACGGCAAGCGACGGATCGGTGCAACTGATGGTCGGATCGCAACTCGTTCCGCTCACCAGCATCTCCGCCGTCTACTAAAACTGGCATAAGGATTGCAGGTAATTTTTCAGGATTGAGACAAGCTCTAAAAAAGAACAAGAAGAAGGAGACTAGCAAATGAGTATTTTCGGTTCACTCTATACCGCCGTGTCGGGCCTGTCCGCGCAGAGTAATGCCATCGGCATGATCTCGAACAACATCGCCAACGTCAGCACGGTCGGTTACAAGCGCATCGACGCTTCCTTCAGCAGCCTTGTCACGTCGGACACCAACACCGGCACCTACAGCCCCGGTTCCGTTCTCGCATCACAAACGCCGACGATCAACCAGCAGGGCATCCTGCAGCAAAGTTCTTCGCCGACCGACATCGCCATCTCCGGCAACGGCTTCTTCATGGTGAAATCCTCGACGACCGATCCGCTGGCGGCGCCTTATTACACCCGCGCCGGCTCCTTCTCGACGGATGCCAACGGCAACCTCGTCAACACCGGCGGCTTCTATCTCTACGGCTGGCCGCTCGACCAGAACGGCAACATTCCCGCCAACGCATCGAACATTTCCTCGCTCGTGCCGGTCAACACGGCGTTCCTCGGCGGCCTGACGCAGCCGACCTCGAGCGCCGCGATCGACATGAACCTGAACTCCGCGGCCACAAGCGCGACCTACCCGATCTCGAGCTCCACGCCTTCCAGCTACAGCACGGCGGTGGAAGTTTACGACTCCCTCGGCACCGGCCACAACCTGACGCTCAACTTCACCAAGACGACGACGCCGACGGCCTCCGTCACCGGCACGGTCGATATTTCCAAGGTGACCGGCAACATGGCGGGGCAAGTGCCGGGCATGACCTCGACGGACAGCTTCACCATCAGCACGACCGGCACGGCCGTGACCGCGACGACGATCAACAGCGGCGGCACCGTCTCCGACATGCTCGCGCAGATCAACGCCATCAAAGACCCGACGACCGGCCAGCCGCTGCTCTATGCGCAGCTCGACCCGGTGACGGGCGCGCTGAACATCGCCTCGCGCAACATCGGCGACACCTTCTCCGTCGCCAACGTCAACGGCACGCCGCTGACGGCGCTCGGCCTCAATACGCAGCTGCAATCGCAGGCGGTCGGCAACATCGACACCACGACCTACAGCCAGACAAGTCTGGCGACGACGCCCGGCATCCCTCCGGGCAGCGGCTTTACGCTCAAGAACAGCGTCACCGGCGTGACGACCCCGATCACCATCAACGCCGGCATGACCGATTTGCTCGCCCAGCTCAACGGCATCACCGGCGTCGCGGCCAGCGTCGACAGCGCGACGGGCTTCCTCGACATCCGCTCGACGAACAACGCCGCCCTCACGCTTACGGACGGCGCCGGCACACCGCTCGCGACCTACTTCGGCATCGCCGCCGCACCCACCACCTACAACGTCACCGGTCTCGTGCCGCCGCCCTCGAAGACGCCGAACCTGCTGACGCCGCTCAACGCCGCCAACAACACCAGCACCGACGGCTGGTGGAACGTCAGCTTCACCACGCCCAGCGGCGCGGTGGTCAGCTCCGGCGCGATCAACTTCACCGGCGCGGGACTGTTGAACGCCATTCCGGACACGAACCAGCAGGTCCTGACGTCGCTCAACAACATCGACTGGGGCAACGGCTCGAACCCGCAGACCATCAACTTCGACATGGCGGGTTTCACCCAGTTTGCCAGCGGCTACGACATCGTCGCTTCGCACCAGAACGGCGCGGCCCTCGGCCTGCAAACCGGCGTCTCGATCGACAAGAACGGCTTCGTCATCGCGCAGTTCTCGAACGGCCAGAGCCAGAAGATCTACCAGTTGCCGGTCACTACATTCTCTAACCCGAACGGCCTGAACTCCGAAAGCGGCAACGCCTTCAGCCAGACGGACAAATCCGGCACCTACAACCTCCGCCTGTCGAACACCGGCGGCGCGGGATCCATCTCCAGCGGCACGCTCGAGGCTTCGAACGTCGACCTCGCCACGGAGTTCTCCTCGATGATCGTGACGCAAGAGGCTTATGCGGCCAACTCCAAAGTCATCACCACCGCCAACCAGATGACGCAGGCCCTGCTGCAAATCCAGCCGTAAGGCTTAAAAGACCCACCCATCCTATATAGAACCATATAGGATCCCTCGACAGGCGCCGCCGGGACAGAAAGCCCCAGAGCGGCGCCTCCCTTTTCAGCGCGGATTTTATGCTTAAGCGCGCCCCCATGAAAGAGATCGGCTTGCTCTATCGACCTGATCTATCGTAAAATTCCCGCAAGGACAGATAATGCAGCATGACGGGAACAAAATGACCGACCAGCCAGCCCCTCCGCAAACCCCTTTGCTCGATACCGTGCATCCGGACCGCGTGTACGACATTCCGCAGACGATCAGGGCGATGAGGGCGGCGGGCGTCAGTCCCGCGGGGGCTTTTTTCGAATGGCTGAAGCTGCGCTGCCAACGCAACAGGCTGCGGCCCGGCGATTATCTGGCGATGCGGCTCTGGGACCGGACGCTCTATCCGCGGGCGCGCCTGGAAGACTTCGCCGACACGCTCAACGCCATAAAAAAACTATATCCGGCGGCCAACTTCAGGACGGATATGAACGCGCTGGCCTTGAGCAAGATCGCGTCGGACGCCATCCTCGCCGCGCACGGACTGCCCGTTGTCCCGCTGCTGAACTTGCACACGACGCGCGTCTTTCCCTCCCCGGGCCGGACGGCGTCGACACAGGCGCTGGAATCTTTTTTGCTGAACGGTCTTTCCTGCCCCGCCTTCGGAAAGCCGCTGTGGGGCACCCAGAGCCTCGGCTCGATCAGCCTCGCCTCCCGCGACGCGGCGGCGGGAACGGTCGCCTTGCAAGACGGACGCATCGTCAAAGCCGCCGATCTGGCACGGGAGATACACGCCCGCTACGGCTTCGAAGGCTATATTTTCCAGCCGAAGCTGGCGCCGCACGAAGCGGTGCGCGCGATTTGCGGCGACAGGGTTGCAACGGTGCGCGTCGTGACGATCATGAAAGAAAACGTGCCTTACGTGCTGCGCACATGCTGGAAGATCCCCGCCGGCGCCAACATGGCCGACAACTTCTGGCGGCGGGGCAACATCCTCGCGGGGATCGACATGGGAAGCGGCACGGTCACGCGCGCGCTGACGCGGTCGGGCGCCGACCTGCGCATCGTCGAGGCTCATCCCGACACGGGAACGCGTCTTGCCGGCCTGAAAGTGCCGCTGTGGGAGGAGATTTGCAAAACGGCGCTCTTCGGCATGGCGGCGATGGGCGCCTTCGGAATCATCGGCTGGGACATCGCGGCGACCGCGGACGGCCCCGTGATCATCGACGTCAACGAAACGCCGGACCCGGCCTTGCCGCAAATGGCCGACGGCAAGGGTCTGGCGGACGCGACCTTCATGGAATTTCTCGCCGGACGGCGCGCGGAACGCAAGCTGTGGCAGGAGGCCGTCCGCCGGTACATGAAAAAAGAGCATAGCGCGATTTTCTCCTTCACGGCGGCGAAGGACGCGCAATAAAAAAGCGCGCCGCCTCAGACGTCGAGAATATCGCGCGCCTTCCACCACCAGTAGACCATCTGCGCGGCGTAGCGGCCAAGCTTGCCGCCCGCGTAAGAGATGCCGAACGGGGCGAATTGCTGGTAGGTTTTGTCGCCTTCGGCGATGGCCGCGGCGACGACTTCGCTGCCCGCCGTCGTCGGGCAGAGGCCGTGGCCGCCGTAGCCGGTGTTGTACCAGTAGCCGTCTTCGATCTTGCCGATCTGCGGCATCTTGTGCGGCGCGTAGCAAAGCTTGCCCGCCCATGAAAATTCCGGGACAAGATGGCCTTTCAACTGCGGATAGACATTATAAATGTCGCCGAGCATTGTCTGCGCGATATTCTCGGGATGCGCCCACAGGCCGACGCGCCCGCCCCACATCAAACGGCCACCGGGCAGCAGACGGTAATAATCGCTGCAAAAGCGCGTGTCGTAGATGCAGTGCGGCGTGTCGATGGCGTCTTTCAGCACCTGCGGATCGACGGGCTGCGTCGTCATCATGTAGGTCTGCACGGGGAACGCCGCGTTTTCGAGCCTGCGGTCGAGCCCTTCCATGTAGATCGCGCAACTCAGGACGATGTCCTTCGCCTTGACCCTGCCGCCCGCCGCCCCGTCCTGTCCGGTATGCACGACCCAGCCCGCGCCTTCCTTGTTGATTTTTACGGCGGCGCTGTTTTCAAAAATCCTGCCGCCCTTGGCGGTGACGGTTTTCGCCAGCCCGCGCAAATATTCCAGCGGATTGAACTGGTAATCGTTGGGCGAAAAGATGCCGTCGAAATATTTTTCCGTCTTGCAATGCTGGCGCACCTTGTCGCGCGGCCAGAACTCGAAGCCGAGGCCGAAATTGTCGTTCGCCCGATCGATCGTCTTTTTCAGGTCCTCCGCGCGGTCGCGGTATGAAACGGTCAGCACGCCGTCTTTGACGGGGCCGCAGTCGATATTGTAATCCGCGATGCGCTTCTTGATGAGCTTGCGCGCATTTTTCGTCAGGCTGACGAGTTGCTGCGCTTTTTCAAGGCCGAGCTTTTTGGCGAGGTTTTGCTCGCCCGCGGCATAGCCTTTGGCGACGAAGCCGGCGTTGCGCCCCGAGGCGCCCCAGCCGATGCGGTGCGCTTCGACCAGAACGACCGTCTTGCCGCGCTCGACAAGGCCGAGCGCCGTGTTCAGCCCCGCAAGACCGCCGCCGACAACGCAGACGTCCGCCTCTTCCGCGCCGGAGAGCGTGGGGTATCGCGTGTCTTCGTGCAGATTGTGCGTGTAATAGTTGTCGATATAGCCGTCTGCTTTACGGTCTGTTGTGTGGGCCGCCATGGTATTTTCTCCCGTTTGCCGGCTGCGGCAGGGCCGCGATGCGCCGTTTCATTTTTTCAAGGTCGATTTCCGCGATGAACCCTTGCGCCTTGTACGGCGCTATCTTGGCGTATTCCGCGAGAACCGCTCCTTTGAAAGCCGGGTCAGTATACCAGAGATTTTTTGACGCTTTAAAGCAGTTTGTGGTTGAAAACATTTTGATAATCTGCGGCCACTCTTTTTCCAGCGTCATGAGGAAGCGCCGCGCCGCATGCAAATGGCCGATGGCGAGAACGGAATTCACATTTCCCGCGCCGAAGGTTTTTTCCAGCAGCGCGCGCGAGAAAGCGGCGTTTTCGCCGGTGTTCGTCGCCCGACCTTCGACGAGGATCGCCGATGCGGGCACGCTGCGCTGCAGCAAAACGCCGCGCATCACGTCGCATTCCAGCCGCCCGTCCTTCATCGGCACGCCGCCCGTCACGACGATGGTCTTGAAATATCCTTTGGCGTAGAGATCGGCCGCATGTTCGGCGAGATGCACGGCGTGGCTGTTGTTGCCGAAAACGATGCAGGCATCCGCCACGGCGAGCGGCGTTTCGACGAGCATATATTCGCCGATGCGTTTGAGAAACGCGGTACTGAGGTTGTTGTTTGTTCTTCCGCTCTCATCCCGCATGTATGAACTGTCTCCTGCAAGCGCCGATGTCATTTCCCTCATGTGTGACAGCCAATATGTCCCGCTTTTCTTATTATGTCAATAAGAAAGGGCGGCGATTAAGCAAAATCAACATATTAGGTTACTTTTTGACCTGCCTGAGACGGACTTCGCCGTTGACCTGCAACACATCGCCGCGCGTCTCGATCAGGCCGTTGGCGGAAAGCTTTTGCAGGCGGGCGAACAAAATCGCGCCCTGCATGTCGAGCTGGAAGTAATCGTCGTTCATCACGCTCGTCAAAGCCGCGCCGGCCACCTGCCCCGAGGTTTGCCATGCGGTCGTCACGAACGACAGCAGGCTCTTGTCAAAATGCGTGACGGGCGCGGAAGCAATGCCCTTCTCGTTCACAATGCGGAACGGCGCATTTTCCTCGCGCAGGCGTTTCCAAATGCCGCGATATTCTTTGGCACGTTCCTCCGTCAGGGGCTGCGCCTGATCGAACAGGCCGCTCTTCACGATATAATCCTCGGTCATCACCACGAGGCCGAGCAGCGACAGCCACCGCTTGGTGGCGCCGGTTTTCGGATCGTTCAGGACAATCGCGGCGTCCGTCACATCGATGACCGAACAGGGCGCGCCGTCCAGCCGCCAGACCGCTTCGAGAAATCCCGCATAGTCCGCCGCGCAGCGGCGCGACACCCACAGCACTTTGGGCTTTTTGTCGGTGAGAACCTTGTTCCAGAACAGCTCGGTGCGCGCGTAAACATCTTCGTAGCCGTTGCCGGTGAGCTCTTGTTCCAGCCACGCCTGCCGCGTTTGCAAATCCGGCGGATTGATCGGGCCGAGGCTGAGGCAGTCCGGCATGCCGGCGACTTCGTCCCGGCGGCTGGCTTTCTCCAGCGCGTTGCGCACGTTTTCCGCGCCCGCTTCGCTGAAGACGATATGCAGGACCTCGCCCGCCATGATTAGCTGGCCGCCTTCACTTGCGCCTTCGGCAAGTCGAGTTTGATATGCACGTCTTTCAGCTGCTGCGCGTCGACGTTCGACGGCGCGCCCATCAGCAAGTCCTGCGCCTGCTGGTTCATCGGGAAGGCGATGACCTCGCGGATGTTCGGCTCGTTGGCGAGCAGCATCACGATGCGGTCGACGCCGGGGGCGCAGCCGCCGTGCGGCGGCGCGCCGAACTTGAAGGCGCTGTACATGCCGCCGAATTTCTCCTGCAGGAGTTCCTTCGGGTGACCGGCGATGGCGAAGGCTTTCTCCATCACTTCCGGCAGGTGGTTCCGGATCGCGCCGGAAGACAGCTCCACGCCGTTGCAGACGATGTCGTATTGATACGCCTTGATGGTCAGCGGGTCCTGCGTCTCGAGCGCCTTCAATCCGCCCTGCGGCATGGAGAACGGGTTGTGCGAGAAGTCGAGCTTGCCGGTGCGGTCGTTGATCTCGTACATCGGGAAGTCGACGATCCAGCAGAACTTGAAGGTGTTCTTTTCGATCACGTCCATCTCTTCGCCGATCTTGGTGCGGGCGAGCCCCGCGAACGGCGCGGCCTTAGGCTCAAGATCGCAGATGAAGAACACCGCGTCGCCGGTTTCGATGCCGCAGAGCCTGCGGAGTTCCGCCTGCGCTGCGGCGGGCACGAACTTGGCGATCGGGCCCTTTCCGCCTTCGCTTTCGAAGATGATGTAGCCGAGGCCCGGCGCGCCCTGCTCTTGCGCCCAGCCGTTGAGCTTGTCGAAGAAGCTGCGCGGTTTGTCGAAGATGCCGGGGGCGCGGATGGCGCGGACGACGCCGCCCTTTTCGATCATGGTCTTGAACGCCTTGAATTCGACGTCGGCGCGGGAGAAAACTTCCGTCACGTCGGTGATGACCAGCGGGTTGCGCAGGTCGGGCTTGTCGTTGCCGTATTTGAGCATCGACTCGTCATAGGGGATGCGCACGAACGGCGGCTTGGAGACGCTCCACTTTTTGCCCGTGAAAGCCGAAAATTCCTCGAACACCTCATACATCACCGGCTCGATGGCGGCGAAGACGTCGTCCTGCGTGACGAACGACATTTCGATATCGAGCTGGTAGAACTCGCCGGGCGAGCGGTCGGCGCGGGCGTCCTCGTCGCGGAAGCACGGCGCGATCTGGAAGTAGCGGTCGAAGCCGGACATCATCAGCAATTGCTTGAACTGCTGCGGCGCCTGCGGCAGGGCGTAGAACTGGCCCGGATGGACGCGGCTGGGCACGAGATAGTCGCGCGCGCCTTCCGGCGACGACGCGGTCAAAATCGGCGTCTGGAATTCGCGGAAGCCCTGCTCGAGCATGCGGCGGCGCAAGCTGGAGATGACGTCGCAGCGCAGCACGATGTTGCGGTGCAGAACCTCGCGGCGCAGATCGAGGAAGCGGTATTTGAGGCGCACGTCCTCGCCGTAAGGCTCGTCGGAGTTGACCTGCAGCGGCAGCATGTCCGTCACCGGCGCGGAAAGCAGCTCGAACGCTTCAAGCTTTACTTCAATTTCGCCGGTGGGGAGCTTGGTATTCTTGGTTTCATCGGTGCGCTCGACCACTTTGCCCGTCACGGAAATCACGTTTTCGAGCTTCAGCTTTTCGACCGCCGCGAACAGCGGGTTGTCGGTGTTGATGACCACCTGCGTCAGGCCGTAATGGTCGCGCAGATCGAGGAACAGGAGGCCGCCGTGGTCGCGCTTGCGGTGGACCCATCCGGCGATTTTGACCGTCTGCCCCGCGTCGCTGGCGCGCAGGTCGTTACATTTGTGGGTGCGATAGGCGTGCATCTTGCGTCTCCAGTCTATAAAAGGCGTTTTTAAAGCCCCTCTTCTTATCATAAAACGTTGTAAAATCAACTGATTTTTCAATTAAGGAGTGTCGCACAAAGAGATAAACCATTGATTAATTGACAATTATCCATAATTATGTAGAATATCCAGGTATGAAAACAGACAAGTCTTCCATCGCTTTTAAAGCCGCCGCCGCGCCGGCCTCCGCACCGGATGCCCCGCTCACGCCGTTCGCTTACGGCTGGTGCAGAACGGACCATAAGCCGGGAAAGTTCATCCGGCGGGACTTCCGCAATGCGGACTATATGAACGACGAGCCCTACGCGACGGAAGTGCGCAGCATGCTGCGGCACCTCGGCCTGCCCTATCCGAAGCCGGAGGAGATTTTCCGCGGCACGCACCATGATCTGCTGTTTCTCGACAGCCACGGCGTGGTGGTGCGCATCGGCCCGACGGACGTGCAAGACCTGATCAATCCGGCGATTTTGCAGCCGCTCGGCTGGCTGGAAAGCAAAAAAATAATGGCGGACATCGTCACCAAGAGCACGCCGCTCACCGTCGCCGTTTATCCGGGCATTGAGCAATACAAAGCGGAGAGCCAGATAGAACGCATCGGCAACCTGCCCCGCGTCCTCGAGGATACGGGACAGGGCACCATCGACGTCGGCGCCTCGAACACGGGCTATATCCGCGTGCTGGACGACAACAAGGCCGAAGTCGCCGTCAGCGTCCTGCTTGATTCAGACAACCACTGGAACGGCTCTTCGAAAGAACTGGCGCGGAAAAGGCAGGAGGCCCTGACGGTCGCGGCAAAATTCTCCGGCAACAAGGCGGACGTCATGCTGCTCGCGCTGCGCGAGGCCTTTGAAGACGACGCGGCGCTCCATTACCGCCACCGCGCGTTCGAAATGCACCAGCCGCTGCGCCGCCTGTTCTGGGCGGCCTTCAAAAGCCCCAAACCGGAAGCGGGCAAAAGGAGAGCGCGCCCCGACCGCGACGCGCGCGCCCTGTTCTGGGAGAGCTGCGCGCGGGTCACCAACAATCCCCAATCGGCGATGATGCCGCTCTGGCACGTCACGACGGACAAAAAAGGCAAGAAAACCTTCCACCGGCAAACAGCCTGCATCCCGCACCTCGTGCTGTACCGTCCGTGGACGGGCGAAGCCGCCGACAAAAAAATCCCGCCGATCGTCATCAAGGGCAAAGCGAATCTGAAGAAGGCGCTGGCGATGAGGTGATGGGGCTGGCGAAGGACTGAACGCCCTTATTTTAGCTTTTCAAACAAATAATTAAGTATTATTTTGTCTGCGTATTTCAATGACGCATGGACAGAACAATGACGGATAAAACAAATAAGCCTGCAAATAAAGCCTCCCCTAAATTTGCACCTCCCGAATTGAAATCTGTGGAGAGTTTAGACGCGCAAAAACAAGAAGCCGCCGCAGAAAATAGGCATCAGTTTGTGCGCGTAGACTTTACACGCTTTAAAGCTTTTAACAGGTTTAGGCTGACTTTAAATCATTTCAATATATTAGTCGGCCCAAATAATGCAGGAAAATCTACCATTCTTACTGCATTCAGAATTCTAGAAGCCGCGATGCGGAAAGCACGCACGAAGAATCCTGAACTAGTTGCTGGCCCTCTAGCAGTCTGCTGAAAAACCCCTCGCCATGGGCGTAAAAACATGATTCTCTGTTTTCAACGGAGGATTGGTCAGATGCGCGGTAATTTTGAGGATCAGGGGCATATGTTTTCGTACATGACGC
>JAJZFS010000102.1 GCA_021805245.1 Pseudomonadota bacterium | reverse complement strand
GCCTCATTCCTTATGCCGAGCGCGCCGTACGCCCCGTCGATATGAAGCCATAAATTTTCTGCGCGGCAGAGCGCGCCGATCTCTTTCAAATCGTCAATCGCGCCGACATCGACCGTGCCCGCCGTGCCGATGACCATGAAAGGTGTGCAGCCCGCCTGTTTGTCCGCGGCGATGGTCTTTTTTAAGGCCGTCACGTCGATGCGCTGATGATCGTCATAAGGAATGAGGCGCAGCGCGGCGCTGCCCAGCCCCGAAAAATCGGCCGCGCGGGCGATGCAGCTGTGCGCGGCGGCGGACGCATAAGCGCAGAGTTTTGCGGCCCCGATGCCGGATTTGCGCGATGCCAGTCCCAGCGCCTGGCTGCGGGCGATGAGCACGGCGATCAAATTCGCCTGCGACGTGCCGGTGACGAAAATCCCCGTCGCGCTCTCCGGAAAGCCGAAGAGTTGCCGCATCCACCCCGTCACCTGCTGCTCGACGGCGATCGGCGCATGGTCGCGCCCGCCGAGATTGGCGTTCAGCCCGCCTGCCAGCATCTCGGCCAGCATGCCTGCGGGCGTGCCGCCGCCCTGCACCCAGCCCATGAAAGCCGGATGGAGGTTGCCGCCCGCATAGGGCAGAACATATTGCGCGAATTCCCGATAAACCTCGTCGAGCGCCTGCGGCGCTTGCGGCAAGGGGTCTTTTTTAAAATGGTCGCGCACCTCGGGCGGCATCTTTTTCCACACCGGCGCAGCGCGCAAATGCGCGAGATAATCGAACATGCCGTCGAGCATGCGGTGACCCGCTGCGCGCACGTCATCCCAATTCTCCGGATCGAGCGTCATTGGCCGCCTTGTGCCGCGGCCTTGCCGATCATGTCGACAAATGCCTGATAGACCTTTTTCATCTGCGGCACCTTGTAGGGATAAAGCCCCGCATTGTCCATGTTGTGGACGATCATCGTGTTGCCGCCCTCGAAGATCAGCAGCGCGCCGTCTTTCGTCTCGGCGCAATCGATCGCGAAATAGGAAAGATCGACGCGCCTGGCGATCTCCGCCAGCGCCGCCTTGTGCCGCACGGCGAACTTCAGATCGAAATGCGTCATGAAATCGCCCTCCTCGGCGCGTTTTTCCGCGCTTTCCGCCATGTCGGCGTTGAGGTACCAGATCTTCCACTGGTGCGAAATCGCCATATGCACCGCATAGGGTTTTCCGTCGATGAACACGATGCGGTATTTGCGAAACGCGCCGTCGGCGCTGCTGTAGTCGACGTAACGGGAGATAAAGAACATCTCGCCCGCCCGCACCTCGGGAGATTGCCCTCCCGCCAGATATCCGGCGACGTCCGCCGCCGCCGCCAGCTTGGCGAGGCCGCGCCCCGCGTGACTGTCGATGGGCCGCACGATCAGCGGCCACGTGCCGTCGGCCAGCAGGCTTTGCAGCGCAACGTCGCCGCGCCCCAGCGCTTGCAGCTCCGCGCGCGTGATGCGCGCCGTCATCGGGATGGAAATATCGGGCGCACCGGCCAGTAAAACGTAAAGCGCGTCGCGGTTGAGTTTGCGAATGCCGGCGGGCGCGTTGAGCAGCGGTTTCGGCCAGCGCGGCAGCAGGCCTTCGACGATCTCGAGCGACGGGCGCGAATCCTCCGTATCGGCGATGGCGTTGAAAGCGACGTCGTGATAGGGCAGCGTTTCGGGAAGCGGCAGGCCCGGCACGATATAAAGCACGGAGAGCGCGATGTCCGACCCTTCGAGCAAAAATTCGATCGGCGTGTTGCCGCCCATCTCGACCGGCGCGGCGAGCATCAGCACGCGCAGGCGCGGATGGTCCGCCGCGCAAGGCATATGGTAGACGCGCTCCATGCCGAGCGCGCCCGACTGCACGACCAGCCCGTTGGCCTGCAGGCCGGAGATTTGCGCGATGTCCGCCATGTCCATCATCGCCGCGACGTCGGCGGGGTTTTTCTCGACCTGTTTATAAAGCTCGTCCCACAAAGGCTTCAGCGGCACGTTGTTGAACGCCAGGCGCGTCAGTTTCGCCATACCCAAACGGTTCTGCCCTTGTTGAGCGTCTTTCTCGGCAAGGCGCAGCGGCGCAGCGGCAGATTTGGCATTGGCAGGCGCCGGTTTTTGGTCGATCTTGCCGAGCGCGTCGAAATATTTCACCAGCAATTCCGCTTTATCGACGACGGCTTGCACCTCTTCTTCCGTCCAGCCGCCATAGACGTTGCGCGCGCCCGCGGCGATGCGCAGCACGGCGGCGCCGCCGATCGTCACCGGCTGGCCGATATGGCAGAGCTTCGCGGCAAGCGTTTTTTCCTCTTTGGTCGCGCGCGGCGGCAAAAACGCGGACACGTCATGATTGAGCGCGCGGTATATTGTCTTGCAGTCGTCCGTCGCCAGCCTTTTTCCGTTCCTGTGCACAAAAAACGGAAAGACGGTCCTGACCGCCATGTCTTCGTCGTTGATCTCGTCGGTTGCATCGCGCGGCGGCGCGGGCATCAGCGTCAGCGACGGCGCTTTTTCGAGGCAGGCGGTAACCGCCGCGGCGAATTTTTCCAGCACGGCGCGGCGGTGCGCGGCCGGCTGCGAAAAATAAAGCCGCATTTCCTCCAGCGCCGCCTCCCAGCGCAGCCACTGGCCGAGGTTGATGCGCTGCGGCAGGCCCTTGCGGATGCCCGCCCACGCTTCCGGCCAGTCGCCGCCGTTGGTATAATCGCCCAGCCCCGCAGGCACATCTTGCACGGCAGCCAGCTGCGCGGCGACGTTTGGAGGCACCAGCAGCGCGCCGGAAAACGGCGGGCCGGCGAAAAACTTCGACCCCGTGAGCAGCACGATATAGCCGCGTTTGAGATAGTCTCCGATCCTTTTGCGGCCAAGGCGCATCTGGCAGGCGTCGATCACCACCAGCACCTCGTCCGGCCAGCGCGCCGTGATGTCCTTCAGGCATTTCGCCGTCGGCGCGCGATAGCCGAGCTTCGAGGCGTCCATCGTCTGCAGCAGCACTTTGGAGCCGCCTGCGACGGCTTTTCCCACCGCCGCCATAACGGCCTTATCGACGGCGGCGGCATCGCGCAGCTGGCCTTTGTCATCGCGCAGCGGCACATCGATGCTCGACGCGCCCTCCGCCAGCGCCGCAATCCCCGTATCTTTTTCCACCGCGACGCCCTGCGCCGTGCGGGTGCTGAAATGCCGCCCGCGGGAGGTGAAGGCCGTGCCGCTGCCGGTTTCGTTCGCGGCGACGATCACGCTGGTGACGCGCGGACCCAGCACGGTTTGCGCCATAAACAGCGCCAAAATCTGCCCGTCGGTGCCCGAGGGGGAGAATACGACGTCCGCCTCCGTCCCGTCGGGCAGAAGGCACTTTTTCAGCGCGGCGCGCATCCCTTCCATGCGGGCGCTGAACGCCGCGCTCTCGGCAGCGCCGCCGCCGGCGCGGATGAGGTCGAGCCTGGCGGCGGACACCCGCAAATAGGCCTGATCGGAAATCGTCGACGCCGTTGTGGAGGAAAAGGAAATCGCCTCAGGCCGCGGCGCGGGGCGGCAGCCGTAGCCGTTCATATTGTCTTCCGGCGCAACGACCAGACGCGGATCGCCGCCGGACGTCAGCAGCACGTCGAGCGGCTGCCCGATAAAGACGCGGGCGGAATCGGGGCCGCGCGCGGCGGAATCCTTTTGCTTTTGAGCCTGTTTCATCATTTCCTCTTGCCCATTATCGCAAGCATTTTTGCGGCGGGCAACGTAATCTTGACTTTTACCCCGCCGCGGCGCTCCCCGTTTTAAGGGAATTGCATGAATCCGCCGGACGCCGCAACTTGCCACATCCGCCGGAAATGATTACGGTATTGAAGGGGGAGTTTCAACATGCCGTTTTTCTATATGATGCTGTCCGTGCTGTGCTGGAGCCTGTTCCCGCTGCTGGGCGTGCTGGGCGTGGACAAAGTCGGCGTTTTCGACTTTATCTTATGGTCATACGCTGTCGGCTGCGTCGCATCGTTCCTCACTTTCAAAATCCTGACGGCCCCCAACCCGCTCGCCGCCGTGAAAATGACCGGACGGCTGAAAGCCGACATCTTTCTCGGCTGTCTGGCGAGTTTTTTGTCCTTCGCCTGCCTGTTGTTTTCTTTTCTCTCTTTCTCACGCACGGGCGCGGTGATGGTTTTTGAAAGCTGGCCGGTGCTGGCGGTCTTTCTCGCGCCGATTTTATTGCACCGCGGCTGGGACAAAATCGCCCGCCGCGACATGCTGTTTTCGGCGCTGGCACTGATCGGCCTTGGCTTTCTGATGCTGCCCGAAGCGCACCGCCTGACGCCGCTGCAGCTCTTTTTGCCGCTGCTCGGCGGGCTTTTGATGGCGGCGGGCTCGATGCTGAAATCACGCGTGTCGCAGGCGCTGGCGGACAAAAAGCGCCCGCTCGCCGCGCTGCTCCGCGTCCAGACGATTTTCAGCGCCGGCGTCACGCTGTTTGCGCTGCCTTGCGCGCTGCTGTGGCCGCACCACCACGCCGCGCCGGACGCGCCGGTGGCGCTGCTGCTGGTCGTCTTCACCGGCCTTGTCGTCCACACGCTCGGCAACGTCGCCTATACGCAAGGGCTGCTGCGCTCGTCCAAAACCGCCATCCTCGCCTTGTGGAACCTGATGCCGCCGCTCGCCGTCTTCTGGCTGTGGCGCACGGGCGCGGGCCACATCACGCCCGACATCGTGCTCGGCAGCATCTTCATCATCACCGCCAGCCTGATGATGACCGTCCGCGCCGACACCTCCTCCGCCTACACCGCCAGCGTCACGGTCATTCTGCTCACCGGTGCCTATACCTATTTTTCCACCGGCCTTGGCATGGGTGACTATTATCAGGCCATCTCGGTGCCGCTGTTCTTTTACGCCATCCTCGTCGCCTTCATGATGGACAGGTTGATCAAAAGCGACGAGCTGGAAGAGCGTCTCGCCATCGAGACGATGAACCACATCGACGCCCATGCGGCAAAAATCGGCGCGGGCGCCAAAGCCTGCCGCGACCATATCCTCGGCATCCTCACCACCAACGACGCGGCGAAGGTCAATGCGCATTACTGCGCGGTGCGCAATGACAAAAGCCCGCACCTCGCCGCGGTGCACGACCAGCTCGACCAGCTGGTCCTTTCCAAGGTGCGCGGCACCAACTTTTCCGAGATGTTCGTCATCTTCATCATCGGCGCGCTGACGCTCGTCTCTTCCATGCTCTACCGTCCGGATACGCTGATCGCCGACGCCTTCGCCATCGTCGTGCCGCTCTCGGTGGTCTTTATCTTCTTTACCGTCATCGACCTTGCCGACAACCGCAGGCGATTTCATCTCGTCACCGGCAAAGACGGCAAATTTTCCCTCGCCGACCGGATGACGCAGGACCTTTTCGGCGAGCGGCTGATCGCCGCCGCGCTGATCGTCGTCATTCTCGCGGCCTTTACCGGCCTTCTCATCCACAAGCACGCTGTACATTAAAAAGGGGCGAAACAACTGATGATCTGGGCCTTTTTCGCGCTGCTGGCGGGTCTCACCTATTGCGTGCAGGTGGAGGTGAACAACCGCTACAAGCGCGACGGGTTCGATCTCAACGCCTGGCGCTCGCTGTTTTCGACGCTTTTGATGGTGCCGCTCTTTCCCTTCATGGAATGGCCGGCCGACCCGCGCTACTACCTCGCCATCCTGCTCGGCGCGGCGATCAACGTCGCGGGCATGGTGGTGCAATACAACCTCGCGGCGGAGAAAAACGGCCGCGTCGCCATCCTCTACCAGCCAGTCACCATCTTCCTGACTTTTTGCATGTGGCTGGCGATCGACAAGAGCCAGTTCGACTTTTTCCACGTCCATCCGCTGCATCTCGCGGGGGTTCTCGTTTCCTTCGCGCTGCTGTTCGTCAGCCTGCAGTTCGTGCGCCGCAACGCCGCGGGCTGGAGCGCGCTGATGACGATCTTCCCCGTCGGCGTGCTTTACGCCTTTCTCGGCGTCATTACAAAACTGGTACTCGACACCGGCGCCAGCGTGCTGGCGATCTCGCTCAGCTTCGTGCTGCTCAGCAACTTTCTCATGACACTGATCTCCTTCCCCGTGCTGGTCGAACGTTATCTGGAGCGGAAAAGGGCCTATAAGACGAAAAAACGCGTCTCGAAATCCGTCACCTCCGTCTTTCACGCCGTCAGCTGGATGCGCAAAAAGATGATGGACAAAAAGACCCTTAAGCCGGCCGCCATCATCTCCGTCTTTCACACTGTCAGCTGGATCTTCATCAACATCGCCACGGTTTACGCGCCGAACGCCGCCTACCCCTTCGCCGTCACCGCGCTCGGGCCTTTGTGGTTCATGATCTATTACAAGATCCGCGGCATCAAAGACGATGCCAGCCCGGTCGCGGGCGCGGGGCTGTTCGCCGCCGCCGTGCTGCTGGTACTGGTGTCGAAAAGCTAGAATCCGTAGCGCACGCTGAAGAACGGCGTGGTGCCGACGACGCCGAACTTGTTTTTATTGGTGGCCTGGTCTTTGGCGATATAGGGCATGGCAGCAACCTCCGCGCCGACGTTCCACGGCCCGCTTTCGTAAAGGTCAAGCCGCGCCTGCAGCCCCAGCAGCGGCACGGGATAGTCCTGATAGCCGCTGACGAGGCCGAGCGCGCCGGAAAGTTCGAGATTGAAAGACCCGAGCGGAACGACGTAAGGGGCGGTGACGTAACCCGCGCCGAAGGTCTGCTTGCCGACGCTGTTGGGACCGAGATAATAGAGCGCCCAGTTGCCGCGGTCGGCCGTGTCGGCCTGCACGATGCCGATTTCGTGATGGTTGACGAAATTGTCTCTCCCCGACTGGAAGTGGCGCGTCAGAATAGGCCCGCCCGCGACCGTCAGCGACTGCACCGCCCACGGACCGGCATCGGCCGTCTGCTGCGCCGCGCAGGGGCGCGCCACCGCACACAACCCCAGCGTAAAAACTAAAACCGCTTTTTTCATGATCTCCCCTCCGCCGTCGGCAGGGGACATTCTACCGCGTTCCGCTGACGACGACAATCTCGATCTCCCCCGCCTGCGGCGTGACGGACTGCAGCCTATGCCCCGCCTCCGCGCAGAAGAGCTTGAAGTCCTGCGGCGCCGCGATGTCCGTCACCGTCACGCGCAAAACATCGCCCGCAGGCAGCTTTTGCAAAAGCTTGCGCGCCTTCAAAACCGGCAGCGGGCAGATCAGCCCGCGGGCGTCGAGTTTATGCTCGGACGGCATGGCCCCTCTCCCTTCTTGGCGAAAAGTTCCTGTAGACCGCGGCAACGGAATCGTCCGCGGCAATCACCTGCGTCGGGCAGCCGGTGAGCGCGACGAGCGCGGCCGCGCCCGTGTCGTTGCCGAGGGCGGCGGCGGCCTCGCGCGCCAGCGCGGCAATGTCGAACAGCGACGTGCGTCCGCACAGGTCGACCGCCTGCGGGCAAAAGCGCGCCAGATTTTCCGACATTTCCGTTTTCGCGTCCGTGCCGAGCAGAACGGGATGGAACCCCTCGCGCGCCAGCTTCATCGCCAGCGCGGCATAGCGGCGCGGCGGCCAGCGTTTTTCCGGATGCCGCGGCGACACCCCCGCCAGCAGCAGCACGTAAGGTTTTGGCACGTCAAAGGCGGCGGGGCAGTTTGCGACCCGCGTCAGAAAAGCAAGATCGGGGGCTGAATCCTGCGGCGGCGGCGCGAAAACCGGCCGGCCGCGCAGGAACCGGAAAATAACCGGCACACGGAGCCCGCCCCGCAGGTCATAAACATGCGTAAAGCGTCTTTTCAAAAAACCGCGCCAGCCGGTCACGACTTCGTCGAAACAGCCGCTGTCGCGCGCGAAATCGAAAAGCGCGGCAGGCACCAGCGCAAGGATGTACGCGTCTTTATGTTGCTTGCGAATGGCCTGCAGGGCGCCGAAACGGCGCAAAAAGGTTTTCAGCCCCGCCGGCGCGAGGATGAGGATGTCGCGCGCCTTATCCGGCATGGGCAAGATGATCCGCATGCGCGGCGTCGTTGGACGGCCGGCCTTGCACCAACGCCCTGTTCAAAAGCTCGGCATAAACGTCGAGCGTGCCCGCGGTCATGTTCTCGTTGGTGAAATGCGCCGCGATATGGCTCATCGCGTGCGTCGCCAACCGCGCCCGCTGGTTGGCGTCGAGCGACAAAGCCTCGCGCAAAGCCTGACTGAGCGCGGGCACGTCGCCCGGCGGCACCAGCCAGCCGGTCTCATTAGGCAGCACCGTTTCCTGCGATCCGCCATGACCGGTCGCGATGAGCGGCCTGCCCATCGCCTGCGCCTCGATGGCAATGCGCCCGAAGCCTTCCGGCTCCAGCGAGGGCGCGACCACCACCGTCGCCAGCATGTAGGCGGCGGGCATATCGTCGCAGTGGCTGACCATGCGCACCATGCCGGCGAGGCCCGCGTCGTCGATGTATTTTTCCAGCTCCTTGGGATAGCTGCCGTTGCCGCGCGCGTTGCCGACGAACAGGCAGAAATAATCCTTCTTCTGCAAGCCCTGCAGCGCGTCGATCAAAAACATATGCCCCTTGAGGCGCGAGAGGCGCGCGGGCATCAGAATGACGGCGGCGCCGTCCGGCACGCGCCACTGGGTGGAAATCTTGATCAGCTGCTCGGGCGTGACCGAATTGGGGTGAAACCGCTCGAGCGCGACGCCGCGGTGGACGACGCGGATTTTGGCAGGGTCGACCTTGTACTCGCGCTCGATATGGTCGGCGAGGAAATGCGATACGGTCATGACCAGCTCGCCCTTGGTCGTCGAGGCGTTATAGAGCCGTTTGAAGCCGTTGTCGAGCTTGTGCGCGGAATGGACGGAGGTGACGTAGCGCGCGTTTGTTCCCTGCACGGCGCGCCCCGCGCTCCAGGCCGGGGCGCGGCTGCAGGCATGGACGACATCGACGTTGTGTGCGCGGATCAGTTTGCGCAAGCGTCCGACGTTCGCCGCCATGACCAGCGGATTTTTGGAATGGACCGGCAGCTTGATGTGCAGGCCGCCGGCGCGCTCGATCTCGGGCACGCGCCTGCCGCCGGAGGAGACGACGATGGAGCGCCCGCCCGCCGCGACGATGGCGGCGTTGATGTCGATCACCCCCTGCTCGACCCCGCCGCCGTCGAGCGACGGCAAAATCTGCATGATGGCCGGCGCGTAATGATCCCGCACGAAATCGGTAAAAGCGGCGCTGGTGATTTCCGGCTTGATGATCATGGCTCATATCCCTTCGAACATCCTTATTTTTACGCGCAAAACGCGTGAAAAACCAGAGAAATCAGGCTTGATTAAAGGCGCCGCCGCGCAGTAGATTGATTGTGGAATGAAATTCTAAGGATTTGAAAATGAAAACTGCCGCAAAAGACGCCGCCGGATCCCCCGTCACCATCACGCTGCCGGACGGAAAAACGCTTAGCTTCGACGGCCCGGTGACCGGCCTCGCCATCGCCGAGAAAATCGGCCCCGGTCTCGCCAAGGCGGCGCTCGCCGTGAAGCAGGACGGCGAACTGATCGATCTGATGCGCGAGATCAAAAAAGATTCCCAAGTCGCCATCGTCACGCGCAAGGATGCGGAAGCGCTGGAACTCATCCGCCACGACGCGGCGCACGTGATGGCCGAGGCGGTGCAGGAACTGTTCCCCGGCACGCAGGTGACCATCGGCCCCTCGATCGAAAACGGCTTTTATTACGACTTCGCGCGCGAGCAGCCCTTCACCACCGAAGACTTCGAAAAGATCGAAAAGAGGATGCACGAGATCATCGCCCGCAACGAGCCTTTCATCCGCGAGGTGTGGAACCGCGACGAGGCGATCAGACACTTCAAATCCATCGGCGAGGATTACAAGGCCGAGATTATTTCCGACCTGCCGGAAACCGAAGAGATCTCCGTTTACAAACAGGGCAAATGGTACGACCTGTGCCGCGGCCCGCACCTGCCCGCGACCGGCCATGTCGGCAAAGCCTTCAAGCTGATGAAAGTCGCGGGCGCTTACTGGCGCGGCGATTCCAACAACGCCATGCTGACGCGCATCTACGCCACCGCGTGGCGCGACCAGAAAGAGCTCGACGCGTACCTGCACATGCTCGAGGAAGCCGAAAAGCGCGACCACCGCAAGCTCGGCAAAGAAATGGATTTGTTCCATCTGCAGGAAGAAGCCGTCGGCGCGGTTTTCTGGCACGACAAGGGCTATGCGATCTACCGCGCGCTGGAAAGCTACATCCGCCGCAAGATCCGCGCCGCCGACTATCAGGAAGTCAAGACGCCGCAGCTGTTCGACTCCTCTTTGTTCAAAGCCTCCGGCCACTGGGACATCTACGGCGACAACATGTTTAAAGTCCGCGACGTCCACAAGAGCGACGCGGACGGCGAAGAGCGCATGATGGGCCTCAAGCCCATGAACTGCCCCGCGCACGTGCAGATCTTCAACCAGGGCATCAAGTCCTACCGCGATCTCCCCATCCGCATGGCGGAGTTCGGCTGCTGCCACCGCAACGAGCCTTCGGGCGCGATGCACGGCATCATGCGCGTGCGCCAGTTCACGCAGGACGACGCGCACATCTTCTGCACGCCCGAGCAGATGCAGGAGGAAGCGGCGCGCTATTTCAAGCTGCAGCTCGGCGTTTACAAAGACCTCGGCTTCGACAAGATCGACGTAAAACTGGCCTTGCGTCCCGGCGCGAACGCGCGCATCGGCTCGGACGAGCTGTGGGACTGGGCGGAGAACGCGCTGCGCGAAGCGTTGAAGTCCGCCGGCCTGCCGTTCGAGGAACTACCGGGCGAAGGCGCGTTCTACGGGCCGAAGGTCGAGTTCCACCTCACCGACGCCATCGGCCGCACCTGGCAGTGCGGCACGCTGCAGGTCGACCCCAACCTGCCCAACCGCCTCGATGCCTCTTACATCGGCGAAGACGGCGCAAAACACCGCCCGATCATGCTCCACCGCGCCATTCTCGGGTCGATGGAGCGCTTCATCGGCATCCTGATCGAAAACTATGCCGGCAAGCTGCCCTTATGGCTCGCGCCGGTGCAGGCGGTGGTGACCACCATCACCAACGATGCCGACACCTACGCCGAAAGAGTACTAAAAGACCTCAAAAAAGCCGGCATCCGCGCCGCAATCGACCTCCGCAACGAGAAAATTAACTATAAAATTCGGGAACATAGCCTGACCAAAACCCCCGAAATCTGGGTGGTCGGGAAACGCGAATCCGAGGAAAACACCGTCGCCATCCGCCGTTTGGGCTCGGAAAAGCAAGAAATCCTTGCACTCTCCGACGCGATCAATAAAATCGTTACGGAATCAGCCCCGCCCGCTTAACAGGGACAGCCGATTCTTTTTTTCACGCAACAACACAAGGGAGATGTAACATCGCGAGCAAACCATTGAACGACGGCCCCCGTATCAACAACCAAATCAGGGCCGATAAAGTCCGCCTCATCGGCGCGGACGGCGAAATGGTCGGTGTTGTATCTGTCCGCGAGGCGCTGGAAACCGCCGAGGAAGCCGGCCTCGATCTCATCGAAATTTCCCCCAATGCCGCGCCGCCCGTCTGCAAAATCTCCGACTTTGGCAAATACCGCTACGAACTGCAGAAAAAAGAAGCCGCCGCGCGCAAAAACCAGAAAATCACCGTCACCAAGGAAGTGAAAATCCGCCCCAACATCGAGGAGCATGATTTTCAAGTCAAGCTGCGCAGCGCCAAGCGCTTTATCGAAGATGGCGACAAGGTGCGCTTCTCCATGCAATTCCGCGGCCGTGAGCACGAACACAAAGACATCGGCATGGGCGTGATGACCCGCGCGCGCGACGAAATCGCCCTCCTTGGCAAGATCGAGCAGGAGCCGCGTCTCGAAGGCGGACAAGTCATCATGATCGTCGTGCCGAAAACAGCCTGAATTTTCCATGATCGGCGTCTTTGACTCCGGTTTCGGCGGCCTGACGGTTCATCACGCCCTGATCAGGGCGCTGCCGGAGCATGATTTCGTCTATCTCGGTGACAACAACAACGCCCCCTACGGCACGCGCCTGCCGCTCGACGTGCTCAACCTGACCTGCGCGGGGCTGGAGCGCCTGTTCGCGGAGGGCTGCACGCTGGTCATTGTCGCCTGCAACACGGCCTCGGTCGTCACGCTGCGCTGGATACAGCAGCAATGGCTGCCGCACCGCGCAGGACAGGACGGCATCAAGCGCAATGCGATCGGCGTCGTCGTTCCCACCATCGAGGCCGCAACCGGAGTCGCCTGGAACGACGCGCCGGCGCTCCCCGGACGCGCAGGGCAGACGCCCCGCACCATCGGCATTTTCGCGACGCCGCGCACGGTGGAGACCGGCGTCTATCCGTTCGAAATCGGCAAGCGCCGCCCCGACATCCGCGTCATCCAGCAGCCCTGCCCGCAGCTCGCCGCCGCGATCGAGCAGGGTGCGGCCGCGGCGGAGATCGGCGAGATGGTGAAGAAATACGCAGACGAATTCCGCCTGCGCCTCGGCGGGGAAAAACTCGACAGCGTTATCCTCGGCTGCACGCATTATCCCCTGATTGCGGACGTTTTCGCCGGAGAGTTGCCAGACGTCCCCATCATCCACCAGCCCGCGGCGACGGCGCGGGCGCTTGTGCCCTACCTCGAGCGCCACCCCGAACACGGCGCCGGCAAAAGCGGCCGGCGGCGGTTTTTATCCACGGGATATGCCAAGGACGCGCTGCCGCTCATCGAGAAATTCTGGGGCGGAAAAATCGAATTCCGGCAGGCGTGAGATCAGAGCCGCGCCTGCGCGGGCTTGGCGTGGCGCGGGCGGAACGGCACGACGACGCCCCACTCTTGCGCGCGCGCAGATTGCAGCCGGCGCGTCACGTAAGCGTTTTGCAGCATCGGCTGTTCCGGCTGCGCGTGATGGACGATGTCGTCGCGGTTGAAGGCCTGCTCCACCATCAAAATGCTGATATCCAGCGCGCGGGCATGAAAGATGCTGAGGCCCAGCTCAATGACGGATTTTGGCGGCTGCGGATATTCCTCGCCGTCGAAGGCGATCTTCGTCACGGCATAACGGCTGCCGCTGCGGCAGGCATGCAGATAAAGGCTTTCGACATCCCCGCCGTCCTGCTGGCCGCTGCCCCACTGGCGCAGCTCGGCGACCAGCGTCACGCCGCCATCGAGCAGCCGGACTTCGGCAAAACCGCCGATCTCGTCGCTTTTCCGGTCGAAATAGTGCCAGCGGATCTGGCCCTTTTCGCGCGTTTCCGGCGCGCCCATCTTCATCAGCAATTCGTCCAGCGTGTACATCATGGCGATTTCTCCCTCACCTTTGAAAGTAAAGGGAAAAGGTTTACAAAATCTTTATGACTGTTGACATAACAAGAAGTTAAATCCGCACCCACAGCAGGGTCGCATCGTCATAACGGCTGGAGCGTTGGTGTTTCGCGCCCCCGGCATCGGCGCGCTCTGCCGCGCGGATATCGTCCAGCACGGCGAACGGGCCTTTTTCTTCCAGCGCCGCCAGCACGTCTGCATATTTCCGGTAAAGCCCCAGCGTATCGACGGCGCGGGTGAAGCCGTCGCTCATCAGCAGGACATTGTCGCCCGCCGCCAGAGCGATTTCGCCCTGCAACGCCTGACCGAGACTTTTGGCGTCCTGCGTCACGCCATACCATGCGCCCAAAGCGCCGTCGTTGTTCAACAGCGGTTGCGAGCTGTCATAAACGCCGTGCAGGGCGGCCTTGTATTCCGCGCTGTCGAAATCCTTGCCTGCGCGCAGCAAGGCGTTGGTCGCGGCAAGAAAGTTGTTCGCATCGAGACGCCCGTCGCTGACGGTTTCTTCACGTTCCGGCGAAACAACGGCCAGCGTGCTGTCGCAAAGAACAAGATACTCAAGATTTCTACGCGCCACATCCAGCCGGCAGAGGACCAGCGTGCTGAAGGGGCGCAGATTCTGCGGGGCCGCGGCATCGAGGCCGGAGCGCGCGTAAAATTCCGCCCCGACCGTCGTGACGGCGGTGGTGGCCAGTTCCATGAGGGCTAAGTCCGGCTTTTCCCGCGCCAGCGCCGCGAATTCCGCGCCGAGGCGGCGAGTATGCCATGCGGCATCGAGGCCATGTTCCGGCGGCGCCAGTTGCGTCGCGCCATCCATCAGCCAGAATATATTGCCTTCACGCCCCGCCGCATCGTCGTTGCTGTTCTTGTGCGGCTTGGGCGCTGTGGCGTAAATGACACTGAAACCCATCTGTTCTGCGTCCCCCTGTTCTTTTGGGATATAACCATACAGGAATTTTTTGTGCCGCAAAATGAAAGACCCAAGCTCCGGGGGAGAGCTTGGGTCTGGGGGGTACGGAGAAACTTGATCCCAGGGGAAGGATGCTTTTAAGTCTCCGTCAGGGGTTAGTTGGTAGCCTGTTGCGAGGTGCCGGTTTTGCGTTTGAAGTCCGCATACACGACGTTGCCTTCGGATGTGCCGTTATCTTCATGCGGCAGGTAGCCTTGCCCCATCAGGTAGCGGATGCGGGCGGCGGCATCGCGCAGGTGGAACGGACGCATCGTGATCGGCGCGGGCGCATAAGCGGGGGTGGCTTGCGTATCCATCGCCACGCCGGCGAAACCGGTGATGAAAATAACCTGCAGGTCGGGGTTATCCTGCAAAATCTTTTGGGCCAGAACGAAGCCGTCGACGCCGGGCATGACCACATCCACCATCAGCACGTCGAACTCCTCGCGGGCCGCGGTGCGCCAGGCTTCCAGGCAGTTGTCGACCTGGGTGACGCTGCTGCCGCCCTTGCGCAGGGAAGCGGCCAGGTAGTCGGAGATTGTGTTGTTGTGCTCGGCGATCAGAACTTTGGTCATTGTATTTACTCCCCTGTAAATCGTCTTCGGTATGGTGGTCGTTAATGAGTTATTAACGCTGCATGTTTGTATCTGAACATGTTACGGAAATTCTGTCAACAGATTTCGTAAATATATTGTTAACTATTTATAATATAATTACAAATAATACTATAAACTGGTAATAACAAATAATTTTTTCCATAAGAATTATACAGCAAAAAATATGATTGAAGCCTGCTGGTCCCTGCAGGCAGGCAGCGGTTTTCAAAAAAATCGCAAAAAAGAATCGAGAATCTGGACGATTCCCCGTTATCGGCGTTTACTGTGCCCACGAATCCGTCACTCAACCCTGAAAAAGTCCCCGAAAAAACGATGACCGCCGTCCTCTTTTCCATCGCGACATTCTTCTCGACCTTCGCCGGCGGGCTGTTTGCGCTCAAGCATAACGACCGGCTGCACTATATCCTCAGCTTCACGGCGGGGGTGCTGCTCGGCGTGGTCAGCTTCGACATTTTGCCGGAGATCTTCTCGCTGGCGCAAAAACAAGGGCTTAACCCCGCACACGCCATGATCGCGCTGGTTTTCGGCTTTCTGCTGTTTCACAGCGTCGAGAAGCTGGTGCTGATCCACCACGCGCACGAGGACGGCTACACGCCGCACCACCACCCGCAGGTCGGGCTGTTGTCGGCGCTGGCGCTGACGGGGCACAGCTTTATGGACGGCGTCGGCATCGGCCTTGCCTTTCAGGTCTCGGCGGGCGTCGGCACCATTGTCGCCATCGCCGTCATCGCCCATGATTTCTGCGACGGGCTCAACACCGTCGTTTTGATGCTCGTTCACAAAAACGAAAAGCGCCGCGCGCTCAAAATGCTCGTGCTCGACGCCGCCGCGCCCGTGTTCGGCGCGGCCTCGACGCTGCTCTTCCGCCTGCCGCCGCACGACCTGATGCTGTTCCTCGGCTTCTTCGCGGGATTTCTGCTCTACATCGGCGCGGCGGACATTCTGCCCGAAGCCCATTCCAAGGCGCCGCCCGCCGTCGGTCTGCGTCTGGTGGGGCTGACATGCCTCGGCGCGGCGTTTATTTTCGCCGTGGTTCACATCGCCGGATAAACCTGTATATTGCTTGTGTTCGTTGAAGGAAGAAGAATGACCCGCTTACATCACCCCGTTAAAACGGCGCTCGCCGTCGCCCTGCTCGCCGCGCTTTGCGGCTGCGGCATGCAAACGTCCGACAGTTCCGACCCGCTGTCGCGCGATCCCCTGCAAGCCCTGATGCACAAAAAGCCGCGCCCCTCCGACAAGCTGCTCGCCAGGGCAGACATGCAATTCTGCGAACAGCAGCTCGGCGTCACCATTAAAAACCAAGCGGCGGCCTATGCGCTATCCGCCGCAACGCTTGCCAAAATCAAAGCCTGCGCCTTCGCGCGCGAAAGGAAAAACATGCCGCTGCTGGCCGACCTGATCTCCTCCTACCAACAGATGGTCGCTGAGGGCAACCGCGAATGCGACAAGAACATCGGCACGCAGTATGGCAGCGTTTGTCTGCAAAGGAACGTGGACAGCGCGAAAGCATGGTACGACAAGGCCGTAACGCAGCGGATCGACAGCGATTTGCCCGGTCAGTTTTCGCACAACGGCGAATAAAAAGATCCCGTCGCGGTTTTTACCGGACGGGATTTTAAAAGCGCTGCAGGCGATCGTTATTGTTTAAAGCCCTTGATGATGCCCTTCACCGTGCTGACGCCTTTTTTGGCGGCTTCGGCGGCGGCGTCGAGGGTGCCGTCTTCTTTGGCGTGCTTGACGGCTTCGGCGGCCGTGTCGGCGCCTTTTTTAACGGCTTTAAGGCCTTTTTCGAACGTGTCTCTCAGTCCCATCATCTCTCTCCTTGTATTCTTTAGTTATGTAAATGTCTATACCCCAGACGTCGGCACCTTAACACCCGTACAGGGACGGGTCAACAGATTCCGGAAAAATACATAAGACATTGTTATAAAAGATTTTCTAAAAATTCCACCCGTATAATAAGTAATATTATTCTGTTCTTATGACTATTTTGGAAATATTTGTAATGTGTGAAATGGCCTGCTAACATCTTTTATATACCAGAACCATCCCGACCGGCAGGAGGCACACATCAACGCAGTTCAATGCACAGCGGGTACGCCCGACCGCCTCGGCGCGACGTATGATGGAAAAGGGGTGAACTTCGCCGTCTATTCCGCCAACGCCACCAAGATAGAACTGTGTCTGTTCGATGCGTCCGGCAAGAAAGAGATCGCCCGCATCCCCCTGCCTCAAAAAACCGGCGACATCTGGCACGGCTATCTGCCGAACGTCAAACCCGGGCAACTTTACGGCTTTCGCGCCTACGGGCCGAACGACCCCGCCAACGGACACCTGTTCAACCCCAACAAACTCCTGCTCGACCCTTACGCGCAGGAGATCGTCGGCACAGCGCGCCTGACCACGGCCGCGCAAACGGATTTCAGTAAGGACAATGCCGCCGACACGCCCAAGGCGCGCGTCGTCGCGCCGTTGCCGCCGCGCACAACGCCGATTGCCCGCCCCGACGTGCCGAAAGACAAATCGCTCATCTACGAACTGCATGTCAAAGGCTTCACGCAAGAGGACCCCGACGTGCCGCAAAAACTGCGCGGCACCTACGCCGCGCTGAAAGAGCCGGGGGTGATCGACAAACTGAAAAAACTCGGCGTCACGGCGGTCGAGCTGCTGCCCGTGCATGCCAAGATCCACGAGACGCGGCTGGAAAAAGCGGGGCTGGAAAACTACTGGGGCTACAACACCATCGGCTTTTTCGCGCCGGAGCCGGAATATCTCGCCACAGGCACGCGCGAAGAGTTCCGCGACATGGTCGACGCGCTGCACGCGGCGGGCATTGAGGTGATCCTCGACGTCGTTTACAACCACACCTCCGAAGGCGAAGTGCAGGAACCGGCCCTCGCCTTCCGCGGCCTCGACAACGCGGGCTATTACAAGCTCGACCCCAACGACCGCAGCAAATACATCAACGAAACCGGCTGCGGCAACACGCTCGACGCGGAAAAGCCCGCCGTCCGCCGCCTGATCACGGACAGTTTGAAATACTGGGTGGAGGAATTCGGCGTCGACGGCTTCCGCTTCGACCTTGCGCCCGTGCTCGGCCGCACGCC
>JAJZFS010000075.1:5159-71307 GCA_021805245.1 Pseudomonadota bacterium | reverse complement strand
GAACGCCGTCACGCCGTTGACAAAAACCCCCGCCGCTGCGACCGCCATCATCGTGGCGCCGCCCGCCGGTTCCGGCTGCGCGAGACGCACAAGCGACTCCCAGCCGATTGCGCCGACCACCAGCAGCAGGATCACGGCATTGACCGTCGCCGCGATGATCGAGGAGCCGCCGTAGCCATACGTAAAGCGGGCCGACGGCTGCTTGCGGCTCAAAAGAGCCGCCGCAAAGGCAAGGGCGAGCCCGAACACATCACCGGTATTGTGGCCCGCGTCAGCAAGCAGGGCGAGCGAATTGGCGCGCAGGCCGAACACCACCTCCGCCACGATAAAGGCGGTGTTCAGCACAATGCCGATCAGAAACGCGCGGCCGAAATCGGCGGGCGCATGGCGGTGATGGTGGCTATGATGGTCGTGGCCATGATGGTCGTGTATGGGCGGCATAAGAAAAGCATATCACCGGCGCGGCAAATCCGCTAGAATTTCCTCCATGGCGACGGTTCATCTGCACCTCATTTCCGACTCTACCGGCGGCACGCTGTCCAGCGTCGTCAAGGCCTGCCTCGCGCAGTTCGAAGGCATCGACACGGAAGAGCATTTCTGGCCGCTGGTGCGCACGCAAAAGCAATTGCAGGCCGTCTGCGCCGCGATCGGGGAAAATCCCGGCCTTGTGCTCTACACGCTGGTCGACGACGCGCTGATCGCCGCGCTGGAAAAATACTGCCGCTCGGCGGGCGTGCCGGCGCTCTCCGTTTTGCAGCCGGTTTTCGAGCTGATGAGCAACGTCTTTCACCAGCAGGGCCGCGCCGAGCCGGGGCTGCAGCATAAACTAAACGCCGAATATTTCGCGCGCATGGACGCAGTCGACTACGCGCTCCACCACGACGACGGACAAAAAAACGACCGGGATTTAAAAGACGCCGACGTCATCATGGTCGGCGTGTCGCGCACCTCGAAAACCCCGACCTGCGTCTATCTCGCCGGCCGCGGCGTCAAGGCGGCGAACGTGCCTTATGTGCCGGGGATTCCGTTTCCCGAAGCCGTATTGAATTTAAAAAAGCCGCTGTTCATCGCCCTTGTCGCCGCGCCGGAGAGGCTGATCGACATCCGCCGCAACCGCCTGAAGCATCTCGGTGAAACGCGCAGCACGGATTATCTCGATCCGGAAAAAGTACAGGCGGAAACGCGGGAGGCGCGGCAGTTTTACGCCCGCCGCGGCTGGCCCGTCATCGACGTCACCCGCCGCTCGGTCGAGGAAACGGCGGCGGAAATCCTGACGCTGCTCGAACAACACCGCGCGGCGCTGAAAGGGCAGCCATGAGCGCGAAGGCCTGCGTACTGGGCTCGCCCGTCGGCCATTCGCTCTCGCCGCAGCTGCATAACCACTGGCTTAAGGCTTACGGCATCGACGGCAGCTATGTCGCGATGGAAACGCACGCGGCGGCGTTGCGCGAAGTTTTGAGCGATCTCGTGCGGATCGGTTTCGCAGGCTGTAACCTGACCCTCCCCTTAAAAGAAACCGCGCTCGCATTCATGGATGCCCTTGATGAAAGCGCAAAAGCGGCGGGCGCGGTCAACACCGTCGTCATCCGCGACGGCAAGATGACCGGATATAACAGTGACGGCTACGGCTTTGCCGAGAGCCTGAACGCGCAAGCGCCCGCATGGAACAAACGGCACGCCGTCATCATCGGCGCGGGCGGCGCGGCGCGCGGCATCGCGGCGGCGCTGAACGGCAAAGGCGTTGAGAAATTCAGCTTCATCTGCCGCACGCCCGCAAAAGCTGAAAAAGTGATCGACGACCTGCGGCTAAACGGCGATATCATCGCCGCGCCGTCTGATGACGTGAGCCTGCTGGTCAACTGCACGCCCTGCGGCATGGCGGGACAACCGCCACTCGGGATCGACATATCCACCCTGCCGCCCGACGCCACGGTCTGCGACATCGTCTACCGCCCGCTGGAAACACCCCTGCTCGCGGCGGCGAAACAGCGCGGCTTGCAAACGGCAGCGGGATTGCCCATGTTGTTGCATCAGGGCAGGCTCGGGTTTAAGCGCTGGTTCGGCACCGATCCCGCCGTCACGCCCGCACTGGAGAAAGAGATCGCCGCATGCGCAAAATGACCGTCATTGGCCTCACCGGCTCGATCGGCATGGGAAAAACGACGGCCGCCGCGGCGTTTCGTGCGCTGGGTATTCCCGTACACGATGCCGATGCCGCCGTTCATGCGCTGCTGGCGGCGGGCGGCGCGGGCGTGGATGCCGTGGGCGCGGCCTTTCCCGCCGCCTTGATGACGGAGGGCGGAAAAACCTCTATCGACCGCAAGACGCTCGGCCAAATCGTGTTCGGCGATGCGGCGGAAAAGAAAAAGCTTGAAGACATCCTGCATCCCATGGTGCGCGCGGCGGGCGATGCTTTCGTTGCCGCCATGCACGAACAAGGACATGACCTCGTCGTGCTGGACATTCCCCTCCTGTTCGAAACCGGCGGCGAAAAGCGCGTCGACGTCACGCTGTGCGTCACCGCGCCGCCGGACGTGCAGCGCGCGCGGGTGCTGGCGCGCGACGGCATGACGGCGGAAAGATTCGCGCGCATCCTCGCGGGGCAAATGCCGGACGCCGAAAAACGCAGGCGCGCCGACTATGTCGTCACCACGGACAAAGGCCACGACGCCATGCGCCGCCAACTCACGGACATCGTGGCGAAGATTCGGGCAGAATCGTAACGGGACCGCTTTTTGGTCCGGCTCTTTTAATTATTACGTAAATATATAGAGCGCACCTGCGGTAAAAAATGACCCATTTCCAATATGATAGTCAAAAGAGCTTGATTTCACTTTGCGATAAGGCTAAATAAATGCACCTTGAACGTCTACGTTCCCTTCGTCTAGAGGCCTAGGACACGTCCCTTTCACGGATGTAACGGGGGTTCGAATCCCCCAGGGAACGCCAATCTTTTCAAATAGTTAGATGATACGAAAGCGCGGGATTTTAGCCCGTGCTTAATTCATGCTTAATCTATGGCGTTAAAAACAGCCTATTTAAGCCCCTGAACCACCCACGCAATGGCTTTTTTTATCATCTCGGAACATTCAGCCTCAAATAGTCCTGCCACTCGCCTCGCTGCGCGTATTGCAGGAGAAATCCTATGGGCTAAACTCGAAGACTCAGACCCGCGACAAGTAGAATTGCCGCTCGAAGAAACGCCAAAAATAACGGCTGAATAAAATGAATCAATGTTCTTTCTCTGTTGGCGATGTAGTTCGTTTTGTTCCTTCTGAAAGAACCCGTGGCCACTACCAAGACATTGAGGCTTTTGGAGTTAAAATTGGGCAAGAACTAGAAATAAAAAGAATAAAAGATGACGTGTATTTATATTTTGAGAATGATACAGGCGGTTGGCCGTGGAATGAATTCATACTTGTTCACAAAACTACTAAATAAAAACACTAAAAATAAGGCCGATTTCCCCGAATGAAAATTATCCGATAAAAATTTTAGATTGATGGCGATAAGGAAGCTCTTTTCCCCCGTTCCCGCCGTTTATTCATTCGCCAGATTTTGCACGGAGACATAGTCCGTCTTGCCTGTCCCCAAAACAGGCACAGCCCCGACGGGCTTGATTTTGCGCGGCACCATCAGCTCCGGAATGCCCTTGTCGCGGGCATGTTGCAGCAGCGCTTCCATTTCGGCATGCTGGCAGCTGGTGACCAGCACGAGCGCCTCGCCTTTTTTCATGTCGGCGATGGCAACGACGGCATGATGCTCCTGCGGGTAGACGGCGGCGGCGATGCTTTCCGCCACGGTGAGCGACACCATTTCTCCGGCGATCTTGGCGAAACGCCTGGCGCGACCCTTGATGGCAATGTAGCCGTCTTCATCCAGCGCGACGATATCCCCCGTGTCGTACCAGCCCTCCGGCGGCGGGGCGAGCACGCCCGGATTTTCCACGCGCAGATAGCCCATCATGACATTCGGGCCTTTGACCGAAAGCCTGCCGCCTTCGTCCACGCCCGGCACCGGCTCCAGTTGATGCTCGATCCCCGGCATCAGGCGGCCGACCGTGCCCGCTTTATATTGCATCGGCGTGTTGGTGGCCAGCACCGGCGATGTTTCCGTCGCACCGTACCCTTCAAAGATCCGCACGCCGTATTTTTCCGCATAAAGCCGGCGCGTTTCGTCTTTGAGCTTTTCCGCTCCCGCGAACACATAGCGCAGCGCATAAAAATCATACGGATGCGCGAAACGGGCATACCCGGAGAGGAACGTATCGGTGCCGAACATGATCGTCGCGTTGGTGTCGTAGACCAGTTCCGGCACGATGCGGTAATGCAGCGGCGACGGATAGAAAAAGACCTGTATGCCCGAGAGCAGCGGCAAAAGCGTCCCCGCGGTGAGGCCGAAGGAATGGAACACCGGCAGGGCATTGAAAATCCGGTCCGTCGGGCCGAAATCGACCCGCGCGGACAGCTGGAAGCGGTTGGCCTGAATATTAATGTGGCTCAAGACCACGCCTTTCGGCGTGCCTTCCGATCCCGACGTGAACAGCACGACGGCGGCCTCGTCCGGCTTGCGGCGCGAAATTTTGTTATAATAGGTCTGCGGGAAAAACGAGGCGGCGAAACCTTTGATTTTATCCGCAAGACTGATTTCCCCCTGCCTATCCTCCAGATAGGAGAGACGCACGCCGGATTTTTCCATCTCCTCGGCGAGCGGCTGTAATTTTGCCGCCCCGATAAAACGGCGCGAGGTGATCACGGTTTTGATTTGCGCCGCGGTGCAGGCCGCCAGCACGCCTTTCACGCCCGTCGAATAGTTGATCATAGCGGGCACGCGCCCGAACGCCTGCAGCGCGCAAAAAGTAACAATCGTGCCCGTCATATTCGGCAGCATCAGCCCGACATATTCCCCGGCTTCGGTGAAGGTGGAGATATGCCCGCCGAGGACAAAGCTGCGGCGGATCAGCTGCCGGTACGAGAGCGGCTTGCGTTCCACATCGACAATAATAAGATGGCCGCCGCCATGAATAACCTCTGCATCCAGTACGCTTTGAAACAGCGTTTTGCGATAGTCCGAGCTTTCAAAAATCATGTCAGTCATGACATCATAAAGCTTCTTCCCCATCAACGCGCGGCGCGCGCGGCCATGCACATCCTCCGCCGCCTCCAGCGTGCGCGGGGGGAGGATGCGGATCGTCACCTTCGGGAACCAGTGCAAGCGCACCTTGCCCCTGAGGCGGGAGAGCGGCGTATATTGCGCGCCATCGAGGCGGACGGGGACGATTTTTGCAGCGGCGCGGTCGGCGATCATGCCCGGCCCTTCGTAAATCTTCATCAAGGCGCCGGTGACGGTGATGCGCCCTTCGGGAAAGATGACGGCGCGGCCGCCTTTTTTGAGCTCCGCGATCAGCCCCCTGGTCGCGATGGGGTTGGTCGGGTCGAGCGGAAATGTATCGGCAATGCTCAAAAACGGCTTGATCCATTTCTGTTGCGCAATAAAGGTGTTGATGGCAAAGAGCGGCTTGCCCGGCAAGTAAAGTGCGAGCAGCGCCGCATCAAGGAACGACAGGTGGTTGGCGACAATCAGCGCGCGCGGGCCGGCAAGGTCGAGGTTTTCAAGCCCGTCGATCTCGACGCGGTAAAGTCTTTGCAAAACGAAACGCAGAAAATTCCTAAACATCATTTTTCTCCTTTCGCCGCGCGTCTCTTATGGACGAGGCGCTTCGTCAAAAACGCCGCGGGAATGTTGGCAATGCCGATCAGCAGGAACAGCTCCGTCACGCCGACGTTCATCTTCAAAAGCCCCATCGTGACGAGCGACCCCGTGACCATGAAAAGCGCGTTCATGATGTTGTTGACGGCGATGGTACGCGAGCGGAAACTGTCCTCGCAACGCGTCTGCATGATGGCATAAAGCGGAACGATATAAATGCCGCCGAAGACGGACACGCCGAGCAAACTCCCCAGCAACGGCCAGTTGCCAGGCCTTGAAACGAATTGCGTCAGGCTGACCAGCGCGCCATGCATAGCATGGTGCGGCGTCGCCAGCCAGAGCAGAAAAATGCACACCGTCATGCCGGACGCGCCTGCGGGCACATAAACGCCGCTGATCTCCCCCTTCAGCAGCTTGTTGCAGATCAGCGCGCCGAAGGCGATGCCGAGCGAGAAAAGCGTCAGAAACAGCGTGACGACGTTCTGGTTCGCATGCAGCGCCGCATTGGCATAGGTCGGAAACTGCGTAATGAAAATCGACCCTACCAGCCAGAACCACGAAATGCCGATGATGGAGAGAAACACGTCCTTTTCCTTGTACGCATGCCGCATCAGGCGCCATGTCTCGGCCGGGAAATTGAGATTGACCTTCAGACGGGGCGTGCTGCTCGGCGCCGGCGGAATGCCCAGGCTCGCCGCCCAGCCGGAAACCGCAACCGCCAGAATCATGACGGAAACGATGATGACGCCGCGCGCGGCCAGGATCAGCGTCGCACCCGCGATCGTGCCGAGCAAAACGGCGATGAACGTGCCCGCCTCGACCAGCGCGTTGCCGCCGACGATCTCGCCCGCCTCCAGATGCTGCGGCAGAATGCTGTATTTTAGCGGACCGAAAAACGCCGCCTGCACGCCCGCGCAGAAAAGAACCGCCAATAATATATAGTAGTTCTCCAGCGCGAAGCCGAGCGCCGCCAGCGCCATGAAGGGGATTTCGCAAAAACGAACGACGCGGATCATCCGGCCTTTGTCGACCTTGTCGGCCAGCTGCCCCGCCGTCGCGGAAAAGAGGAAGAACGGCAAAACGAAAATCCCCGTGCCCGCCGTGACGATCATCTTCGGCTGAAAGCCCGCGATCAGCCCCGCGTGATAGGTAGCGAGAATGCCGATGGCGCTTTTGAAGGCGTTGTCGTTAAACGCGCCAAAAAATTGCGTGGTAAACAGCGGCAGAAAGCGGCGGCTTTTCAGCAGGGTGAATTGCGACGACATCCTTTTAAACCTTTTCGACGATAAATCGCGTGTAGAACCAGCTTAAGGCCAGCAGACTCAACCCCAATCCGAAGAACGACGCGACTCTGAGCAGACCCTGCAGCGCCGCCGCATCGTAGAGAAAGACCTTGCACACGACAAGGATCATCAAGGCGAGCGCCACGATGCGCATGGTTTTGTTATGTTTCAGCGTGCCATAGAACAGCAGGCCGATGGCCATGACCATCCACGCAAGGGAATAGGCGTAGATTTCCGCATTGGATGTGAAGCCTCCTGCCAGATGCGCGCCATGGAAGGCCTGCCGCACTTCGAGCGAGACAAGCATGAAGCCGAGCGCAAGCATGGCGAAACGCAGCATTTTTCCCCAATTGCCTGTCTGCGATTCTTGCGGCAACAGCCACACTGTCGTTGCCAGCAGCGGTATGGGGACGCCATATGTCAGCAGCAGGCTGTTGAGCAAAGGCACGCCGCCGACGTTCTGGCTGGCATTAAACAAGGGGTTGTAAGCGACGGCATCCAGCAGACCGACCCTGACAACGGCCAGCGCCATCAGCACGCACCCCGCCTGCACGAACGACTTGCGCCCCAGCTCGCGCCCGGCATAGAGGCAAAAAGCGGCATAGGCAAACATCATGTCGGTGAGGATGCCACGCTCGGTAAAGTTACTCGTGATGTGCAGAGGGTTCTGTCCCGGGTACAATATCCGGTATGCGAAGAAATGTGCGCCCGCGCCGAACAGCAGCACGGCGGAAATCTCCAGTCTGTGTGGCAGACTGCCGTCTTCCCTTTGCCGCAAAAACGTGGCGGCTGCGAGAAACAGCGCCGCCGGCAGCGCCAGTTGCACCAGCGGATGCCACAGGACCGACATGCCCGCGCCGTAGCCGCTGCCGAAAGCAATGACGTTAAAGGCCAGCGCCACCTTGAACATCATCAGCACGCCATATACGCAACCCAGCACGGCGGCCAGTTTTCTGAACACCGCGAGGCCCGAGCGCGCGTTGATCCAGCAAAGCGCCAGCACTTCGCCCGCAATCGCCAGCGGCAGGAACGTATGCTCCAGCTCCAGCGCGAGGCAGATGGAGATAAAGGCCGTCGCCGCTGCGGCATAGAGGCCTACAATAAAAAGTTTGTGCACGTTGCTATCGGGAATATCCTTATGCAGCTTTCCCGTGATGCATGCGGCAACCGCTCCCAGCGTCAGCGCCAGCATGCCCCAGAAATACGGTCCCGCCGCAAGGTGCAGCGTGTTATGCAGTTTGCCGTAGCCGATCAGATAAAACAGCAGGACGGACCCCGTCGCAAGGCCGCTCCACAAGCGCGGAGTGGCGGTGCGCGATTGCAGAAAATATCCGCTAGCGGCATAGAGCGCGCTGAAAGCGATCAGCGCCAGCCCCGCTCTTCCCGGCGCGGCGGCCAGCCCCGCGAGAACGGCGGCGCCTGCCGTCAAGGCGAGTGGCGGGACAAAACCGTAGAGTTTGTTGTTAAACCGCGCCATGACGATGCCGCCGGCGGAGAGCAGCCAGAGCATCCCGAGCGAAAGGCCGTCGAACCCTGTTTTGTATCCCAGCAGGCACATCAGGACGACGCTGCCGCCCGCCGTCAGCCATGAAAAATACTTCGGCGCGGGGCTCTTTTCGGTTTCATCGCCTTGCGGGCGCAGCAGCAGCACGGCCGTCGCCGCCAGCGCCAGCAGGAAAAGACCGGGCCAGAAGGCCGCAGCGGCGATAAAAGCCCCGCTGCCCAACCAGAACGCCAGCCACAAAAAGCCCGCCGCCACGACCAGCAGGCCCATTGTCCACCACCTCCGCTGGCGGATCACGATCATGAAGCCGAGGGAAACGGCATAAAGATAGGCAAAGAACATCGGCGCCGAAGGATGGGAAGAGCCCATGACGGCGGGCGTCAGAAAGCCGCCGGCCATACCCAGCAGCGCGACCGGCGCGCCGTACCACAACGAGAGGAGAACGGCGAGCGCCGTCACCACGGCCATGCCCGCGAAACCCGTCACTGGCGAGATCAGACCGTAAAGGTTCGTCGCCGCGAACAGGCAGAAATAAAGATCGGCGACGCCAGCACCCGCGAGAGACTGCGCGATGCGCACGTTGTCGGCGATTTTTTTGCTGTTCATGATTTTCCGCGCGGCGGAAATACCGGCCAGCCCCGCCAGGAGGCCAAGGCCCTCGCGCACCGCCGGATTAAGCCAGCCCGCATCGATCGAATATCTGACAAAGTAAAATCCGGCGAACGCAAGGGCGATGCCGCCGATCCAGACGGGCAGACGCGTGCCGAACTGCATTTCGAATCCGCGTTTCCATGCTGGGGCGCCGTCTGCCGCAGAAGACCGCAGTGCCTCGGCGGGTGTGTTCGTGCGGGCAATATAAGTATATTGCGCGACGGCTTTTTTCTGCGGCGGTGCGGGCTGTGGCGCGGGTTGCGCTGCAGGATTTTCTGCGGGAACAGGCGCGGGAGCTTTGATCGGCGACTGCCCTTTCATGGCGCGCACCTCGTCCCTCAGCCGCCGCACTTCGCCTTGCAGATCTTTCAACTGCACATGCGTCACCCAGGGCAGAATGGCATAGACGAGAAAAATAACGGCGCCTATCAGCAACAATGTCTCAATCATGTCGTCCTCCCGCTCTTCCGGTCAGATTCATCTTGACTATACCTTCATCCTACCATAATATTGAACAGTGTTCAATATTAATTTTACACTGTATAATTAAGAGAGGCACCATGGCCCGCCGGTCCGATCATAACAGACAAGAGTTAACGGAACTTGCCCTCGCAAAATCTCTTGAAATTATTGATGAAAAAGGCCTTTCCGGATTCAGCGCACGGGCGGCGGCGGAGCGCATGGGCTATACCGTCGGCACACTCTATAACGTGTTCGGCAGCTATGACGGGCTGATATTCCACATTAATGCGCGCATTCTGGATGCCTGGCACGCCACGCTCGCGGCGGGACTGCGCAAAACGAAAAAGGACAAGATACGCTATCTCGCTTACGCTTACCTTGATTTCGCCAAGCAGCACTACAACCGCTGGACGACGCTGTTCGAGTTTCACGCCAAGACGCTGCCGCCGGACTGGTACCGCGAAAAGATCGACCGCCATTTCCGCCTAATCGAAGAAACGCTGCTCGCCCACACGCGGGATCCGCATAAAAGCCGCCGCCGCGCCAAGGTGCTGTGGGCAAGCATTCACGGCATATGCATTCTCGCGCTTGGCGGCAAGCTGGATATCGTCGGCTCCGACAGCGCCAAAACCCTGATTGACAATCTTCTGGAGAACTATCTCGGAGTGCCGTGATCGCGTATTGGAAAACAGCGCCGCAAATATACGGCCTCTTTACCTGTTTTTAATAAAACCGTTCTAGATTTGAAAATGGCGCATTTTTATAAAGAAGGCTTTTAAATGGACTATACCGACCACCGCAAAGTCACCGGCTTTTCCGGCAATGAAATTTACTGCCTGAAACAACTCGGCTACAAGCCCGGCCCGCTGTGCATCGGCAACAACGTCATGTCTTTGGGCGTGGTGCGCGGCATCGGCGCCGGCCTTTCGACCCTCGCCGGCGGCGAGATCACCGAAATTACGCAGCTGATCTATAAGGGACGCAAGAACGCCTACGAGCGGATGCTCGCCGAATCCCGCCATCATGACGGCACGGCCGTAGCAGGGATAACCTTCGACCTGATCAATCACGGCGCCAATATGGAGTTCCTGACCTTCGGCTCGACGGTCTGGAAAGATCCGACGCAGAGCGGCGCGGATCCGGCGTTCACCGCCTATTCCGACGCGCAGCAGCTTTACTGCCAGATCGACTCAGGATTCACGCCGCACAACTTCGTGTTCGGCAATATTGCCTACTCCATCGGCGTCGGCGGCGGAATCAAGGGATTCTTGCGCGGACTGAAACGCGGCGAAGTGCCGCAGTTCACCGAAATTTTCGACAAGACGCGGCATCTGGCGCTGCACCGGATCAAAGCCGAAGCGAAACAGGCCGGCGCGAACGCCGTCGTCGGCATCAAGACGACCATCACCCCCGTGCTCGGCACGCAGGAAATGCTGATGATGGGCACGGCCGCGACGCACCCCGCCTTAAGCGCCTATGCCAACGACCCCGTCACCTCCTCCCTGACCAACGAGGAAATGTGGAACCTCGTGCATATCGGCTATCTGCCGATCAGCCTGGTCATGGGCGTTTCGGTCTACGCGCTCGGCTTCACCTCCGGCCTTCTGGCGGCCGGAAAAACCATCGCCGGCGGCGAGGTCAGCACGCTGACCGAACTCCTGTACGAGGCCCGCGAAAAAGCCTTCGCGCGCGCCGAAAAAGCCGCGGACGACTGCGGCGCGGATGAAATCGTCGGCGTCAAGACCTACGTCTACGATATGGGCGGCGGACTGGTCGAAATTCTAGCGATCGGCACGGCGGTCAAAAAATTCGACGGCGTAACGACCAGGCACGACACGCTGCCGGCGCAAGCCATCATCCAGAACAAGGAGATATTCGTTCAGGCGACGCAGGCCACGGACGTGCGCGGCGGCAGGGCGAGCAAAGCTTCGGCGCGGCGCGCGCAGCGCGGCCCCCTCGCCGTTATCGGCACCATCATCCTTATCATATTTTACGTCTGGCTCGGGATACACAATGGCGGACGCCCTCCCGATCATTAAGCCATGCAAGAAGGTTGCGAATACGAGAAAGAAGAAGACGCGGCGCTGCATAAGCCTTCCAAGCTGAAGGGGCTGGTGTGGATAGCGGCAGCGTGCCTGTTCGCCGTTCTTCTGGCCGGCGGGGTCGCGCCGCTCGCGCATGCCATTCCGTGGCACTGGGAGCAAAGCCTCGCCCGTGCGTTGCCGTCGCAGGTGGGACAATCCTGCCATCCCGACCGGATGCAACGGCAGGCTTTGCAACAACTGCTGCGCCGCCTTTACCCGATCGAGCCGGGAGATAAAAAATTTTCCATCCAGGTCAGGATCGTCAAAAACCCTGTCGTCAACGCCTATGCCACGCTGGGCGGGAATATCTACGTCGATTCCGCCCTGCTGGCCCATGCCCGCACGCCGGAGGAGCTGGCAGGCGTTCTTGCGCATGAAATCGGCCACGTCAGCAACCGCCACATCATGCAGGGCTTTATCGTCGACCTTTTTACCAGCGCGGGACTGCGGATGGTTTTCTCGAGCGGTTCGGACGAAAACGTAACGGACTTATTTTTGAGGATGACGTTCAGCCGCGGCGAAGAATCACAGGCCGATGCCGCAGGCTTGCACCGTCTGCAAATCGCGCACATCAACAATGCGGGATTCAAGAACTTTTTCGAACGTCTGGGCAAATCCGGCCTTGCCGATAAATTCCTTTCCAATCACCCCGCCAATCAGGCACGCATCGACATGGTGAACGATTACGATAACACGGATACGCGCCCCGCCATGTCCGAAGCGGAGTGGAAAATTCTAAAGGGCTATTGCAAAAGACGCTGAGCTTTTTAAGGCCGCGCCGCGAAATGCGTGCCGATCAACCCCACGAGATCGCGTGCGATTTCCCTTTTATCCAGTTCGGGCCAATCTTCCGTAAAAATACCCCCGCCTGCCGCTTTTCTCAGCAAGGTGATGCGATTGCGCGCGGCGCCGAAAACCTTGCCGCCGGAAACGTCATTGAGCAAGATCCAATCGCAGCCCTTGGCGACGAGTTTTTTCCGGGCGTTTTCAAGCGTACCTTCCGTCTCGGCCGCAAAGCCGATCACAAGACGCGGGCGGCTGTTTCCGGCGGCAAGCGTGGCGAGAATGTCCTGATTTTGCACCAGACGGAGCGTCATCGGCGCGTCATGGGTCTTTTTTATTTTTTGGTTCACGATCTCCTCGGCCCTGAAGTCTCCAACCGCCGCGGCACAAACGGCAATATCGGCCGGCAGGGCAGCGCGGCAGGCCGCCAGCATTTCCGCGGCCGTATTGACATGCCGCGTCGTTACGCGCGGCGGATCCGGCTCTTGCACGGGGCCGGAAACGAGCGTGACCTCCGCACCGGCCAGTGCCAGCTGCTGCGCGATGGCATGCCCCTGTTTGCCGGACGACCTGTTGCCGATAAAACGCACGGGGTCGATCGGCTCAAAGGTCGGCCCGCTGGTCACCAGCGCCCTGAGTCCTTTCAGCGGCCCCTCGCAGACCAGAAAACGCTCCACGGCGGCGACAATATCCGGCACCTCGGCGAGGCGTCCTTCCCCCGTTTCGCCGCAGGCCATATCGCCCGCAACGGGGCCGACAAAATGCACGCCGCGCTTTTTCAGGAGCGCGACATTGTCCTGCACCGCCGCGTTTTGCCACATGACCGGATTCATCGCCGGTGCAAACAGGATGGGCTTGTCCGTCGCCAACAGAACGGTGGATGCCAGATCGTCGGCCCGCCCTTGCGCGGCGCGGCTGATTAGGTTCGCGCTCGCGGGCGCGACCAGCGCCAGATCGCAGTCGCGCGCAAGGCGGATATGCCCCATTTCCGCTTCGTCGGTCAGCGAAAAAAGATCCGTATGCGCCCTGTTGCCTGACAAGGCCGCGACCGACAGGGGCGTCACGAATTGCGCACCGCCGCTGGTGAGAATGCAGTGGACATCGGCATTTCTGTCGCGCAAACGGCGGATCAGCTCGAGCGCTTTATAAGCGGCAATCCCGCCGGAAATAATGAGCAGAATGCGGCTGCCGGAAAAAGACGTTGTCATGGCAGCGCCTTTTTCGCTTGCACCGCCTGCGTATTCTCGTAAGCGATGCGGATGCCATGCGAAACGAGGTCGGGCAGAATGGCATGGAAGATGTTCTGGTCCTTGAAGAGCTGCGAGAATCCGCCCGTGCCGATGACGGTCGCGGGCGCACCGTCGTATAATTCCTTGTTGTAGCCTGCAACGATCTCGCGCAGGGCGCCGAGATGGCCGAAGTAGAGCCCGCGCTGGATGCATTCGCGTGTCGACTGGCCGAGATAGGTGTCCGGCGTTTCGATGTCGACCTCCATGAGCTTGGCGGTGTTCGATTTCAGGCTCTCCATGCAAAGACGCAGGCCGGGCATGATCACGCCGCCGAGAAAATCGCCCGCACGCGAAACGGCGGTGACGGTCGTCGCCGTGCCGAGATCGGCGATGATGAGGTTTCTGTCCGGAAACGCGTGCGTGGCGCCGATTGCCCCCGCGATCAGGTCGGCGCCGACTTCCGCCGGATTTTTGTATTTGATGTTGATGCCAGTTTTAACCCCCGCCTGCAGCATAAAATACTCCGCATGCGGAAAGTAGGCCGAAAAAGCATGGCGGATCGTGAAGTTCACGCCCGGCACGACCGAGCAGAGCGCCGTTACGGCGATTTTTTTATGGTCGATATCGCTGGTGGAAAGAAGATTGCGCACAAAAAGCCCGAACTGGTCGGCGGTGCCGATTTGCGCCGTCGCGTGGCGGAAGCGCAGAACGACTTTTTCCCCGTCGAAGACAGCGCCGACAGCGTGCGAATTTCCCACATCAAGACAGAGTAGCATTTTATTCCCCTTGTACTTTGACATTGTCGATGAGACGCACATCGCCCAGCCATGCGGCGGCAAGGCGGCGGCCCCACTCTGTTGCGACATATTCCGTTTTGAACCCCGCGGCGTCGAGCTTTTGCGCGACCGCGTCGTTCGCCGCTTCGCTGCGCAGCAGTTGCGAAAGCAGAACGGCCTGTTCATGCTGCGCCGGCGAAAGTCGGCCGTTACGCGAGCTTAAAGCCAAGCCGTTTTTCCCGCGCACGGTCGGCACGGCGACGATGTCGACGGGCAGGAAAAAAGCTTGCGCCATCTTCTTCACCAGCATCAATTGCTGGAAATCCTTCTCGCCAAAGTAGGCGCGGGTCGCGCCCGCGATATTGAGCAGCTTGAGCACCACGGTCAGCATGCCCTGAAAGTGGCCGGGGCGGAACTTGCCTTCCAGTTGCTGCGAGAGGACGGTTTCTTGCACCTGCATCTCGTAGTTGTCGGGATACATGGCTTTTTCATCCGGCGTAAAAACAAATTCCACACCCGCTTTGTCCAGCAGCGCGACATCGTCCGCCAGCGTGCGCAAATAGGCATCGTAATCGGCGCGTTGGTTGAACTGCGTCGGATTGACGAAGATGCTGACGAGGACATGGTCATTCTCGGCCTTGGCCTGCCGCACCAGCGCCATATGGCCTTCGTGCAGGTTGCCCATCGTCGGCACGAAGCCGAGCGTGCCTTCAAGCGCGGCGCGCTGTCTTTGCCACGCGGCGGGGTCCGAAACTATGCTCGGCATGGGGAAATTCTCCTGTTTTGACTTCCTTGTTGTATTGCTCGATGGCATCGGTGAAGAGCGCCGCGCCCTCGGCGAATTTTTTGACGAATTTCGGCCTGAAGTCGAGGTTAAGGCCGAGCAAATCCTGAATGACGAGAACCTGCCCGTCCGTGTCCGCGCCCGCGCCGATGCCGATGGTGGCAATCGCAAGGTCCTGCGAGATGCGCGCGGCGAGATCGGCGGGCACGCATTCCAGCACCAGCGCGAAGCATCCCGCCTCTTGCAGCGCCTTGGCGTCTTCCGCCAGACGGCGCGCGGCATCGTCCGTGCCGCCCTGCACGTGATAACCGCCGAGCGTATTGACCGACTGCGGCGTGAGGCCGAGATGCCCCATGACCGGCACGCCCGAATCCACAAGGTGCCGGACAAAGCCGGTATTGCCCGCCGCGCCTTCGAGCTTGAGCGCGTGTGCGCCGGCCTGCATCAGCTTCAACGCCGCGTCCATGTTGTCGGAAAGCGATTTTCTGTAGGAGAGAAACGGCAGGTCGGCGACGATGAATTTGTCTTTCGCGCCGCGCGCGACGGCGGCGGTGTGCAGCGCCATCATGTCGACGGTGGCGGGAAGCGTGCTGTCATAACCGTGCATTGTCATGGCAAGGCTGTCGCCGACGAGCAGGCAGTCGATGCCGGTTTTGTCGACGATCCGCGCGCTGGTGTAATCATAGCAGGTGATCATGGTGATTTTCTCGCCCGCGGCCTTCTTTTTGCTGAAATCGAATACGTTCATCATGATATTTTCTTCCTTTCGTGAGTGCTGTTGTTCTGGCGGTTGCCCTGCCGCCATGCGGCGACAAAAGCTTTGTAAACGTCCTGAAACGGGCTGCCCGCGAGCGACGCGATGTTGCGCGCGATGGTCGCGTCATCGCCGCGCACCAGCGGTCCGGTCAGGGCGCGGCGCGGATCGGCTTTTAAATTTTCCGTTTGCTGCTGCAAATACATGTGCGCGGTTTCCGGCGGCAGGCCGAGATCGCTTTCAAGAAACGAGAAAAGATTCTGCCACAGAATGCAGCTGAAGTTTCCCGCCATGACGCACAGCGCGTGGTATTTCGCTTTTTGCACGCGCGGCAGGCGCGCGTGCGGATTGGGCAGTCCGGGCAACAGCGCCGCAAAATCCGGCGCGTTGTCGTCAATGAGAAAAGGAATGGCCGGATATTTTTCCGCCGGATACAGCGCAGTGCCAAACGTCATCAAAGGATGCGCGCCGCAGGCCCGGTCGGTAACAAGACTGCCGGAGAAATGCACTTTAACAGCGGGCGTGTCTTTGAGGTGCGCATCGCAAAACGGCTCAATCGCCCCGTCGCTGATGGCGAGGAGAATATGCGTCGCCTCTTTTTTCCAGTCCCGCAGCTGCGCTTCCGGCAGCGCGCGGTGCCAGTGGCGGCAGGGCAGATGGATTTCGGGTGAGGAGAAATAATGGCATAAGTGCCGCGCAACGCGGCCATTGCCGATGATCAGATATTGCGGTACTTGTCTCATGATCAAGTCCAAACAGTATATATATGTCTCGTTCTTTTACGTGCCTGTCGTTGCCGATCAAGCCGTATTCCATATTAGGAGGCTGTTACCGCCGGCGCAAGCGGAAAAGCAGTTTTTCATAACTTTACCATTAAGCGTAAATTCCCGCCGTTCAGGTCTTCTTTTTCCGCACGACGAGCCTGCCGTAGCCGTATCTATAAGCCTCGTACACGGCGATGGCGTAGAACAGCAGATCCATCGGCCTGTACGTCAGCGTGAAAAGATTTATGCTGCGCTGCAAGTCCATGTGCATCAGGGCATGCGGTATGGGCGTGCCGTAATGTTGCGCGATAGCAACATTGATGCTGAGAAGATTGCCGATGAGGGAACCGAACAGCGCCAGCACGGCGGCGAGAACGCCAAACTTTTTCTCGATGCCGTGCCCCGCTTTTCTGACCGCAAGGCCGACCATGACGCCGACGACGACCGCCGTGAGGCCAAGCTCGTAGTGCGTAACAGCCGTAACGGCGCCCCACAGCGCCGCGCCGGCCAGCGCGGCCACCGTTCCCGCGGAGAGCGCCGCGCCGAAACTCTGCTGCTGGCGCAGGTTTTCGATATGCCGCGCGAGCTGCTGCGCGGTTTGCTTGGACGACGGCACGTGCGGCGCGACGGAGATTTCCGGTGTTGTTTCAGGTGCTGTGTCCGTATCCGGTGTCTCCGTCATGTCATATCCCTTTCTTTAAATTTTACCGTATAAAATTTTGTGCAAATTGTATGTCATCAAGGCGAGGAAAATAACCAGCGCCAGATAGTATAACGTATAAAACAGCCGGTTTTCCAGCGAGATGCCGTAGTAGGCCCTGTTCTCCGGCGCTTGCGGGTCATAGTGCCACGCCCGGCGCAACTGTGGCAAGGCCACGATGCCGATTAATATCAAGATCGGGCTCGGCATGTAGATAAAACAGGCAATCAATAACGGCACGCCCAAAAACCATATGCGCGGTGACAGCACGGCCGTCACGCGCCCGCCATCCAGCGGCGAAACGGGAATGAGGTTGAAAAGATTGATCATGAATCCGGCATAGGCCAGCGCCAGCAGCAGATGGTCGCTGTCCTGCCGCGCCATGAAGTAACAGCCCAAGGCGCCCAGCGTTCCCGCCAGCGGACCCGCCAGACCCACATAAGCTTCCGTTTCGACGGAGTGGGGTTTTTCCTTCATGTCGATCCATGCGCCGACGAAGGGAATGAACGTCGGCAGGCCGACCTTCAGCCCGCGCTGGCGGGCGGCGAGATAATGCCCCATTTCATGCACGAAAATCAGCCCCACGAAACCGGCGGCAAACCGCCAGCCGAATATTTGGGCGTACACGAGGATGGAGATCAGCATGGTGCCGGCGGACAGAAGAACCTTGCCGAGCAGGCCGCCCTTGAACAAAAGGGCCAGCAAATTCATCATGAGGCCCTCCTTTTAAGCGTTATCCCCGTCTTTCTTTCTGCCAAGACGGCGTTTGATATAGGCGACCCCCGCAGCGGCGGCAAGCATGACGGCCTTGGCGCTCTTCGCCATGAACAGCACAATCATCGCGATCAGTCCGATCTTTTTGGCCGCAATGCCGCCGATCAGCGCCAGAAGGCCGTATTCGGCGATTTTGTCTGTTTTGGCGTTGAAGTCCTTATAGCGCTTGCCCGCATTGTAAGTGAGATTTGATAACAGCGTCCCGACGACTTTCTTGTCGGTATCGACACGGTCTTTGAAGGTCACCAGATCCATACTGATGTATCCATAGCGCCCGAGCGCGTAGGTTTTGTAGTTGACGGTATCGGTTTCGGGATTGATTGTGACGCCGGCATCATGCGCCTCCAGCGACCAGATCAAATGATGTTTGCCGGCATCGTAATGCGGCGGCTCTATCCAGCCGACGATCTGCATTTCCCTCTTTCCGTCTGCCTTGCGCTGTTCGTTATCCTCTTTCACGGCTTCCCGCAGTTCTTTCAGGATCTTTGCGGGGTCGATGTTTTTCCCTTCGTTATCGCGCACGAAACCGGCATCGTTGTATTCGAGCACGACAAACCAGACGGCATGCCTGTCTTCCGGGATCACCAGCCCCATGAACGAGCTGTCCATGTAGTTTCCCATCCGCCGCATGATCTTTTTTCCCATCTTCTCGGGAACGAATATCTCGCCTGCCGGCAACGCCAATGTCGCAATGTCATGAAGCCGGACTTTATTCGGCCCGACGATATAAGGCGTATCATGCGCGGGCGGCGCGGCGGCGGCCTGCTGCGCGACCGCAGTCTGCGATGAAAAAAAAGCCATAAATATAACTAAAAAAATCCTGCCAGTAAAAAACAACGTCCCCTGCCCGGAGAGAACACCCTCCCTCTGTTGACCTTCTATATATGTACAGAATATTCATGAAATTTTAATGAACCGGGTCTTGACATATTTTCATATTGGTCGGCGCCTCAAGCCTCAAGACGGTCCTCTATGGGGATCGGCAGCCTTCGGGGTTGCGCCAGGAGTGACGCGCGGATCCCTTAAAGCTTGTTCCCCCGCTTGACCGCCGCCGCGATTTTGGCTTGATAGGCAGCGGTATCCGCTGTCGCGGGAACCGGCTTCAACAAGTCCAGCGGCGCGATACGGTCTTTGCGGTTCAGCGCGTTGACAAGGGCATAATAGGCCACATTGGCAAACTTGTTGTTGTTCTCGTCGCGCGTGATGTAATGCGGCAACTCATGATAGCTCCGGCGGTGCAGCCACTTGGGATAAAGCGGCTGAAAATATTTCTTTTCCACGCGGTTGCCGTTTTCATCGTACTGCCACTGGTAATAGGTCGGCCGGACGGGCGCGTTGATGATAACGCTGGTATCGGACAGCGGGCGGATGACAAGCCCGTTTTTGTTTTCGATGCGTTTGGCAAACTTGTTGTATATGGCGGCGAGCGGCCTCCAGATGAAATTTTTGGCGCGCATCATGCGGTCGTTGCTGGCGACGAGAAAAAGAGTGGTGAAACGGTCATCTTCCTTCGTGTAACGGGAGATGACGCCCGGCGCGATCAGCACGACTTCGTTGAGCGCCGCACGCGCGTCTTTTTCGGGGTAGCCGATCTTGGTCATCATCTGCAGCTGGGCGTTGTAGGTCTCCTGCGCGACGATGGAACCGGCGCTATAGCCGAAGAACGTCACGTTGCGGAGATTCTTTTTCGCCTCGTCGAGCGGCAGCGGCGTGCCGGTGAGCTTGCCCTTTTGATCGCGGGAAAAATCCCTGGCCACCAGCGGCATCAGCACGGCGGCGGCAATATCGAACCCCGCATCCGACGACCGCGTTGAAGGATGGCTGTTATAACGGGCGAGATTGAAAAGGTTACGCAGGCTGGTGTGCGACCAGCCGTAGATGGGCGGCAGCTCCGGAAAGGCGTCCTTCAACAGCACTTCCATGCTCTTGATGCTGCCGGCAACGTAGCCGGGGCGGTTGTTGTTGGTCAAAAAACCGGACAGGTAAACCACCGTCGGCGCGGTGATGCGCACTTGATCGAGCGCCACTTCCTGCAATTGTGCTTTGCCTGCCGCATCCGCGGTTCTACGCCACATTTTTCCCATATCGCACCTCCGGCGGCATTCTTTTACAAAACGACTTTTTTGTCAATGTTATTATGGAATAATTATGCCGACGTCCTATATCCTTGATTTTTAATAACAAGAAATCTCTATAAGTTTTATGGAGATTATGATAAGTAATAGCGCACAAGAATTCCGTTATGACGTATATGAAAGGCCGCACCTCATGGCTCCCAGAGACACAACGCCGCATCCGTGGGAAAAATCCTATCCGCAGGAACTGAAATGGGACGCGGAGATTCCCGACACGACCATTCCCGCGCTATTTGACGCGGCGGTCAAAAAATATGCCGACCGTCCCTGCCTCAGCTTCCTCGGCAAAAAATTCACCTATAAGGAAACCGGCGCGATGGTCGACCGTTTTGCCAAGGGCCTGCAGGAGCAGGGCATCGGCAAAGGCTCGAAGGTCGGCCTGTGCCTGCCGAACTCGCCTTTCTACGTCATCGCCTATTACGCCGCGCAGAAAATCGGCGCAACGGTCGTGAACTTCAACCCGCTCTACGCCGAAAAGGAAATGGAGCACCAGATCCGCGACAGCGACGCGGACATGATGATCACGCTGAACCTCGAACAGGTCTTTCCCAAGGTCGAGCGCATGCTGGGGCAAGCCAGCCTCAAAAAAATCGTCACCTGCGACATGGCGGACTTCCTGCCGACGAAACAGGCCGTACTCTACAAAACGTTCAACAAAGTTTCGCGCCTCGCCCATGCGCAGCCGCTGAAAGCGATTTTCCTCGGCTATGCCGGCAAAAAAGCCGACGCACTCGGCAAAAAACTCGGCGTGCTGCCCGCCGCAACAATCAAAAAAGACAAAAACCACCTGCGCTTCTCCGACCTTGTGAAAACCAAAGGCGCACTAACGCCGGTCAAGGTTTCGCCGAAGGATACCGCCGTTTTGCAATATACCGGCGGCACGACTGGCGTGCCCAAAGCGGCGGTGCTGAGCCAGGGCAACCTCGCCGCCAACGTCAATCAGGCGGGCATGTGGTTCCTTGCCGGCGAAAAGCGCGAAAAGCAGGACAAGATCCTCGCCGTGCTGCCGTTCTTCCACGTTTTCAGCATGACGGCGCAGATGAACCTGAGCTTCAATATCGGCGCCGAGCTGATCATGATGCCGAAGTTCGATCTCGGCGACTTTCTTGAAACCGTGACCAGGGAAAAACCGACGATCTTCGCGGGCGTCCCCGATCTTTACAAGAAGGTCGTCAATGCACCCGATCTCGCAAAATACGATCTCTCCTCGCTGGAGATCTGCATCTCCGGCGCCGCGCCGTTGCCCGACGACGTCAGGGACGCCTTCAAACAAGTGACGGGCATCGAGCTGCTCGAAGGCTACGGCTCGTCGGAATGCTCCGCCGCCGCCATCGCCAATCCGCTCCATGGCGTCAAGAAGCCGAAATCGATCGGCATGCCGCTCCCCGGCACGGAAGTCAAAATCATTCCGCTGGCCGATTACAGGGAGCCGGGCAAAGTCGTCGGCGAGATCTGCCTGCGCGGCCCGCAGGTCATGCAAGGCTATTGGAAACAGCCCCAGGAAACCGCGGACGTGATGGAAAAAGACGGTTTCATGCGCACCGGCGATATCGGCTATGTCGATAACGACGGCTACGTCTTCATCGTCGGCCGCAGCAAGGACATGATCATCCTCAACGGCCTCAAAATCTTCCCGCTCAAGGTCGAAAACGCCATCCGCAAGCATGACGCCGTCAAGGACGTCAGCGTCATCGGCGTGAAAAACCCCAAGGTCGGCGAGATGCCGAAGGCCTTCATCGTCCTCAAGGAAGGAAAAACGCTGGACAGCGCCGCGCTGCAGGAGTTCCTCAAAGGCTATCTTGCGCCTTACGAAATTCCGCGCCTCGTCGAATACCGCGACAGCCTGCCGCTCACCGCGATCGGCAAGCCGGATAAAAAGACGCTTAAAAAGGAAGAAGAGGCAAAAGCGAACGCGCAACCGGCGCCAAAAACAGGGACAGACAAGCCGCAGCCCAAACCCTAAACGGTCAGCCGCGCGCGCCGTCCCATATCTTTTGCCACTGCCGGACATAATCGGCCGCGATGCCGCCGGCGTTGTGGACGACCATGACGTTCTCGGCGTTGTCGTATTCGGCTGAATAGGTGTAGTTGAAGCTGCCCAGTTCCACGGTTTTGCCGTCGATCACCATGAACTTGTTGTGCATGAGATTATACTGCTTGCTGATGCGCACAGGGATGCCGTGTTCCAGCAAATAGGCGTCCATCTTGTGGTTGTACTGATTCCCGTCCAGCACAACGCGCACATCGACGCCGTGGTCATGCGCCGCGGCCAGCGCGCGGGCGATCGGCTTCGACGTAAAGGAATAGGCCGCGACGACAATGGATTTTTTCGCGTCATAGATCGTGTTCTCGACCAGATGCGATGCGCCTTCGCGCGGCGAAAAAGCGTCTTCTATCCTGATTTGCGCGGCACGCGCCGTTGGCGCGGACAAAAACAACAGCATCAAAACCAGAAAATATCTCATTCGGCGCGGCGTCCTTTCCGGCATCATGCTCAGGGGCGGGGCGGATTGTTTTTGCGGCGGCGCTTCACAGGCTCTAGCGGCTTCGCCAGAGCGTCAGCCACGGCCTTCGGCATCGGCGGCGGCGTGGTGCCCATTCTGATATCCTCCTCATCTTTGCGCAGCCATGCGTAGGCAAAAGCCGGAAACGGCGTGGCGTCCGGCGGGCAAAATCCGCTTTTCTTGCTTTTCGGCGCGGCGCTGTAGATCAGCAACGTCCGCCCCGCAAGTTCGGCGACCTGCGGTATGACACCGTTCACGCCCAGCGCCTTGCCGATGTCGTCTTGCCTGATGTCAAAATTCCCGCGCAGGTCGGCATAATCGCCAAGACCCGGCGTATCCGGAATGGCATTGATAACTACGGCAAGACGGCGCCCTTCGGGCGTATCGGTGCGCGCTTTGACGATATATTCCCCGCCGCCGCGCTCTTCCTGCGTAAAGGCGGGCGAAGGCGGCACCGGCACGGTCTTGCCCGCGTTCCAGAGATTGTCCTTGCCTTCGCGGCGGACGGAGAGCAGCAAGCCCGCCTTGCCGCCGCCGTTGCTATAGTAGCTATAGGTCGCGCTGATGCGCACATCTTCACCGGCCGGTAACGCCGCCAGAATTTTCGGCTTATCCTGCTCGACCGCCGCCTCTATCGCGTGGCAGGCCGCTTTAAGGCAGCGCTGCCATTCTTCCTTGCGTGCGTTGTAATCAGCCACGGCTGCGAGGCTGCGCCCTGCAGCCAGAAAACAGACGCGGTCGTTCGGCATATAAGGGAAGGCTTTCCTCAGCGCACTTTTCGGCGGCGGCGTATAATCCGCCGGCGTGGCGACGCCCTGCTTCGTCACCGCAACAATCGGCGCATTGCCGAGCCAGCCGCCTGCGAACAGACGGTCGCCCGTGATCTGTTCTTCCTTTGCATTGAGTTTTATGCCGTCGGCGGGTGCGAAATACCGCCCCTTGTAATCGACCGGCACATACATGAAGTATTCCGGATTCTTTTCCGGCGAGAGGAAAATATGCGGCGCCTCGGCATAGGCGCGCGGCAGAGTCTGCGGCTCTTGGAAGACTTGCACGGCGCGGGCGTTGAGACCGGTCAGTTCCAGCACCTCCGGCGCTTCCTGCTCCAGCCGCGCCAGCAACCCTTTATAGAGCGCGTTCCAGCTATCACCGATATCCTTGAAAGTGCCCGCATGCACAACCGGCACGGTTTTGAGCTCGCGGCGCAGCTCCTCTTCCAGACGCATGGCGGCGGCAAGGCTGCGGCCTGCCAGCTTATAAACGACCATCCTGTTATTTTTCATAGTATTATCCTTTTACTGCTGAATTGCGGATATTGCCCCATGTTAAAAAAATTTTATGATTAATACCCCTCGCTATAGGCATTGTCAACGAACCCGTAACAAAAAGACCAAGCCCACGTCTCCCCGCAGAAGTGCTTGAAAACCATGATCTCAAGTTTCAGCACCGCCTCATTGTTCCGGTCATCATTTTTATCGCGGGTCATTTCTGCATCTTTTTTGCTGCGCTGCAATATCTTAAAATACACAGGTGCCGGCGTGACAGTCCTTGCGCCGTCTTGTGTTTCCTATAAGCTGAAAAAATATGAAGTACCATTTCAATACGTTTTCAGCGCACCTGCGCGACCAGTTCATGAGACGCGCCGCGCAGTGGCCCGTAATGCGGGCAACGCGCAAGAAACGGCACGACCACGCCGCGCCTGCGCAAGATGAACACGCGCAGACGGTTCTCGACCAGCTGCGGCAGAAAAAATCCGACATCGAAAAATATCTTTATCTCTCCGTACTGCAACAGCGCGATGAAAAACTTTTTTACTCCCTCGCGCTGCGCCATATCGCGGAAATCATGCCGCTGATTTACACGCCGACCGTGGGCGAAGCCTGCCAGAAGTTCTCGCATATCTTCAGTGAACCGAAAGGCCTGACCATCACGCCCGCCGACAAGGGAAAAATCCGCCGAAAGCTCGACCAGTGGCCGGAAAAGGACGTGCGCTCCATCGTTATCACCGACGGCGAGCGTATCCTCGGCCTCGGCGACCTCGGCGCGAACGGCATGGGAATTCCCGTCGGCAAGCTCGCGCTTTATACGCTGTGCGGCGGGCTCGACCCGAAAAAATCCATGCCGGTGATGTTTGATATCGGCACAAACAATGAAGAGCTTTTGAAAGACCCGCTTTATGGCGGCGTACGGCAAAAACGGCTGCAGGGCGCGGCCTATTTCGAGTTGATGCAGGAGTTCATCGACGCCGTCAACGACAAATACCCCAAAGCGCTCGTCCAGTTCGAGGACTTTTACGGCGACAACGCCTATAAACTGCTCAATGATTACCGCGCTAAAACCCTGTCCTTCAACGACGACATTCAAGGCACGGCGGCCGTTGTGCTGGCGGGCGTCTATACGGCGCTGAAAGTCAACAAAGAAGGCTTGAAAGACCAGCGTTTCGTTTTTCTCGGCGCGGGCACCGCCAACATCGGCATCGCCGATCTCGTCGTCAAGGCGCTGGAAGAAGCAGGGCTGACGACGGAGGAGGCCCGCGACCGCATCTGGCTGGTGGACAGCAAGGGCCTCGTGACCGAAGAGAGCAAAAACCTCACGCCGCAAAAGAAGCTCTACGCCAAAAAACACGCGCCGATGAATCTCCTCGAGACCGTCAAAGAGGTGAAGCCGCAAACGCTGATCGGCGCGACCGGCAAGGGCGGCGCCTTCACGCAGGAGATTATCGCAGCGATGGCGGACATCAATGACCGCCCGCTGATCTTCGCGCTGTCCAATCCGACGCCGCAATCAGAATGTACGGCGGAGCAGGCTTATGAATGGAGCAAGGGCAAGGCGCTGTTCGCGACCGGCAGCCCCTTTGCGCCGGTGACGCAGGACGGGCAGACGTTCAAACCGGGGCAGGCCAACAACGCCTATATATTTCCCGGCATCGCGCTCGGCGCGCTGGCCTGTGAATCCAGCCGCGTCACCGACGAAATGTTCCTCGCCGCCGCGAAAGCGCTCTCGAACGAAGTCACGAAAGACGATCTGGACGCGGGCACGCTCTATCCGCCCCTGGAAAACATCCGCAAGGCCTCGGCCAAAATCGCCGAGGCGGTGATGAAGACGGCGGCGGCCCAAAATCTTGCCGGCCTGCCGCTGCCCAAAGACATTCCGGCGTTTCTCGCAAAAATGATGTATGATCCGGACGCGCCGGCGCCGCAGCAAAAGCCCGCCGCCAACCAGAACAAAAAGCCGAAACCCTAAACGGTCACCCTTCGTCGGTGCCGCGGGCAGCGGTCAGCGCCGCTTCAAGCTTCTTGATGAGATCGATCAGCTCCTGCACTTCCGTCGCCCGCAGCTGGTCGATCTTCTGGTGCAGCAGCTCGATTTCCAGTTCCGCCTTGATATTCACGTCATAATCATGCTGTGCATCGCGCCGATCGAGCGCCGCCTGCCGGTTCTGGCTCATCATGATAAAGGGCGCGGCATAGGCCGCCTGAAACGACAGCGCCAGATTGAGCAGAATAAAGGGGTAAGGATCCCAATGATGCATGTAGGCGGTGATGTTCAGGATCATCCAGCCGATCAAAATGATGCTCTGGGTGATGATGAACGGCCACGAGCCCATCGTCGAAGCCACGCCGTCGGCGATGCGGTCGCCAAAGCTCAGTTGGGGCGCGGTATACTCCGGACGTTCCAGCCGCGCGCGGCGCTTGTCGCGCAGTTGTTTTAGAAGATCGATTTCTTCTTCCTGCAGCCGGTGATAAAGGCGACTAATCGTATTCATGGAGCCCCTGCTTTTTTACTATATTGATTCAATCCGGTTGTTTTTTCAAGCAGCGCCAAAGGGGGCATGCTGCAGTTGCCGCATAATTTCGGCGGCGATGGCGCGCGGCGGACGGTCGTTCATAATCACTAGCGCATCCTGCGGCGGCTCCAGTGTCTCGAGCTGGCTTTGCAGCAGGCCATTGTTCATATATTCATGACTGCGCGCGGCGAGCCTTTTGGCCAGCAGTTCCTTTTCCGCATCCAGCATGACGAAACGCACCGCACCCGCGGGCATGCCGCCGCGCAAAACCACGCGGTATTGCTCTTTCAGCGCCGAACAGGCCATCACCCCGCCCGAACCCGACTCATGCCACTGCCGCAGCAGTCCATTCAATGTCTCCAGCCACGGCTTGCGGTCTGCGTCGTCGAGTGGAATCCCGTCGCGCATCTTTTCCTTGTTTTTTGCAGAATGATGGTCGTCCGCATCGATAAATTGCACCCCCATCTCCCCGGCCAGCACCGTCCCGACGGCCGTCTTGCCCGCGCCCATCACGCCCATTAACACGACGATCATAAAAATTCTCCAATCCACCCTTGCTTTCACTGCGATTTTAGACCGAAACTAAGGGAACGCCAAGGCATCGCAGTCCGATGCCATTCCCAAAAACCGCCAGACAGGAGCGCGGCATGCAACTTGGTATCGTTGGCCTCGGACGGATGGGCGGGAATATCGCCCTGCGCCTCATGAAACACGGCCACAACTGCGTCGTCTACGATAAAAATGCGGACGCCGTCAAGGCGCTTGCCGCTCGAGGCGCCGCGCGGGCGGGAAATCTCGCCGATATGGTGAAACAACTGCAAGCCCCGCGCATCGTCTGGGTCATGCTGCCTGCAGGAAAAATCACCGAAGAAACGGTGACAGAGCTTGGCAACCTCCTGCAAGCCGGAGACATGATCATCGACGGCGGCAACACGCTTTATAAAGACGATGTCCGCCGCGCCCAAACCTTGCGGGAACGCGGCATCGTCTATATCGACGTCGGCACCTCCGGCGGCGTCTGGGGTCTGGAGCGCGGCTACTGCCTGATGATCGGCGGCGAGACGGATGCGGTGAAGCACATCAATCCCATCCTCTCCGCGCTGGCCCCCGGTGCAGGCGACATTCCCCGCACGCCCAACCGCGAGGCGCGCAACCCGACGGCGGAGCAGGGCTATCTGCACTGCGGCCCCGCCGGCGCGGGCCACTTCGTCAAGATGATCCACAACGGTATCGAATACGGCATGATGCAGGCTTATGCGGAAGGCTTCGACATCCTCAAGAACAGAAACAGTGCGGCCTTGCCGGAAGACCAGCGTTTTGACCTGAATCTCGGCGACATCGCGGAGGTGTGGCGGCGCGGCAGCGTCGTGACCTCGTGGCTGCTCGATCTCACCGCCGCCGCGCTAGCCGCCGACGAAGCCCTCTCGGGCTTCAGCGGCGACGTCGCGGACTCCGGCGAAGGCCGCTGGACGGTCGATGCCGCGGTGGAAGAAGCCGTGGCCGCGCCGGTGCTTGCATCGTCGCTGTTCGCGCGGTTCCGCTCGCGTCAGGGCCACACGTTCGGGGAGAAGATCCTCTCCGCCATGCGTTTCGGCTTCGGCGGCCATACGGAACCAAAGAAATAACACTGGGGAGGACATATGCTGCTTCAAAACTGGTGGTTCACGACTCTGCTCGGCGTGGAAAATCCGATCAGCCCGCCGTTGACGACGGATATCAAGGCCGATGTGCTGATTGTCGGCGCGGGCGTGGCGGGTCTCACCGCCGCGACGGCGCTGATGGACAAAGGCCTCAACGTCGTCATTCTCGAAAAAAACATCTGCGGCGGCAGCTCTTCGGGAAAAAGCTCGGGGTTTTTGACGCCGGACAGCGAGCTTGAACTCGCCGACCTCATCAGGCGGTTCGGCACAACGGGCGCGCTCGACCTGTGGGGCGCGGGACAAAAAGGCGCAGACATTATCGGCGCAAACGTGAAGAAATACGACATCGATTGCGACTATCAAATGCAGGATTCCCTGTTTCTCGGCATCGGCGCGGACGGGTGGAGCGACATCAAGGCGGAGATGGAAGCGCGCAAATCCGTCGGTTTCGCGCAAACCCTGTATGACAAGGAAGAGGTGAAAAGCGTCATCGGCTCCACGGCCTATTCCGGCGCGGTGCGCTATCCGAATACGGCGGGCATCAACTCGATGCGCTACTGTCAGGGGCTGAAAAGGGTTTTGCTCGATCACGGCGCGCACCTCTACGAGGCGTCCGAAGTCGTCTCCGTCGCCGATCATTGCGCGCAAACCCATCTCGGCTCCGTCACCGCGGACCAGATCATCTTCTGCGCCGACAAGCTCGATCCGTCGCTCAGTCCCGTTGCCGACCGCGTCTATCACGCCGAAACGTTCCTTTCGATCAGCGAGCCGGTCAGCGACAAAAAAATCAGTCAGGCCTTTCCGGCAGGGCGGTTCCAATGCTGGGATTCCACCCTTGTCTATAGCTATTTCCGCCTCACGGGCGACAACCGGCTGCTGCTCGGCGGCGGCGACATACTCACGACCTACGCGCAGAACAACGTCAATTCCGAGCGGGTCATCGACAGCGTCCACCGCCGCTTCAAGGAAAAATTTCCCATGCTGCGCGATCTGGAGTTCATCCAGTACTGGCCGGGACGGATCGACACGACCCGCGATCTGCTCCCGACGATCATTCACGCGGACAAAACGCCGTGGCTGCACTTCGTTCTCGGCTGCGTCGGCCTGCCGTGGGCGACGTTCTGCGGCGATTTCGTTGCGCGGCACAGCACCAATAGCGCGGCATGGGACGATCACCATTACTACGAATATTTCCGCGGCGACCGGAAATTCATGCTGCCTCTGTGGCTCGAAAAAGTCGTCGGAAAAAAACTCGTCTTCTCGCTCAACAACGCCTGGGCGAAATACTACCAGAAAGACACCGAGGGCGATCCTGCTTCGAAAGAAATCGTCCGCAAGCGGGAAGCGGGCTAGCCGCAAACGGCGCCCTTAAAGCAAGGCCGGCCGCCGCCGGTTCTTTGCCTATGACGCGGACCCGCCCGCTTTTCCTTGCGTGATTTGCACCGGGCTGTTTTTCATTTCCGCGGCCTTGTCCTGATCGACCGCATAATCCGGGGCGGCGCGCGGTTTGGAAAACCAGTAGCCCTGTCCGTAGCCGATACCCATGCTCTTGAGCAGCATGGCTTCTTTGGCCGTCTCGATGCGCTCGGCCACCATGCCGACCTTGAGGTCGGCACAGAGCTGCGCGAGGTGGCGCACGATCATCTGGTCCTTGGGCGTATCGAAGATATGCTGGACGTAGGCGCCGTCCAGCTTGATGAAGTCGACCTGCAATTTCTGCAGATATTGATAGGAGGCGGAGCCGGCGCCGAAATCGTCGAGACATACGCCGAACCCGTCGCTCTGCAGCAGGCCGATGACGTTGTTCACCTTTTCCAGGTTCTGGATGCAGGCGGACTCGGTTATTTCAAAGGTGACCGCGCCTTGCTCCAGCTTGTACATGTCGAGCAGGCGCCGCAAATCGCTGACGAACTGGTCGTTTTCGATGGACTGGCCCGAGACGTTGAGCGTGAATCTGTTGTTTTTGGGGTTTTTGGGCAGTTTAGAGATGTAGTCGATGGCCTTCTTGCAAACGGCCAGATCGAAATCCATCGCCAGCCCGACCGCCTCGCCGAAGGTGATCAGGTCATAAGGCGACCCCCCCTCGGGAAAGCGGGTCAGAACCTCGTAATGCGAAATGCCGAGACCGTTGAGATAAACGATCGGCTGGAAGTTGAAAGTGAAGTTTTTCTCCGCGACCATTTTCTTGAAAGCCTGTATCTTGTCCTTGCTCTCCTGCAGGAAGCCCGAAAAACCTTCCTTCATATTCTTGACCTTCGCATCCGCGCCTGACTTTTCAAACGCATTTAGCGTATAAAGCAGCGCGCGCGAGGCCTCTTTATCGTTCAGATTGCCGATGTTGGCGTCGACGGAGACGCTTTTGATGACGGTATCCTGCAGCTCGGGATCTATATGCTTCAGCATTTGTGAAATCTGGTCCTGCAGCGTATCCAGCTCCGTGTTTTTGTCGCGCAGCATGCTGTAACGGTTGTCGGACAGTTGCGTGACCGTACCGCCGTCGATCGCCGCCGATTTGATGAGGTCCGCCATCATCGTGTGCATTTCTTCCCATTTTTCAGGCGGCATGCGGTCTTTCATGTCCTGCAAGTCGGGCAGCTCGAGCAGCGTCAGGTCGACCTGCTTGCCGGACTTGATCGCCTCGCTGATCGCCTTTTGCGTCGTTTTGATGAATTCTTCCTTGCTGGCGGCCGTTTTCTCCTGAACCATATGCCGCTTCATCAGCGCATTGGGAACGGCCAGCGTGAGATAAACGGACTGCTTCTCCGGCATTTTGATGGCCGTGAAAAGAACGCTCTCGCCGTTTTTAAGGGTCACCATCACCGGGCCGCACCGCCGGCCCGGGGTCATGTCACGGACGGTATCTTTTAAAATGACGCCGTCATCCTCGATAAACAGATTTGTCCACAGGCGGCCGCGCAAGCTCGTCTCTTCGATGCCGATCAGCTTTTTTACCGCACCGGAAACAAAGCCGATCTTGTCTTCAGGACTGATCTCGATGAGCAGGTCGGCGGACGCGAAGGCAAACGCCAGAAAAAGGTCGCGCTGCTTGACGATAGTTTCTGTTGTGGACATGCTAGTACCCTGGTGACCCCGTAATCTGTTGATTTCAAGTGTAACCCAGCTTTCTTAAGATACCTTAAATTTTTTTAACATAATATATATTATAGCGATAAATTGTCATAATATTATTTAATTTTCGTATAATTAAGCCGCGAGAGGCGGTGGAATTGCCTTTCTTTTCTTCATCATCGACAGATCGACGCTGCACCTCCCTTGCTGATTCTGCCGTCAGCGGCACTTGATCTGCGTCAAGAGCCAAGCCGCCCTGTTTGTTAGATTTCTTGCCTGTTATCAACCTCCAAGGGGCAAAAACAATCATGTCGGCACGGAAAAAGGCGCAAGCGATGACGCAAAGAAGTTGGGCGGAACCCTACCGGATCAAGGTGGTCGAGCCGATCAAGATGACCACGCGGCCGATGCGCGAAAAGGCCATCAAAGACGCAGGCTACAACACCTTCCTGCTGAAATCCGACGATGTGTATATCGACCTCCTCACCGACAGCGGCACGAACGCGATGAGCGACCGCCAGTGGGCAGGAATGATGATGGGCGACGAGGCCTACGCCGGCAGCAAAAATTTCTATTATCTTGAAAGCAACATTCGCAAATACTACGGCATGCCCTATTTTGTGCCGACGCATCAGGGTCGCGCCGCCGAACATATCATCTCGAAAATTCTCATCCGCCCCGGCGACATCGTCGCGGGCAACATGTATTTCACCACGACGCGGCTGCATCAGGAACTGGCGGGCGCAACCTTCCGCGACGTGATCATCGACGAAGCGCACGATCCCGACGACCCGCATCCCTTCAAGGGCGACATCGACCTCGCCAAGCTTGCGGCGCTTATTAAAGAAGTCGGCGCGAAAAAAATCGCCTATGTTTTCATGGCGGGGCCGGTCAATATGGCAGGCGGCCAGCCATTCTCGATGAAAAATCTCAAAGCGGTGCGCGATCTGTGTAAAAAGCACGGCATCCGCCTGTGGTTCGACGCCACCCGCGCCTGCGAGAACGCCTATTTCATCAAGGCGCGCGAAAAAGGCTATGCAGCCAAATCCATCGCTGCGATTTTGAAAGAGATGTGCGACTGCTTCGAAGGCCTGTGGGTCAGCGCGAAAAAAGACCTGATGGTCAATATCGGCGGCATCCTCGCCACGCGGGACAAAAAAGTGTTCGAGCAGGCGCGTGCCCTGGTCGTCGTTTACGAAGGCATGCATACCTACGGCGGCCTCGCCGGCCGCGACATGGAGGCGATGGCAATCGGCATCGAGGAAATGGTCGATTACGACACCATCCGCGCCCGCGTCGGGCAGGTGGAATATTGCGGCCGCCTGCTGCAAAAATACGGCGTGCCGATCGTCACGCCCATCGGCGGCCATGCGGTGTTTCTGAACGCGCGCAAGTTCTTCCCGCACATCGCGCAAGAGCAGTTTCCGGCGCAGACGCTGGCGGCGGAAATATACGTCGAAAGCGGCGTGCGCAGCATGGAGCGCGGCATCGTTTCGGCGGGGCGCGATCCGCAAACGGGCAAAAACAACTTCCCGAATCTTGAACTGGTGCGGCTCACCTTCCCGCGCCGCGTCTACACGCAGGCGCATATCGACGTGATGGCGGAGTCGATCGCCGCCGTCTACGACAACCGCAAGAAGGTCAAAGGGCTAAAGATGGTTTTTGAGCCGAAGATGCTGCGCTTTTTTCAGGCGCGGTTTAAAAAGGCGGCTTAGATGAAAGATCAGACCACGTCTCAAAAATCACAGCATCTCGATTTCACAAGCTTCGAAACGCAGCATCACCCGCGCCCTTACGCCAACGCCATGGTGCGCCACCATCATCCCTTCACGGCAGCGGACAGGCTGGACGCCGCGATCAAAGCGGGCTGGAACGTGTTCCAGTTCCCGTCCGAGCGCCTGACCGGCGGCGACCTGCTCTCCGATTCCGGCACCACGACGCTGACCGCCGAGCAGTTCTCCGCAATGATACTGGGCGACGAAGCCTACGGCAGCAACTGGGGCTATTTCAAGCTGATGGAGACGATGGAAAACGTCTTCGGCATCAGCTTCGACGAATGGGAACTTTACCTCTTCCATCAGGGCCGCGCCGCGGAGCATGCGCTGTTCGGGCAGATCAAAGGCGAAAATCTGGTCGTTCCGTCCAACAGCTTTTTCGATACCACCCGCGCCAACGCCGAGGCCTGCGGCATCGACGCACGCGACCTCGTCGGGCATGTGAGTGGCGCTGACGGCGGTGATTTCAAAGGCAACATGAACCTTGAAATGCTCGAAAGTCTGCTGGAAGAAAACAAAGGCCGCGTGCCGCTGGTCTTCTCGACCATCACCAACAACACCGCGGGCGGCCAGCCCGTTTCGCTGGAAAATCTGCGCGCAACGCAAACATTGTGCGACCGGCACGATATTCCGTTTTTCCTCGACGCCTGCCGCTTCGCCGAAAACGCCTGGTTCATCGAAGAGCGCGAAAGGGGTTATAAAGACAGACCGATTATCGACATCGTGCGCGAAGAATTCGCCACCTGCGAAGGCTTCACCATCTCGTTCAAGAAAGACGGCCTCGCCAACATGGGCGGCGCGCTGTGCCTGCGCAAGGATTCGCGCCTCGTCAAACGCTATCCCGACCTGCTGGAAAAGCTGCGCGATCACCAGATTCTCGTCGAAGGCCACCCGACCTACGGCGGGCTTTCGGGGCGCGACATCATGACCATCGTCATCGGCCTGCAAACCGCCGTGCGCGACCAGTATTTGCGCGGCCGCATCGGACAGGTGGCCGCGTTCGGCACCTACATGCAAAAACTCGGCATCCCCGTCATCGCGCCGTTCGGCGGTCACGCGGTTTATATCGACACTGACAAATTCTTCGAAGGCACGCGCATGCAACGCGAACACTTCGGCGGCATCGCGCTCACCGCCCTGCTGCTTTTGAAGGGCGTGCGCCTCTGCGAGCTCGGTGCCTTCGCCTTCGGCACGTTCGATCCCAGGACGCAAAAAGAAAACTTCCCGCCGCACAACCTCGTCCGCGCCGCCGTGCCGCGCAACAAATACGAAATAGAAGACCTGTTCTACGTGGCAGATTGCGTGAAAGGCCTGCATGACCGCCGCGACGCCTTGCCCAAAGCCGTCGCCGTTTACGGCAAGGACAAGACGCTGCGCCACTTCAAGGCGCGGTTTGAACTTGAAAAGTTCTAAAGGCTTAACACTTTTTTTCAACGCCGATTGCCTTTTAAACACGGCGGGGATAGCATACCCCCTGCGTATACTTCTATGATGGCAGCACCGTGGGATCAGGCATATGAAAGACATATCGTCGCAAACATCTGCCTTCCCCATGCCGCCCGCGACGCCTTGGCACGCGCTCGGCGTAAAAGACGTTTTGCCGCGCCTGCAAAGCCAGCTGCAGGGCCTGACGGAAAAGGAAGCCGCCCTGCGCCTGCAGGCAACCGGCGAAAACACCGTTCCCGCGGCGCGGCGCATATCGCACCTGCGCCGGTTTCTCCGCCAGTTGCATGATCCCCTCGTCTACATCTTGCTCGCCGCAGGTTTGACGACGGCGCTGCTGCAACATTGGACGGATACCGGCGTTATCGCCGCCGTCATCCTGCTCGATGCGCTGATCGGATTCATACAGGAACAAAAAGCGGAGAACGCGCTCGACGCCATTCGGCAGCTTTTGTCGCCACAGGCGCTAGTGTTGCGCGACGGCAAGACGCGCCTCATTCCCGCAAGACAGTTGGTGACGGGAGACATCGTGCTCCTTGCCGCAGGCGACAAAGTGCCCGCCGATATCCGGCTGCTTGCGGCACATAACCTTTATACGCAAGAAGCCGCCCTGACCGGAGAGTCGCTCGACGTGGGAAAATCGACCGCCGTGGCTGCGGAAAACGCGAATTTAGGCGACCGCGCCTGCATGGTTTACAGCAGCACGCTTGTCACCCGCGGACAAGGCAAGGGCATCGTGACAGCGACGGGGGTCGATACCGAGATCGGACACATCGGCAGCCTGCTCGGCACGCTGGAAACGCCGGAAACGCCGCTGACACGCAAGCTGGCCGTGCTGTCGCGCTGGCTTGCCGGCGGCGTGGCGGCGCTGGCGGCGGCGGTTTTCGCCTTTGGCGTTGTGGTGCGCGGCCTGCCGCCGCTCGACATGTTCATGGTGATGATTGCCATCGCCGTCGCCGCCGTGCCGGAAGGCCTGCCCGCCGTCATCAGCATCACCCTCGCCGTCGGTGTCAATGCCATGGCAAAACGCAACGCCATCGTCCGCCACCTGCCGGTGATCGAGGCACTAGGCAGCGCGACCGTGATCTGCACCGACAAAACCGGCACGCTGACGAAGAACGAGCTGACGGTCACGGACGTTCTCACCCGTGAGGAGCATTTTAACGTCGAAGGCACCGGTTATGCGCCCAAGGGCGGCATCACGCGCGACGGTCACAAAACAGAAGCGGCGGCGCATCCGGCGCTCTTCGCTATGGGGCAAGGCGCGTTGCTCAACAACGACGCCGCGCTGGTAAAAATAAACGACGCATGGGACATGAACGGCGATCCGACCGAAGGCGCGTTGCTGGCCTTTGCCTTCAAGGCGGGACAGGTGCGCGAACAAACGGAGAAAGACTGGCCGCGCGCCGACGTGCTGCCCTTTTCGGCCGAAAGCCGATACATGGCGACCCTGCATCACGGTGCGGACGGGAGCGTCATTTACGTCAAGGGCGCGCCGGAGAATATTTTCGCCATGTGCGCGCAAGAACGCCACGGCACCCGTGACGCCGCGTTCGACCTTGCCTACTGGCAGGAACAGGTGGACGCGCTGGCACGGCAGGGCAAGCGCGTGCTGGCCATGGCCTGCAGAACCGTCAATAAAGATCACGGCACATTAAAACACGATCATGTGCGCGAAGGCCTGACACTGCTCGGCCTGTTCGGCATCATCGACACGCCGCGCGAAGAAGCGCACGCCGCCGTCACCGCCTGCCGCAAGGCGGGAATCACCGTCAAGATGATCACCGGCGATCATGCTCTTACCGCCGCGGCCATCGGGCACATGCTCGGCATTCCGCACAGCGAGCGCGTGATGACCGGCGCGGACATGGAGAAACTGACCGAAGAGCAGCGCGCCGCCGTCGCGCACGAAACCAACATCTACGCCCGCATGCAGCCGGCGCATAAAATGGCATTGGTAAAAGCCCTGCAGGTCAAGAGCGAGGTCGTGGCCATGACCGGCGACGGCGTCAACGACGCGCCGGCGCTCAAAAGCGCGGACATCGGCGTGGCGATGGGCAAAAACGGCACGGAGGTCGCCAAGGAAGCTTCCAGCCTTGTCCTTGCCGACGACAACTTCGCCACCATCGTCCATGCCGTCGCGGAGGGGCGCAACGTCTACCGCAATATCCGCCGCACCATCCAGTTCATGCTGGTGACGGATGGCTGCGAAGGGCTGACGCTGGTCATCGCCACGCTGGCGGGTTTCACGCTGCCTGTCACGGCGCTGCAAATCCTCTGGGTCAACATGGTCACCGCCGTGACGCTCTCCCTCTCCTTCGCCTTCGCGCCCTACAGCCCCGACGTTATGCGCCGCGCGCCGATACCGCTCAAGGCACCGGTCTTTTCACGCGCCGAGGTTTTATTGTTTCTCTGTCATGTCGCAATCATCGCCGGCGGCACCATCGGTATGTTTTTCTACACGATGCACAGCGCCAGCACCGCCGTTGCCCGCACGGTCGCCGTCAACACGCTGGTCTGCTTTCAGGTCTATTACCTCTGGAGTTTGCTGCTCGAACAAAAGGACACGAAAATCAAATCTTTCGCCGCGCCGCTCTCCTCGACCGCCGCGATCATCGCGCTGCAACTCCTTTTCACCTATACCCCGTGGATGCAAAAAACCTTTTCCACCGCGCCGCTGGATGCGCGCAACTGGGGCGCGGTCGTTGCGACGGGCGCGCTGATCTCCCTGTGGCTGTGGGGCGAACGCCGCGTCAAAAACATCAAGGACAAACGGACATGACGGCAGCACTCGTGCAATTTCTTCTCGCCGCGGCAATCATCGCCGCCGCCGGCATCTGGCTCGCCCGTTTCGCGGACGGCATTGCCGAAAGCACCGGCCTTGGCAGATTGCTCACCGGCAGCCTGTTCCTCGCCGCCGCGACATCCTTGCCGGAAATGACGGTGGATCTCAACGCCGTCGGCATGCATCTGCCGGATATTGCCGTCGGCGATCTGCTCGGCAGCAGCCTTTTCAATCTTCTGATCCTCATGGCTGTCAGTGCCTTCTTTCATGTATCGGAAACGCCCCCGCCGCACCCGCAGCGCCAGGCGCTGGCGGCCACGCTTTCCATCGTGCTGACGGCGGTTATCGGCGCGGGCATCGTCGCCAATCTCGATGCCGGATTTCTGCGCGCAGGACTTTTCAGTTGGCTGACATTCCTGTTTTATCTGGGGGGCCTCTGGATACTGTTCCAACAACCGCCCGAGACAGGCATCGCGCAGCACGGCACGAAACAGCGTCTGGCGGCCAGCATCACCGGCTATCTCGGATGCACCGTCGCCATCGTGTTGACCGCGCCCTACCTGGCCGAAGCCGCGGACGGACTGGCGCGCATGAGCGGACTTGGGCACAGTTTTATCGGCACGACGCTGGTCGCGCTTTCGACTTCACTGCCGGAGCTGGCCGCCACCATCGCCGCCTTCCGCATGAACAGGCCCGAGCTTGCCATCGGCAACATTTTCGGCAGCAACATGTTCAACATGGCCATGTTCCTGCCGCTCGACTGGTATTATCCCGGCAACCTGCTGCACGCGGCCGCCGACGTCAACGCCGTGACCGCGCTTGGCGTCATTTTCTGCACTGCCGTCGCCGTGGCGGCGCTGCTGGGCGGGCCGCGCACCTCCCGCCGCGCGGTGCTGACCGGCAACGCGCTGGTCGCGTGCAGCAGCGTTGCCGTGCTGTTGCTGATATACCGTCTGCACATGTGAATTGGGCGGTCTTGGTATGGGCTCGTCGGGCATGACATGCGCTCAATCCAGTACATAAAAAAGTCCAGTATTATGATAATGATATATTGACCTTCCCTCATGAATATTGTCTTTTCATAGCAGGCTTGTTCACGGATCCGCTTCATGTTTTTCAAAACCCTTCCGTACCGGATACCAACCAACTTTTTTTGATGCTTTTGGAGAAAACGATGGGCAGCTTCCACAGAAAACTCACCGCCACAACCGCGCTCGTCGCGGCCGCCATGCTGATTGCACCGAATGTCGCGGAAGCTTGCCTCGGCAGCGTAACGCTGACCACCACGGGCAATGGCCAGCAGTTGCTGAGCTGCGCAACGGATACGCTGACGGTCAATTCCGGCGCGTCGATTACAAACGGCACGGCCGGTGTGGACGTGCAGGCCGGGAAATACGTCAACAATGCCGGTCACATCACCGCGACGTCCGGAAATACCGCGTTCCATATCGAAAGCAACAGCGCGCTCGGATCGCTTTCCAATACCGGCACTATTTCCCTGACGAACACGCACGCCTCGGGTAATGGCAACATCACCAACAGCAGTACGTCCTATGCTGCCATTTACATGAGCTCCGGTTCTTCCATTACAAATGCCCTGACCAACTCCGGCACGATTTCGGCCGCCGTCACCGGTGCCGGCCAGGTAGATCCCGTTGATGCTTATGGTCTGCAGGTTGTCAGTGGCACAATCGGCAGCCTGGCCAACAACAATGGCGGCACCATTTCCGGCAAAGAGATCAGCACCGCTTCGAATACCGTAGGCGGCACGGGTGTCGGCGTGTATTTGAACGGCGGCACGATCACCGGCGCGCTCACCAATGCCGGCACGATTTCCGGCACGGCGGATAACCATTCGGCGAACATTATACATGCCCACGCTTTCGGGGTGTGGGCGAAGAACAGCAGCTCCATCGGCAGCCTGACCAACAGCGGCACCATCAAAGCCGCGGCGACGGCCTCAGGCACGGCTACACTCAGCAATATCAACGTCGCCGGCTTTTATCTTGACAATTCATCCATCACCGGCGCGCTCACCAATAGCGGCACGATCAAAGCCAGCCTATCCGTCCCCTCTCTCTCCAGCCAGGTGAAAGGCGACACCACCAACTCTACGGCGGTGACCGGCCTCAAGCTGTTCAATGGCAGCTCGGTCAACAGCATCAACAACAACGGCGGCACGATCGAGGCTACGGTTTCCATCGTGCCGACGGTCAGCGCGGCACACCCGACACCGTCCACGCCCACTTCCGTCAAGATTTTCGCCGCCGGCATCAATCTCAACGGTTCGACAATCACCAACGCGATCACCAACAGCGGCACCATCAAGGCCACTGCCACCGTTACCGCCAAATCCATATCCTACGACTGGGTTATGGGCATTAGCGCCACCGGCACCAGCAATATCGGCAGCATCACCAACTCCGGCACGATCTCCGGTACGGCCAAAAGTACCCCCACGGCAACCTCCAACGGCATCACCAACTATGTGTCGGCGAGCGGCATATATCTCAACAACGTCACCTTCTCGGGCGGCATCACCAACTCCGGCACGATCTCCGGCACGGCGACAGGGGTTGTCGCCAACGGCGGAAAAATCAAGGCTTATGTCCGCGGCATAGACTTCGGCAGCGTCACCTCCTTCACCGCATTGACGAACAAAAGCGGCGGCGTGATTTCGGGCACCGCGAACCTGACGGCGCAAAGCGGATCGGCGACGGGTACAGCCTACGGTCTAGATCTTCAGGATGTGATCGGCAGCATCGACAACGCCGGCACGATCAAGGGCACGGCCACGTTGAAAACAACATCAAACGGTTCGGCCCAAGCCGTCGTATACGGCGCCAATATAACGAACGGCGGCGCCAGCACCACGTTCACCAACAGCGGCACGATCGAGGGCGCAGTCACGGCGACGGCCGCGGCGACAGGTAGCAACCGCGGCACGGCCTACGGCCTCTCCGTCAATGGCGGCACCATCACCGGCGCGCTCGCCAACAGCGGCACGATCAAGGCCACGGTTGATACAGGCACCGGCGGCGCTTCGGAAAAAGCCTACGGCCTCTACCTCAACGGCGCGACCCTCGCCGGCGGCTTCACCAACAGCGGCACGGTCGAAGGCACGGTCGCCCACACGTCGGGAATAAGCACGGGTTACGGCATTTACATCACCGGCGCCACCACCGGCACCATCACCAACACCGGCACCATCAAAGGCTCGACCTACGCGATTTACAACAACGGCGGCACCGTCACCCTGGATCTCAACGGCGGCACCGTCACCGGCGACGTCTTCACCGCCGCCGGCACCACGCACCTCTCCATCGGCGGCAACTTTACCACCGGCGGCAACTACACCGTGACCGACCTTGCCATTGCCTCCGGCGACACGCTGACGGTCTCCCCTGGCAACACCGTCACCCTGAACAACATGACGACGGCACCCGTCGGAACACTGGCCCTGACCGTCAATGGCACGGGCGCCGGCAACTTCGGCGCTCTCAAAGTCAACGCCGGCCCTGTTAACATCGCCAACACCGGCAGCATCACGGTGGCGGTGGGCTCGAGTTCTTCCGCCCTCGCGGCCGGTCACATGATGGTCGCCAGCGGCACCACGCAGGCTGAGGTCAACAGCGCGGCATCTTCCGTCAATGTCGCGACTGTTTCCGGCAGTTCCTACATGTGGAACTTCGCTTTGGAAGACGGCACGACATCTACGTTCGGCACGAACAACCAGCTCTACCTTATCCTGACGCAAAACCATACAATTACAGGTTCGGCGACGAACAGTCTTACCTCCGGTGTTGCCACAGTGCTGCAAAGCCTGTCCGGCTCGGCCAACCCCACCATCAAGTCGATGATCTCGGCGATCAACGCCGCGCCGACGCAAACGGCGCTCAACAACCTCTTGCAGACCTACCAGCCGATCGTCGGCGGCGGTGCCGCCGTGGCGGCCTTCGGCATCGGTTCCAGCACGTCCGGCCAGTTCAGCAACCGTGAAGACGCGCTGCTCGACGGCGTCGGCAACACCACTGGCATGGCTGCGGGCGACTTTTCCCACGGCGTCCACATGTGGGGACAGGGCTTCGGCGACTGGAGCAGTCAGGATGTCCGCAGCGGCATCTCCGGCTACAACGCCGGCACCTACGGCATGACGTTCGGCGTCGATAACGAAAACCTGATCAAAAACAGCGTGCTCGGCGTTGCGGTCAGCTACGCCAAAACCAACGTCAATTCCAAAACGGTGACGACTGCGGGCACGGACGTCAATTCCTACCAGGTCGCGCTCTACGGCAGATACAATCTCAATGCCCGCGACTATCTGAGCGGCATGGCGGCTTATGGCTTCCACACCAACAAGACCTCGCGCGAACCGGCGGCGAACACCTTCGCCCACGGCAGCTATAACGCCAACCAGTTTACCGTAGGCGGCGAATTCGGCCGCCACTACCACTACCGCGGCGCTCTGGTGACGCCGGATCTCTCCTTGACGTGGTCGCACTATGCGGCGGACGGATACGCCGAAACCGGCGCAGGCGGGGCCGACCTCACCGTCGGCAGCAGTTCTCTCGATATGGTGCAGGGCGGCATCGGCATCACGTCGGGCTGGACGTTCCGCCAGAAAAACGGCGACGTGCTGAAACCGGAAGTGCATGCCAAATATCTCTATGACTTCTCCGGTCAGGCGCTCAACATGACGGCGCAACTGGCCGGAGGCGGCGCGGCCTGGACCGCAAGCGGAGCCAGCCCCGCGCGCAGCACGTTCAATGTCGGCGGCAGCCTCCATCTCTACCGCACCAATAACTGGGATTTCTCGGCAAACTACGACTTCCGCTACAAGACGGGCTACACCGACAACGCCGTCATGCTCCGCGCCGAGTATAATTTCTAATCAAGGAGGGGGATTTAAGCGGGCCCCTGCGGCTGGGGCGCCTTCTTCGGCGCCGGCCGTCCCGACGCCGCGACGGCAGCTTGCGCCGCGACGGGCGCAGGTGACGGCGCGGAAGCCGCCTCCGTCATTTTCCCCGTCTGCAGCTTGTCGCGGATCTTCCTGATCCTTTTCGCACGGCGTCTCACTTCGCGGCGGTGCTTGCCAAGCGCGATGGTCATGTCTCCCCAGACGTTGATGGCCGTCTGCGACATGTCGAGTATGCGGTCACCGGGGATGACCATGTCGTAAACCTTCTGGATCGCCGCGTTCGAAAGACCGGTCAGGCCGAGCACCGGCGCAAGCAGGCTAAGGTTCGACGACGGCATGCCGGGCGCGCCGTAGCCGTGTAGCGCGACGATGGCCGCCACCGCGACTTTGTGCATCAGGTCCATGGTATGGCCGAAGATGGCGTTGGCGGCGAAGACAGTCGTACCGAGATAGAGCGACGTGCCGAGCATGTTGAAATTCGCGCTCAAGGGCACAACCGAGTCGCGCGTCTTTTGCGGCACGCCCATGACTTTCAGGCTTTCCTTGGTCGTGGGCATCGTCGCGATGCCGGACGAGGTGCCGAAGGCCGTGCCCAGCGTCGTGCCGATGGCCTTGGCATCCTTCAGACCGCGCGCGCCGTAAAGATAATCAACGACGGCAAGCGCCGTCGCGCCGATCGCCATGCCGGTGAAGACCGTCGCGTAATAGCCCGCATATCCCATGACCGCGCCGAGACCGTGGCTGAAGGTGGTCGACATCATCAAAAACACTGCCGGCGCGCCGACGTAATTCATGTAGCCGCCGAAGGCCTTGTCGGTGACACCCGCAGCCTTGTCGGCAAACTGTCCCGCTTTGACGATGGCGGGCGCGGTAAAACGGTTGACGAAGGGCAGCGCCGCCATATTGAAGGCCTTCGCGAGCTTGCTTTTCTTCGCCCAGGCGGCGGCGCGCTCGTCGGCGGGCTTCACTTTTTCCTTGGCCATCTTGTAGAGGCCGGAGCCGATTGCGCCGCCCGCCATGACCTGCATGATGTAATGAAACGGACTGAAGCCCGCGGCGCCCGCCGCGACTTTCGCCGCGGCCACGCCCGCCCCCGCGACCGCGAGGTGCGGCAGCATGCCTGCCATCAGCGTTACGACGCCCGCGCCGATCAGAAAGCCGCTCAGCATCATCACGCCGAAGCGGGCGAAAGTTTCCGCTTCCTGGCTGACGTTCTTTTCCGCGAAGGCGCGGAAGATGCTGAGCCCCATGAACGGCACCGCGATATAAGGCAGCCCTGCGAAGAATGCGCCCGGCACGCCGGCGAGCATCGGGATCTGCGCCGCCACGTTGACGCCGCTCAGACCCATCACCGCGCCGCCCGCGGCGGCGATGAGGAAGCGGAAATCACCGACCTTGTCCCAAACGGTTTTGGGCTTTTCGCCGGCAACCATCTGATGGCTGACCTCGTCGAAAGTGATGCCGTTTTTGTGGCAGTATTGCTCGAAGGACGCGACGTTCTCCAGAACGGCGTCGAGCGGGCGTTTGCGCGAAAAGACGTTGAAGGCTTTTGACACATAGCCTTTTTGCTTCTTCGCCTCGTCGCGCAGGGCCTCCAGCTGGGTCTTGATCGTCGCGACGTTCGCCAGGCTTTCCTGCAACGCCTTGTAAAAGGCCTGCTGCTGCAGCGGAGTCTTGCGCTGCTGGCCGAGCAGCGTGGCGTCGATCGTGCCGTCAACCGCGCCGAGCGCCTTCAGCCCCGCGGCGAGATCATGGACCGACATCTGTTCCTTGTTTTCGCGCAGCCGCTCCCAGCGGCTTTCGCCTTTGGCATTGTCGTTGGAAGGCCCCTTGCCGGCAGAACTGTCATTCGCGGGCGTCGCGAAAAGCGCCTTCAAAACGGCTTCGCGGTCCGCCGCGCCGTTGACCAGCGCGTCGAGAAGCTGGCGCTGGTAGATAGCGCTGCTGCTCAACATCGTACTTGATTTCAACTGGCTGCCGTTGCGCATCGCAACACCTCCGGCGAATGGATTGATCTGAATATGAAATTTTAAGCTGACAGGTGTAGTACACTCTTCCATGGAGCGTCAAGAATTTTTTCATAAATATAATCATATTTTTAAAAAATATTTTGTATTTCAATAGACTAAATGGATCGCCCGCCGTGGCCAGCGGTCAATACCCTCTTGTCGGAGCGGCTCCTCCGGCACAAATGTCCGCTATCGGTGCGTCTTCAGGGTCAGTCGCTTGGGCATCGACTTGTCGGGCCAAGAAAAGCTATTATGACGTTGCCGATACAATGTTGGTGGGGTTATGGCTATAGAAATCATCGCAACGGATGCCGAGCGGGCGCTGATCACGGCGCTGGAGGACGCGCGCCAGAAGACAGCCCCCGGCATTATTCTGCAATGCAGACTCAGCAAACTGCAAAACGATCTGGTTCCGTCCGATGTGGCCAACGCGTTGCAGGGCGCTCTTGACGGCAAGGACTGTTCGCTGTTCTTCTGCGCGGACGGAGACGTCTTCCTCTGGTGGAACGGGCAGGCGAGCGAAACCATCGGGCAGATCGAAAAAACCCTGTGCGACACCCTGAAAATCGAAGAAACAAGCGGATTCTTCCGTCAGTACGACGGCGCCATACAAAGAAAAATGCTGCAGCATATCTGCCGCGAAAAAATTCATATCAGTATTGAAAAAGAGACCGCAGCGCCGGCGCTGACAGAAGCGGACAAGCAGGCGCTCGCCAAGCAACAGTGGGAGACCTTTGCGCAGGCAACAAAAAAACGCGGCGGGCGCAGCAAACCCGAGATCATGATCGTCGAGGATGTCGAGATCACCCGCAAACTTCTGCGCGCGATCATCGGCAACCAGTATGTCTGCCATATGGCCGCCGACGGCGCGGAAGCAATAAAACTCTACACCGAGAACGCGCCCGATATTGTTTTCCTCGACATCGAGCTGCCGGATTGCAGCGGCCATGAGCTTGCCTCCCTGTTCGGGAAGAACGATCCCGACGCCTACCTCATCATGGCGACCGCGAACCACTATGAAAGCGACATCAATGCGGCGAAGGAAAACAAGGTCAAGGGATATGCGGTCAAGCCGCTGACGCTCGAAAAGATAAAGAAGTTTCTGGACAATTACGCCGTCCGCAGTTCCCGCTGAAGCCGCGCGCCCTTCTGGGGCCTGTTTCTCCCGGCATTATTTATAAACGATTTGCGCCTTCAGGTCCGTCCATGCCTTCTTGGCCATCGGGATCAGACTGTCATGCATTTCGGATGCGCAAGTCGGACCTGCCACGGCGTCTTTCAACTCGCGTGAAACCGTCAATATCCGTCCGGAAAGCGCATAGTGCGAGGAATATGTCTGGGATGTACTGGACGCGGTCACATCCTCGGGAACCGCGAGAACGTTCATTTTTTTAGGTAAAATATACTGGTAATTCTCCCCTACAAAACCGCCATGGCAAACATAGCCGTGCTTTAATTGATCATTGTCCTTCTTGGTCAGCCCTTCCATGACCGGGCTGATGGACGCGGCGATGTATTCGGGAGAAAACGGCGGCTCCGGATCGAAAGCCCCGGGCGTTCCGGGATGCACGTAATCGTCCAGATGGTAGCGTATGCTGAAAGTATACGTCATGGTCTTTTCATCCCAGATAACCGGCTCGTAAGTGACGCTGCCCTGATATCCCGATTCTTCCAGCGCGTGTTCGCCGTCTTCCTTGAGCGTTTCGGCCGTCAGGTTCTTCCGGCCCTGTTCATAGGGCTGACTGGCTTCCAGCGGTCCTGACTCGGCAACTGTCGTGACGCCATCCGCTGCGCCGTCTTTGGTGAGAGTCACTTTCGCATCGATTTTGAGGCGGACAAGATTGATGGGATACTTGGGCGTCGTCGCGCCCTTTCGATACCCGTCCACAAGCAGGACGGGCTTGCCCGAAAGGCTCATCGGCAAATATCCGAAAGGCATGCCGGAGGTGGCGTCGAGATACATTTTCATGCCCGGGATGTAATTGATGACATGATTGATGACGCTCATTAACGGAACTTTGGGAAGCGTGTAAATGTCATTGTAGCCGATCAGCGCCTGGGTGCTTTCGATCCCTCCGGCCTTGAGCAAAGCCTGCAGCAACGTCGCATGGTCCTTGCAATCCCCCATCTTGTTTTGAAGGACAAAATCGAGATCGCGCGGCACGACGGCGCCGATGCCGATACAGTTCCCCGCATAAGTGATGTTCTCGATTTCCCAGTCGTAGAGCGCCTTGGCCTTGTCGCGCGGCGTGGCCATGCCTTTGGTGATTTTGTCCGCCAGCACCTGAATTTGCTTTGTGATCTTCGCCTTCGGGTTGGCCTTTTCTCCGTAGGCTTTGGCCATCGCCTCATAAGACGGAAAACTTGATACGGCGAGGCTCGGATCGTCGCCGATCTCCTCGACGGGTTCCGCAACAAATTTCTTTTTCTTGACGGTCAGGTTCTTGAAGGTCCATGCGAGAATCTGCCGTCCGTTTTCCTTCTTGTTCTCGGTCTCCTGAAGGCCGAAACTTTCATATTTGGCGTGCAGGGAAACGGGTATCGAATAATGAATGCGGGCATCATCATATATCCCCGACCTTGAAAAGGTCCACAAACTGGAGAACATTTTGGGGAACAGGGGCTTTATAACTTTTTTATCGTAAACAACTGTCACCGTGTCTCCGACGGATACCTCGGGGAAAACGACGGTGAGGGACGATTGATCGGAAAATGCAGGCGCCGCACCCTTTCGTCCGCCATTCACATCGAGTTGAAAGTTGTTTTTATCGGCATTGATTTTATGCCCGTCCGGTTTCTGCGTGTAGGCCTCCAAAACATCCACCGTTTCCGCGCTGGTGCTGTACGGGATGGTGAACTGCTTCAGGCCTTCCAGAGCATCTGCGCGCAAAATCGTCAGGCTCACCGTCACTTTTTCATCCTGGGTTCCGTCGGCATTGACGACGATACTGTCGTAGTACTTCGCATACTTGAAGCTCTCTTCAGGGGTTGCGGCCCGCGCAGGGGAAAAATTCAAAACGCCGCATATTAAAACGGACAGAAAAATGATATTGGTACGGCTCATTTGGCCTTCCTGATCAATAAAAATATGTTCAATACAAGGCAGCAATTCCCGCTGGTGATTGTATATGCAAGTTCTTAAGATTTTATTATTTCAATGACAGCCCCTGGGAGAGACTGTCTTCGGGCATTGCGGACGGCGACCGCCCTCTAATTCGGCTTTGCGGGCTTTACAGATGTTTTATTTGTCTTGGGCGCGATAAAATTCAGGTTCCTGAGCCCGCACCCGACTTCAGGGCAGCTCATAAACAGATTCCACAACAAGCCGGAGCGGTAATTCTCGATCATCACGACAATGGGCCCCTGATTGATCGCAAGGTGACCGTCCGCCTGCCAGTTTTTACTCTCGTTAAAAGCATCGACGAATCCATACTTTCCCCATATTTTATCACTAAGGTCTTCATAAAAATGCCGGAGCGCCTGCATGGAATATTTAGGCGTGTAAGGAAAGGCCGACAGCGCTGCCGTGGGAGAAATGGTACCGTCATCGTTCGTGGGAGAGTGCGCATCATACCCTTTGTGGTCGTCGCTGGCCGTCAGCCCCCAGCAGCCCGGCCCGTAACCTTTGTGGCCGTGGGGGTTGCTGACGCAGTGCGCGCGGTTAATGAGGGTATGGTTGCGGTTCTGTGTCCAGTAATTGGCATTTTTATCTTTCAGCTTTTTCGGGTTCAGGCCCAAAAAGGAGTAATGCGAAAAAAATAACGGACCGCCCTGTTCCGGCCCCAGCGGCAGAGCAATGCCGTCATAAGATTTTCCGTTTTTAAAATCCGTGCCGTGTGTCCAGCTTTGCTCGTAGACCTGCGGCGAAACCGGATGTGTCGGCGAAGCGGACGCCAGAAGATGCGTGACAAGGCATTCGTTCCATCCCTGAATGGGCAGATTCATGGCAAAACCGTGCTGCGGGCTCCAGTGCCAATAGAGAGTGCCGGAACCGTTTTGGGTATACCAGTCCCACTCGACATTCTCCCACAGTTTGTTAATTTTTGTGCACACCGCGGCCGCTTCGGGACGGGCGGAAAAATACTGGCGCGCCGAAAGCAGGCCCATCATCAAAAACGAGGTTTCGACAAGATCCCCGCCATCATCCTTCGTGAGCGGGGCCTTCGTCACGTGGTCCGCCGGAAGGGGAGTAAAGGGTATCGTCTTTCCGGTCTTTCCGTCCATAAAGTGCGAAAAAGCGCCGTGATATTTATCGGCGCCGTCAAGAAAGTCGACAATATTCGTTATTTTTTCCAACGCCTCGTCATGCGAAATCCAGCCTCTTTCCGCGCCGGCAATCATCGCCATGATGCCAAACCCTGTTCCGCCCGTCGTCACACAGTCAAGGTCGTAACCGCATTCCGGTTTGGCATTGCTGCGCTCCCGCGCCATGCCGCTGACGGGGTGGGCAAAGTCCGTGAAATATTTCAGCGTCTGCTTCTGCACGAGATCCAGCAGATCGTCATCGGAGAGTTTGTTCGCCGCCGATTTCCGGTTAAAAAACTTTTTCATGGCGCCCCGTGCTTTCGCGCGGGCGGCGTCTTTGGCGACGCGGCAAGGCGGCGGGGATTTTCGGAACGCCGCCATTGCACCGCCGAAGATTGCGTCGCGGCCGAACTGGTGCCGATATGAACGACGAACTCACCTGCTTCCCAATCGCGCACCAGATCGGCGTTAGTGAACTTGAGATCTTCGGAGGTTATTTCAAAAGAAACTTTCTTTTTCTCGCCCGGCTGCAGGAAAACTTTCTTGAAGCCTTTGAGCTCCTTCACGGGGCGCGTGCTGCTGGCCACCGGATCTTCGATATAAAGCTGGATCACTTCCGCGCCCGCCCGCTTCCCCGTATTGGTCAGGGTGACGGAGGCTTTCAGCGTTTCATTGTCCCGCAGCTCCGTATTGCTCAGCTGAACCGGACTGTAATCGAACCGCGTATAGCTCAAGCCGTAACCGAAGGGATAAAGCGGCGTATTCGGCGCATCAAGATAGCAGGAGGTGAATTTTTTGAACGCGTCCGCGGGCGCGGGCCGCCCCGTCTTTTTGTGCGCGTAGTAAACGGGGATCTGCCCCACGTTGCGCGGAAACGACGCTGTCAGCTTGCCGGCGGGATTGTAATCGCCGAACAAGACATCGGCGATGCCGTTGCCCGTTTCGGTGCCGCCGAACCATGACATGAGTATGGAAGACGCGTGTTTGTCCTCCCATTCCATCGTCAGCGGGCGGCCGCTCATCACAACCAGCACCAGAGGCTTGCCCGTCGCCGCAAGCGCTTTGAGAAGCTTGCACTGGCTTTTAGGCAGGCTTATGTCCGTGCGGCCGGAGCATTCTCCCGACATTTCCTTGGCCTCGCCGACGACGGCGACGATGACATCCGACTTTTCGGCGGCGGCGACGGCCTCGGCAATCATTTGCGCCGGCGGGCGCGCATCGATTGTTGCCGTCTCGCCGAAAACGTTCAGCTTCTTCGCCAGTTCGGCGTCATCGGTGATGTTCGCGCCCTTGGCATAGAGGATGGTGGCACCGTCACCGGCCACATTTTTAATGCCTTCCGCCACCGGAATGGCCTTCTCAGGATCACCGCCCACGGCCCATGTGCCCAGCATATTCTTTTTGTCATCGGCGAGCGGGCCGACCAGCGCGATAGTCGCGTTTTTTTTCAGCGGCAGCACGTTGTCTTTATTCTTCAGCAGGACGCAGGAGCGCGCAACGGCCTCGCGGGCCGCCTGTCGGTGCGCGGCGCTCAATATTTTCTTTTCCGCCCTTTGCTTGCTGAAGAATTGATAGGGGTCATCAAACAGGCCGAGTTTGTATTTGGCCTCGAGTATGCGGCGGCAGGCCCGGTTGATCTCTCTCTGCGTGACTTTGCCTTCGGCCAGAGACTGCTTGAGCGTGGTCAGAAAGCCCTCGCCCACCATATCCATGTCGACGCCCGCCTTGAGCGCCAGTGCGGAAACGGTTTTCAAATCGCCGACGCCGTGCGCGGTCATTTCATTGATGGCGGTATAATCGGTGACCACAATTCCACCGAAGCCCCATTCTTTACGGAGTATATCTTTAAGCAGACCTTTATGCATGCTGGCGGGAACGCCGTTCACGTCATTGAACGCCGTCATCAGGCTGCCCACCCCCGCCTTGACGGCGGCCTCGAACGGCGGCAGATAAACCTCGCGCATTTTTTGCGGGCTCATATCCACCGTGTTGTAATCGCGCCCGGCCTCGGCCGCGCCATAGAGGGCGAAGTGCTTGGCGCAGGCCATGACCGTGTCGGTGCGGGACAAGTCCTTGCCCTGATAGCCTTTGACCATCGCAGCGGCGATGTGCACGTTTAAATAAGTGTCTTCCCCGCCGCCCTCGGCGACGCGGCCCCAGCGCGGATCGCGGGAAACATCGACCATCGGGGAAAAAGTCCATTTCAAGCCGTCGGCGGCGGCTTCGGTCGCGGCGATGTGCGCGCTCTTTTCGATCAGTTTCATATCCCACGTGCAAGAAAGCGCGAGCGGGATAGGAAAGACCGTCTTGTGACCGTGAATAACGTCCGCGCTGAACAGCAGTGGAATGTGAAGCCGTGATTTTTCGACGGCCAGCTCTTGTATCCCGCGCAACTTATCCGGCGACCACACGTTCAGCATGCCGCCCACCATCCCTTGCGAGATTTTTTTCCCGGCATCTTTGTTGACGGCCGCCCCGGTGACGGCGCCGCCGGCATCGGCGACGAGGTTGAGTTGCCCGAGCTTTTCCTCCAGCGTCATCCGCCGCAGCAGGCCGTCAATCAGGCTTTTCATCTTCCGGTCCGTATTGCGTGCCGCGCCTTCAGCCATAAAAATCTCCTGCCGCGTTCAAAGGAGGGAACGCACTCTGACCCTTAAATTATTTTCTATCTATAAGCTAATTAAACTTATATGTCAAATACAGGGTCCATGGCAGGAACAAAATAACAACGAATTAAAAATTCAGTATCAGACCATTTTTCTCAAGATTCCGTGATAAAAATTAAGCCCCCGGGGGGCCATTGCCTCCAATGCGATCATGATTAAGTATTTTCCTTATTGACATCTGTTGTTAATATGTCAATAATATTTGCGATCATGATGAAATTAAATTACAAGGTGTCCCATGAGCGCGAAAAATTCTCCCACCGATAAATTTTACGAAGGGTCAGACCTCACTCCGGAAAAGACGGTAAAAACTGTCAAAGAAGGATTGCGCGGAGCCGATTTCGGCGAATTCTATCAGGAGAAAGCCGTCAGCGAATCCATCTCCAAGCAAAACGGCCAATACACTTCTATCGCCGTCGGCAACAGCAGCGAAGGGTTCGGCTTTCGTACCGGCAAGGGTGAGCAGGTCGGCTATTCTTACGCGGACGAATTCAACGAGAAGGCGCTTAAAAAAGCCATTCACGAAGCGCGCGAAATACTCGACAATGGCGGCCTCAAGCCGAAGAAAGATGATGATCCGGTCGGCCCCACCATGGAAAAGTCTGATGAACTGCCGGCTTTCGGCAAAGTGGACAAAAAACTTTTTTCCGAGCAGGCCACCCTGGGCGGCATGACTCTGGCAGAGAAAATCAGCAGCATCGACGCGCTGGAAACCTATACGAAAGGTCTCGATCCGTCCGTGACCAATGTATCCATCAGCTATTCCTCCACTGTGAAAGACGTGCATATCATTACACAGGATGGGCAGGAGCTGGTCGAATCACGACCCATGACAAGCCTTTCCATTCAGGTGCAGGTGACGGATAAGGACGGGAACGTCGAAACCGCCCGTACCCTTATTGGCGGCCATATTGACTGCAAGGAGGCCTTTAACGAAGCCGCCTGCAAAGAGGCCGCAAAGGAAGCTCTCGAAATCGCCAAAACACTGCTGATCGCGGAAGAAGCGCCTGCGGGCGTCATGGACGTCGTGCTCAATCCCGGCTGGTCCGCCGTTCTGTTGCATGAAGCGATCGGACACGGCCTCGAGGGCGACTTCAACCGCAAAGGAACCTCCGTTTACAGCGGCAAGATCGGCCAGAAGATCGCGGGTGACGAGGTGACCGTCATCGATGCGGGCGACATGCCCGGCGAGCGCGGCAGCCTTCACTTCGATGACGAAGGCACGCGCACGCAGGAAAACGTGCTGATTAAAGACGGCGTGTTGCAGGGCTATATGCAGGACCGCCAGAACGCAAAACTCATGGGAGTCAAGTCGACGGGCAATGGCCGCCGTCAGTCTTATGCGCACCTGCCGATGCCGCGCATGACCAACACTTACTTCGCGCCGGGCAAGCATAAGCCGGAAGACATCATCGCTTCCGTCAAGGACGGCCTTTACGTCACGAATATGGGCGGCGGACAGGTGGACATCACCTCCGGCAAGTTCAACATGAACGCGACGCTGGCCTACCGCATCCGCAACGGCAAACTCTGCGAGCCTGTCAAAGGCGCGGCCATTACGGGCGACGGGGCCACGGTCATCAAGAACATTACGATGGTCGGCAACGATCTCAAGCTTGAAAAAGCGGCGGGCGTTTGCGGCAAAAACGGCCAGTCCGTGCCGGTCGGATGCGGCCAGCCCACGATCCTGGTCAAAAAAATGACCGTCGGCGGCGCAGGTAAATAGGAGCAGAAAGATGACGACGAAAGCAGAAAAAGATTTTCTCAAGAAGGTCAAGCCGGTCGCTAAAACACTTCTTGATTACGCACTCAAAACGGGCGGCGCCTACGGCATCACGGATGCGAAAGTCACCATCAGCGTCAGCGAAAACCAGAAAAGCAGCGTGTCGAACGGCGCCGTTTCCGAAACCGTCACGGGCACGCAATGGGGGGTCGGCATCACCCTTTATGCCGGCAAGCGCAGCATGTCTTTTTCGAAAAACACGCTGGATACCGCAAAGCTCTGCGACACGATGAAGGAAAACATGCAGGTTATCCATCTTGTGCCGGAAAACGAAAACAAACTCCTCCTTGAAAAAGCAAAGGTGGCGAAACAGCCGGATATGAGCGCGCTTGATCTTTATGAGGAGAACCAGCCGGGGCAGGCGGAACTGATCGATTACGCGCGCAAGTTTGAAAAAGCGGCGCAGGCTGTGGCGGGCGTGAAAACAACGGATCGGCTGAAGGTGAGCAAGTCTGTCGCGCAAACCTATACGGCCGCCACCAACGGCCTCGAGCGCCATGAGGCAAAAACCACCTACAGCGCCAGCGGCGAAGTGATTGCGGAATCGAAGCAGGGCATGGAAGCGGGGTACGATTACAGTCAGGCCCATCATTTCGGCGACATGACCGATCCGGCCAAACTGGGCCGCGCCGCCGCCGAAACCACGGTTGCGCAGCTTGACTCCGTTCAGCCCAAAACGGGAGAAATGCCGATTGTGCTCGATCATGCCGCCGCCGAGGAATTTTTCGGCACGGTGATGTCGGCGATTGACGGCAGTGCGGTCTTCAATGGCGACACCTTTTTGAAAGGACAACAAGGGCAGCAGGTCATGAGCAAAGGCGTGACTCTGGTGGACGATCCGCTAATCAAACGCGGCCTTGGTTCCGGCACGCTCGATTCCGCCGGCCTTGAAATGAAACCCGTGACCTTTATCGAAGACGGCGTCCTCAAAGCTTTCAACGCCAGCGTCATGGAAGCTCGCCAGATCGGCGTATCCCCCATCGGACGCGAAGACGGCACAACGAACAGCAAGGTATTACCCGGCACAAAGACGCCGGAAGAGCTGATCGCCGGCATCAAGGAAGGCATCTATATCAAGGGCTTTAACGGCGGCACGGTGAATACTGCCAACGGCACGCATTCACGCGAGGCCTACGGCCTGCTGATCAAAAACGGAAAAATCACCAAAACGGCCGTATCCGGTTTTGTGGTTTCCGGCAATCTCAAAAAAATGTTCATGAACGTGGCGCTCGCCAACGACACGCCGAAACAGCCCAATACGAAATACCACCTCGTCGCACCGACAACGCGGATCGACGGCTGCACGATCGCAGGCCAATAACGGCCTCAGAAAAGTTCAAGCGCCCAGCAGACCTATTTTTTTCTCTGTGGGCAATGCCATTTCATGTTCAGACAACCTCAGGAATCTTCGCTTGCCTGACAACGTGCGTTGCAGAAAATAAAAAACCCCTCATCCGCACTATCGCGCTTTGCGCATTTCCTCTTCCTCAAGCTGCATGGCAGTTCTGGCGTATTTGGCTTCGTAATCTGCGGCATACTTTTCCGCCTGCACCAGCTTCGTTGGCGTTAGAGACTTTTTCAGCTTGTCTTTGGCGGCTACTGCAGCCTTGTCTCCGCCGTCAACCGCAACGGTATGCGAATACAACCATTAGATGATTAGGCCCGCAGACAAAAACTCCGCCTAACCTGCGAAGTGGCCGCTTGAGAACATCGGCCATTTTCGCCAGGATCGTCCTACTCTCTCAGGTTAGCCGAAAGTCGCGATGCGCAGAATGTACCCAACAGCGCGGATTCGCGGCGGTGTCTCTGAATGCAGGCGGACGGGGAAATCGGTGGTGGTGTGCTACAGGTGCACTGGAATTTGCTCACACGAACTTTATCTTGCGGGAAATCTAAGTGTTGTTTGTTTTTTCTGTTTCAGGGGTGGGGATATTTTTTTAAAAGAGAATTGTTTTTTCGTAATTTTTTAATGTTGGCTATGGTGCTTTATTACCCTTCCGGCTTCCGCCTTTGGCCTGTTTTATCTTACGACAATTTGGATTTCAATTTTTGATGCCGGAGAATCGACGGCGCTCAAAAATATTGACGCTCTTTACAACCACGCAGTCAAGTGACAAGCGCAGGCGTCAGAACAGAACGCCACTCTCAAATAGAAGCCGTCCCTGCGATGCATCATTACCAGTGGAGCCAAAAGCCGATCCTACCGTCGTATCCGTGGCTTTGACATACGACGCCTCAACACGACCGAAGAACCGGCCTTGTTGGTATGTCGGCGTGACGGTGAAGGACCACGCCTTGCTGCCCTGGCCGTAGAGAAGATTTGGCGCGCCGTTGGCGGCGCTGCCGGTGGATCCGATGCATTCCGCGCGTCCTGCAATAGTGAAATTGCCTTCAATGGCATACTTCGCGAGCAGCGCAGCGCCATATGTCGAGGCGGCATGATTGATGCCGATGGGAGCATTCTCGGGAACATACGTATACTGAAAATATGGGTTGAACGTCCACGCCCCTGCCGTATATGTATAGATCACGTTATAAATGGAACTGTTGTTTTGCGCCAGCGGCGTTGTGAAGGAAGTGTGCGCCGTTTCGCCGAGATTTCCTCCTGCCTCAAAACTCACTGAGCTGTCCTTGTCGATCGTATAAGCAGCGGAACCGGACAGCCAATTGTAATGGCCGGAGTAAAAGCCGTCGCTCCATGCCAATGACAGAGCGAGCGGGCCTGTCGTATAATTGGTCTGAACGCCTCTGTTTACAGCATTCTCCTGATTCCAGAGCAGTCCCCGCTCGATATTCATGTTCTCGAAGGTGAAGGTGTACTCGGCGCCGAACAGCGTGGGCAACTTTCCCGCTTCAATGGAAAATTTGTCTGACGGCACAAACTTGACAAATCCCTGTGGAATAAAACCATAGGTTTTATCGACCGTCTTATCCGCGCGCAGGTAAGCCGTGCCGAGCGCCGGCGTGGAATAAGCGCCGCTCTGCACGAAAAACTGCACAGGCCCCATCGTGTTTTGCACAAAAATCTGGCCGTTGGAGATATCGGCCAAATCCGATTTATCTCCTGTGGCAGGAGAACTTTGATCAAAGACAAGGCCAGTCAATGCGCCAGTCACGTAAACTTTACCGAAAGGAGTTGTGTTAAAGGAATATGGCGCGGCGCGCGCAACAAGCGGCCCAGCCATTGAAGGCATGGGAGGTGCATCAGCATAGGCTGTTACGGGCAGGACCATCAGCAGGACGGCCAGATAATATTTTTTCACGACGGGATTCCTCTTCTTAAGGAAGATTGACGTCCAAATAGCTCGCATGTCCTGTAAATAGTCCGTAAAAAGCATTCATTCGCTTTTTACGGACTATTTACAGGATTATTTTGGGCCGCAGCGCCATATTATCGGGCGGAGGATAATACGATGCGCGCCTGTATTGCCATTATCGGGGCTCTTGTTTTGGCATATGCCCCCTCGCACTCCCGCAAGTCGCCAATGGCGCGCACATGCAATGGGAGGAAATCCCTCCGGCTGTATATTCAACGCCTGCGCCAGAAAATCGGCGATGATCCCCTGAACTCGCAATACATATTTACAGAGCCAGGTATCGGTTATCGGCTGCAGGAAGGCGAGTAATAAATAGATTGCAGGGGTCAGAGGCAGGCATATCCGTCTCTACAACGCTCACGACAAATTCCGAGATATCCGTCTTTCAGATCTGCGTAAAAATGAGCAATTTTATTTCAAATTCAATTGACGAGAATCTCGAATAGTATTACAAGCGAATTAGTATACCGTGTTTAATCAAGAAGAGGACAAAACAGTGCCCGACGATTCCAGTAGTCACTTGCGTCGGTGCGGAAGACAAGAGACGGTCTTCAGGCAAGCCTGCCTCCTATACGGTTCGGTTTCCCGAGGTACCTCCTTTTAAGGAGAGAAAATTCATACCCAGCGACTTTCCCGCCTTTCGTACTTTTCCCAAGTTACCTTTGAAACCGTTGATTTATAGAGATAACTAGCCCCTATTTCTCTATTCCGGCTCGCTTTTCGGCGGGCTGTCAAGGCGCTATCTTGCTCTCAAGCCTTCAGGAAAAAGAAAAATGAACAAGGCAGCCTTACTATCTGTTTTCAGAAATAAAAACGCACAGCGCACTGAAACTCAACAATTTATGAAGGCTTCGAAGAGGCTGCTTGCCGTGAGCCGCATGGATAGCGAGGCCTTACTGAAATCTGAGGAAACCAGCATGAAGGGGCTCTCACCCAAACAGGTCGAGTCCCGCCGCGAACGCTACGGTTTAAATGAAGTTGCTCATGAAAAACCTCCCACATGGTATGTGCAGCTCTTAGGCGCCTTTTTGACGCCTTTTAACGCTGTCCTTTTCGCCATGGGCCTGATCTCGTTCTTTACCGACGATGTATTTGCAGCGCCAGAAGACCGTTCATTCAAGACGATCATTGTTCTATCCACGATGGTGCTTATCAGCGTCCTTCTCGTTTTCTGGCAGGAATTCCGATCCAGCCAAGCCGCAGAAAAGCTCAAAGCCTTGGTTACGACGACCACCGCAGTTTTGCGCGACGGGGAAGCCGGAAGCAATCTTAAGGAAATCCCCGTGTCCGAACTGGTTCCGGGCGATATTGTGCGCCTTTCGGCTGGCGACATGATCCCGGCAGACGTGCGGATCTTGGGCTCAAAAGACTTATTCATCAGCCAGGCCGTGCTTACGGGAGAGTCGGTGCCGGTTGAAAAGCATGAGAAGGCGGCCGCGTCGTCATCGACCAATGCCCTTGAAATGCAAAATCTCTGTTTCATGGGAACCAACGTGGTGAGCGGTTCCGCCATGGCCGTCGTCGTGGCGACGGGCAATGACACCTATTTCGGCTCAATGGCGAAGGAAATAGCCGGGCAGCGCGTTCAGACCAGCTTCGACAAAGGTATCAGCAAGGTAAGCTGGATGCTTATCCGTTTTATGGTCGTCATGGTACCAGTCGTCTTTCTGATCAACGGTCTCGATAAGGGAGACTGGATTCAAGCCCTGCTGTTTTCTGCCTCCGTCGCCGTCGGCCTGACCCCGGAAATGCTTCCCATGATCGTCAGCGCCAACCTCGCCCGCGGCGCGGTACGGATGGCAAAGCAAAAGACTATCGTCAAACGCATCAACTCCATTCAGAATCTCGGAGCGATGGATATTCTATGCACCGACAAAACAGGCACCCTTACACAAGACAAGATCATCCTTGAGCGCCATCTGGATATCCACGGCAATAACGATATTCAGGTTTTGCAGTTCGCTTACCTGAACAGTTTTTATCAAACCGGACTTCGCAATGTTCTTGACCGTGCTGTCATCCAGTTTTCGGAGAAAAACGACCTCGGGAATTTCGGACGGAATTTTGAGAAGATAGATGAACTCCCTTTTGATTTCGTGCGCCGGCGCATGTCCGTTATCGTCAAGGCTTCCGACGGAAGGCATCTGCTAATCTGCAAAGGCGCCGTCGAGGAAATTTCCTCCATTTGTTGCGACGTTGATGAAAATAGCCATCTACCGGGCGGAATTGTTCATCTGACCGATGAATATCGGACTAAAATTCTAGGGCTTGCACAAAGCCTTAATGAGGAAGGCTTGCGCGTACTCGCCATCGCGTACAAGTGGCTTCCTGACATCAAAACGACGTATTCAGTTGCCGACGAGAAGGATCTGGCGCTGGCGGGGTATGTCGCGTTTCTTGACCCGCCGAAAGAAACGGCGCGTACCGCTATCGCAGCGCTTCAGCGCCATGGAATCTCCGTCAAGATTATCACTGGCGACAACGAGATCGTTACCCGCAAAATCTGCAAAGATGTAGAACTGAATATCGAAGGCCTCATACTAGGTCCCGATGTGGACGGGCTTTCCGATGCCGCCCTTGCTGAAGCCGCCGAAAGAACCACCATTTTTGCAAAAATGTCCCCACTGCAGAAATCGCGCATCATCCGTGCATTGCAGTCGCGCGATCACACCGTCGGTTATATGGGAGACGGTATTAATGATGCGGCGGCGTTGCGCGATGCCGATGTTGGGATCTCCGTAGATACCGCTGTGGACATTGCCAAGGAATCTGCAGATATCATTCTGCTGGAAAAGAGCCTGATGGTGCTGGAAGAAGGCGTCCTCGAGGGCCGCAGAACCTTTGGCAATATCATCAAATATATCAAAATGACCGCAAGTTCGAATTTCGGTAACGTCTTCAGCGTGCTCATCGCGAGCGCTTTCCTGCCATTCCTGCCGATGCTTCCGCTCCAGATTCTGATTCAAAACTTGCTCTACGATATTTCCCAAATCTCCATTCCATGGGACGACATGGACGAGGAGTTCCTGGAGAAGCCGCGCAAATGGGAGGCTGGCGGCATCGCTCGCTTTATGATTTTCATCGGCCCTGTCAGCTCTATCTTTGACATCACCACTTTCTTGCTGATGTGGTTTATTTTCGGAGCAAACAAGCCAGAGATGCAACCTCTGTTTCAGTCCGGCTGGTTCATTGAGGGGCTTCTGTCGCAAACGCTCATCGTGCATATGATTCGCACTCAGAGAATCCCCTTTGTACAAAGCTGGCCCGCTGCACCGGTTCTACTGCTGACCATGGCGGTCATGGCGGTCGGGATTTACATCCCATTTTCACCGCTTGCCTCACATGTCGGATTAATGCCCCTGCCCCACAATTACTTCCCATGGCTCTTAATGACGTTACTTGGATATTGCACTTTGATGCAGATTATAAAATATGCCTATATCAAGTATTTCAAGCAATGGTTGTGATTCAGCATTGCAATTGTATGCTGTCAGATAATTTTATACAAAAAGGACGAGCCCCGTAGGTATAATTCCGCCTCACCTGGTTAGGCCATTTTGGTATCGAAGGGCGCTCCTGTGGCAGGAGAGGGGATGAGGTGATTGAACGGATAAGAAAAGTATTCGCCATATGACTTAATCTCGCTTCACAAATTAAAGTCGATCTCTATTTTTCGTCCCCAAGCAAGACGCAAGGCATTTGCAATAGCCAGTATATCAATAGCTTCCTGAAGCAATGCGCCTGCTACTGGGGTGATAACCCCTCCAGCCGCAAAACCCATGGCAATCGCGCTTAACGCCATCCCGCCGATAGCGCTTTCAAGAACGATGCGGCGCATGGCGACGCTGATATGGACCAACTCATCCACCTTCACCAGCGAGCTTTCTATGATGACGGCGCCAGCAGCTTCTGCTGTAACAGAGCTATGCTGCCCAAAGACAATAAACATGACGGGCAGGCCGAAGTCTTTGTCGGGCGCTTGATTTTCAAAACCTTCGAAATTGTCTGAAGCTCTCCGGCTCAAATCCCCAAACCCGCGAAATTCCGCCTAACCTGCGAAGTGGCAACCCGAGAACATCGGCCATTTTTGCCAAATCTGGCCTGCTCTCTCAGGTTAGGTGGAAAATCGTACACGCAAGAAGCGCCGATTTGGCGGGCATTTTCGAGATGTTTTCTCTGAAATTTGACGAGCTGGAAAATAGATGGTTGGGGCAGGAATGATGATAGCACCCGTCTCTCACTATAATTTCCGCTAGCAGGGAAAAATGCAGGGAATTTTTTCTGCACGAGCAGGGAATAGCAGGAAAATCTTTACTTTGCATGGCGTAGATTTATTATCACACAATCCCACATAAATTCACATTGACTATTCTCATATATCTGCTGTCAGAAAAGCAGGTCGCCTTCTGGCAATGGATACAGAACCTTGGCGGAAAGAATTCAGCCGCAGCGACGCCAAGGCCGCGCGACGCGCTATCGCATGAAACTTGATACTCAGCAGATTGATCTGCGCCCCGAAGAGACGTTAGATATTTAATCATTTAACGCTGATAATTCATGTACAGATCGCGAATCGGACCCGGCACCGCAAGCGCTTCGGCAGCGGGTAGATCTGAAATCACATGACCGCCGGACAGATAGACGATGCGGTCGAACTTTGCCAGCAGATGCAGGCGGTGCAGCGTGGCGATGATCGTCTTGCCATTGAAATGCGCGAAAATATTGTTGAAGATGCGCTCCTCGGTCGGCAGGTCGATGCTGCTGGTCGGCTCATCGAGCAGGATGATGTCCGACTGCTCCGCCGCAAAAATGCCACGCGCGAGCGCAAGCCGCTGCTTCTGCCCGACGGAAAGGTTGACTCCTTTCTCGCGGATATCGGTGCAAAGCCCAGCCGGCATCTGGTTCAGCACCGGCATGAATTCGGAGAGGACGGCGGCCTGCAGCACTCGCTCGTCGGGCACACCTAGGTCGAAGCTGATATTGAAGCGGATGGTGTTTTCGAAAATTTCGGGATCCTGAGGGATAAGCGTCGTGATTTCAGCGAGCGTATCGAAAGGCACCGCTTTTCCATCCACATAAAGCTCGCCCCGTTGCGGTGATTGCAGGGCGCGCAGCAGCGTCAGCAACGTGCTTTTTCCCGCACCGCTGTCGCCGATCAGCGCGATCCGCTCGCCACGCCCGAGCGAGAGTGCGGCATCATCCAGCACCGTCCTGACGCCGCCGCCATCCATGCGGTAACTGAAGGACAGATGGCGTAGCTCGATCCGCCGCCACACCTCCGCCGGAGCCGCGGGATGACGCTTCACCAGCCGCGCATGATCCGTAAGGATGGCCTCCGTCGCCGAAATGTTGGTTAGGTGCCGCAGCCATTCGCTGTGAATACCAAGGAAGCCGAAACCCTGATTGCCGATTTTGTCCTGGTAAAGATAGACTGTCACAAGCGCGCCCGCCGCGACGACCCCGCGCAGTGCGACCTGCGCCTTGATATAGCCAAGCAGGATAACCGCGGTCATCAGGGCGTTCAGCACCGAGTAGATGAACCACCTCCATTCGTTTATCCTGACCTGCCGCATCCACGGCGCCATGGCAAGCATCAACCTGGAGCGCAGCGTTTCCTCGGAAAACTTCTGGAGGCGGAGGATGATGATGCTACCCATGTTGCCGACGAAATCGTAAAAGGCGGCATTGGCCTGGTGCGTCACCTCGTTCTGGGCGTGAACGGCGGCGACGAAATGCCTGTTCATGGCAACTATAATAAACATCGAAACCGCGAAGCCGAATAGGCTGACAAGCCCGATCACGGGATTAAACCACAGCAACATGGCTATAGACCCCATGAGCAGCCATAGGCTCTGGAAACTCAGGAATCCGTTCTCGACGAAGGTTTGCAGGCTGAGCGCAGATGTCTGGATGCGGTTGATCACGGCTCCCGAATGATGGTTCTGATGCCATCCGAGAGGCAGTTCCGCGAGTTTGCGGTAACATTCAGAAACATAAGAAATAAAAATGCTCTTGGCGGCGTGCCTCTCCATGACACGGCCTGGACCGTGGAAAGCCCAGTTGCCGAATGTAGCGAGAATGATGAGTAAAAGCAGCACAAGCGCATTGTGAAAAAGATGCGGTCCGCCCTTTTGCAGCGTATTGACGAGCCTGCCGAGCAGGTAGGGCTGCATCAGTTGCACCGAGACGGACGCGACATACATCAGATGGTAAGCGGCTATCATGCGCCGCTCCTTCGTGCCGGCGTAGGCCCACGCCTCGTGCCATAGGCGCAGGTACGAAAAGCTTAGGATGCCGATATAGCGGAAAAATGGCACCGACATGGGGAACTTTCTCCTTAAATCTTTATTCCTTGTTTAAAACGGATGCCTCGGCACAAACATCTGCAGAACAGATATTATTTCTGCGTCAGTGAAAAATCAAAGCAATAAAGTAACAAAGATTTTTTCTCGGAACGAACGATGGCATCCATTGGAATGTCGTGCGGCTACGGGTATCTGAATGAGAACAAAAATGAGATTAAGCCAATCCCTCTGGAAAAGATCGATTTTTCTGCAATTCACGACTTCGATCAAGGTATCGGGGAATTGCCCGATACCTGACATAACTTTCTTGACCTGCAAAGCGCCATTGAATTCTATACACCCATGTTTGGCCTTTTGCTATCCGACAGCGATTTCTGGCGCGCAAGCAATGCTGTCAGGCTAGTACAGAGCTTCAGCGTATCAGAGGTGACCCCGGTATCTTTAATGACAAATGTTTCATCTCCCGAACTATAGGAATGCGTGTCATTGCCAGTACCGCCCTGAGCATTGTACCCCGTCAGCGCCTGTTAGACAGTTGAGGGCTTATTGCTAAGGTGATAATTCCGTCTCATCGCAGTGACCGAAGGGAACGAAGATGAGACAGAAAGAAGATAGCCGGGAGGCTGTGGAAAAGACGGTGCGGGACATCAAGAGGAAGACGCGCCACCATTTTGGGGAGGAGGACAAAATCGCCGCCAGCAAGAGAAGGGGCATGTGGATGGGCGGCACACCGCCAATCGGCTACAAAGTCATGAACCCCAGCTTGTGGTAGATAGGGACAATGTCGAACTGGCACGTCATATTTTTTATAGATACGCTGCTCTTGGCAGCGTCTATAAACTTACTGAAGAGCTGAAGGCACAAGGTATAAAAAGCCCTGCGAGGGTATCGGAAAGGGGCAATAAATACGGTGATGCCGAATTTTTACGCGGCGCGCTTCACAACATGCTGATAAATCCAATCTATATCGGAAAAATAAAGCACGAGAGCAGTTTTTACGACGGTCAGCATGAGGCCATTATTGAAGAGGAGATGTGGAACGCCGCTCAACGGAGACTCCAGGATCAAGCTGCATCCCCACGCGGTAGCACAAAAATAAAAGACGTAAATTTTCTACAGGGACTTCTCTTTGATGCTGGCGGCCAATCTTATGGCCCTACATTCTCGATCAAAAACGGTAAGCGATACAGATACTATATAGGACAAACCCTCCGTCGTACTAATAAAGGCAACAGAATTCCTGCCTTTGAAATCGAAACCATTGTCGAAAGAGCTGTACGGCAGCATTTGAATGCACAGGAAGAGCTGCCCTCTCAGGAAATGATCTCCGCAATTGAGCGCGTTGAACTACGACAAGCGGAAATTCTTATCACCATGCGCTCAGACATGCATGTCATTCATATGCCATATAAGCGAGACAGATCGCGCAAAGGCGCCATCGTCATCAGACCAAAAAGTTCGAAAAAAGGATATGTTCGACATTCCGGCACATGGGCTGAAAAAGCTCATACAAGGATTTGTCTGGCGGGATGAGCACTTTGGCGGCATGACACTGCAGAACATTGCACGACGGGAAAAGGTTTCGGATTCTTTTGTGGGGAAGCAAATTTTTCGAACTTTTGACGTGCTTTGATGCTCTAGAGATACAGACTTTTTTATTGTGCTCCATTGTTGAAATGCATAGACTCTGCTTATGCATAAGAAAACGGAAGAGCGTCTAGCAGCGAAGCTGGCAAAAATGATGGCCCTCATGTGCGTGAGGAACACATTCTTGGAGGACTTGCACGCCGGAAAATATCCCACGACGAAGGCTGGCGACTATTCAGATGTTAAAGTGATTGATGGTACAGGCAGCGAGATTCCTTGGAATGAACTTTCACGACTTGATGACAATGAGATGAAAAAGCTAATGAAAGAAGTTATTAATAAAATTTATGCTTTCTATCTCAAGTCAAACGACCCCGAATTCCAGCGCGCGATGGATCTTTTCAGTAGCTGCGTAGCGGATTGGGACGAGCCAGAGCTTTAAATTCGTCGAACGGCAAAAGACGTGCCTGAGCACAGGCCGCATTTCTGGGGTCTTTGGCCAACTGCTCAGCATTCGACGGAAAAACTAAGTGCGAAAAAGCCCCGCACCCGCGCCACTTTCAGCGAGTTCAGTTCAGGATTGGGACATGGAAGGACTAGATGGTTGGGGTGCTAGGGATCGAACCTAGGAATGGCGGTACCAAAAACCGCTGCCTTACCGCTTGGCTACACCCCAATACAGATGAGTCGGGAAGACTCCAGCCGAGGGAGAATATAAAAAAAAACCGCTTCCCGCAAGGTCAACATAATACAAGTTCATGTATTATGGATAAAAACAACACCGCAAGCGCTCTTAAGCGCCTGTTTTCGCATCCTGACGTAAAATCAAGCGTTAAGCGCTGTCTTTTTAACCGAGAATCTGTTACATTCCATTTCATAATCTTTTATATCAAGGTCAACCTCGGCGTATTTTGAAGGACGGAGGCATCTCGCTTCATGGGTACTGTCAGCAAAATCAAGGCGCAGCGCCTGCTCGACCCGACCAACGGCACGCTGGAAGGGCAAGCCAAGGTCAATGCCGAAATCTTTACCGCCGTCGAGATTCTGGGCCGCAAGCTTGAGCGCGTGGCGGCGGAGCGCGACCGTCTGGCGCAACGGCTGGCGCTGATTGAATCGCAGGCCGCCGTCGATGAAAAAACCGGCAAACTTTATCTGCCCGTTGTTGTCAATCCCGAAACGCATATGCCGGGCACCGCCGCCGCGCTGCCACGCTGGATCATCCCCGCTTCTCTGGCCAGCATCGCTCTCGCGCTGCTCGCCGTCGGCATCGTCATCTTCCGCCCGTCCGCGCCGCCGCTGACCAGGAGCCAGATCGCCGCGCTGAACGCCTTGAGCGCATCGCAGTTCACCCAGCTTGAACCGAACAGCAGAAAATGGAAGACGCTGGCCGAAGCGCAACAGGCAAGTCCGCCCGCCCCGCCGCAATCCATCGTGCCGCCACCAACGACGCCCCTGGCTGAACCGTCCACCGCGCCGGTGGCCGCCCCGCCGCCCACCGCGACCGCCACGCCCGCGCCAGCGGTCAAGGCCGCCCCTGTGAAGACGGCGGCGACAACCCCGCCGCCCGCGCAAACAACAGCCGAGACGGCCGCGGCAACAACGCCCGCCCCCCCGTCTCCCGCGCCGGAAAAAGCGGCGGAAGCAACGGCTGCCGCATCTGAATCGCCAACGGCTGCAAACGCCGTCGTAGAAAAAACAACCGCGGTAAAAATAGGTGCAGAAAAAGCCGCGGCGGTGAAGACGCCAAAAACAAAAGTCGCCGCGACGACAGCCGTAGCGGAAAAAACCGTTACCGCGAAGACATCTGCAAAGAAGGCGGCCGCCACCAAGACAGCGCCGAAGCCAAAGGTTGCAACCGCCGCCAAAAATACCGTCCCCATGACGGCGGCGTCAGGCGGCAGCGCCCCGGATGCAACGCTGACC
>JAJZFS010000075.1:0-5149 GCA_021805245.1 Pseudomonadota bacterium | reverse complement strand
GCCCCTGCAGATCACTTGCGTCGGTTGCTTTTCCACGTCACGACGGGCATCATGGCCGTCGATGTCGCTCGGCTCTTGTGCCTACCTTGCCGTGCGACGCGTTCGGCGGCGGCAGGCGGCATCGCCCCGGATTCAACGCTGACCGGAGATCTCGCCACTTTGCAAAAACGTGCCTACGCCGGCGTTCCGGCGGCACAGCACGACCTTGCGACGCTCTACGCCGCCGGCAACGGCGTGGCGCAGGACTACGCCCGCGCACGTTTCTGGTTCACGCAAGCGGCCGATCAGGGCGTCGCCAACGCGAGCTACAATCTCGGCGTGATTTATCATCAGGGCCTTGGCGTGAAGGCCGATATGAAGACAGCGCTTTACTGGTATAAAAGGGCGGCCGACCGCGGCCATCCGGAGGCGATGTATAACCTCGGCATCTCCTACATTGAAGGCATCGGCACAAAAACAGACATCCCCAAGGGCGTCGCCTATTTCGAAAAAGCCGCAAACGCCGGCGTCTCGCAGGCCGCTTACAACCTCGGCGTCCTCTATGAAAGCAACTTCATCGGCCCGATCAATATGCCCGAAGCGATCAAATGGTACCGTCTTGCCGCCAAACAGGGCCACCCGCGGGCAGAAGCGGCTTTACAACGTATTGAGGGCGATGCCATCAAGACCAGAGACAATGTGGACGGCGCCGGCCAAGCCGCGCCGCGCGTGGGTGACATCACGCCTGCGGCAGGCGGGAACGCGGATGAACCGCATACCCTGCTCGGGGATATTCAGCGCATCCTGATACGGCAAGGGCTTCTGACCGGCGAGCCGAACGGCGCGCTGAACCAGCAGACGCAAGCCGCGATCCTCGTCGCAGAGAGGAAACTCGGCATGACCCAAGACGGACAGCCTTCGGAGGCTTTGCTCGACCGGCTGCTGCAAATGCCGCCGACGATGGGCCAACAACCCTTTTAAATCACCTTTGCCGCCCGAATCCACCAGGCGGGATGCGCCGCCGTCAGCACATTCGCCGCTTGCCCCGCCGCGCCTGCATCTTCATAAAAGCCGAAGCAGGTCGCGCCGCTGCCGGACATGCGGGCGAACAGACATCCGTTCGTTGTCCCAACCGCCCTCAGGACATCGCCGATTTCCGGTGCCACGGCGATGGCGGCCTGCGTCAAATCGTTGCGGCACTCGCCGAGAAAATCCGCCGTGATCTTTTCCGGCACAGGCAGAGGTTCGCTAAAAGCCCCTTGCCGTTTTTTAAACACCTCCGCCGTCGGCACGCTGACACGGGGATTGACCAGCACGAGATGCAACGCCGGCATATCTTTCATCGCCGTCAGAACTTCACCAATACCATCGGCAAAGACAGCACGGCTCCCGATACAGGCGGGAAGGTCGGCGCCGAGGCGTAATCCCAGTGCGCGCAAACGCGACGCCTCTTCCGGCAGATCCCACAGCCGCGCCAGACCCCGCAGGGCCGCCGCCGCATCCGCAGATCCGCCGCCGAGGCCGGAGGCGACAGGCAGATTTTTGGTCAGCACGATTTTTCCACGTAAGGGCACAGCATATTCCGCCGCCAGCAGGCGCGCCGCCTTGTCGATCAGGTTGTCTTCCGTTTTCGGCAGGTCGTCTGCGAACGGACCGGCCGTTTCGACAATGAACCCTTCATGCTCACCGAAAGACAAAGCATCGCCCGCATCGGCAAAGACCATCAGGCTTTGCAGGGTATGATAGCCATCGGCGCGTTTTCCGGTGACGTGCAAAAAGAGATTGACCTTGGCGGGCGCAAAAACCTGAAAAGAGTGCGGCATGCCGAAAAGGCTAGACGATCGTGCCGCTGTTGTCGAGAGCCTTAGGGCGCGCTGGAAGACAACTCGCTCGGCACCGTGATGCCGTGAGCGATCTTCTGCGCCACCAGCGCCTTGAACGAGGCGTTCTGGCTGATGTCCCGCGCATGACGCCATTCGCTGCGCGCCGCGACCTGGCTGCCGGTTTCCCAATAGGCGTCGCCGAGGTGGTCGAGCAGCGTCGTGTCGTCCGGCACCTGCGCCACCGCCTGCTTCAGCCACGAAACGGCCTCCTGATAGTGCGCGAGGCGGAACAGCGTCCAGCCGTAACTGTCGAGAATATAGCCGTCGTCGGGGCGGAGCGTCACGGCGTGCTTGGCATAGGCCAGCGCCTTGTCGAGATTGACCCCTTTGTTCGCCCAGCTATAGGCGAGAAAATTGAGAATCATCGGATTGTCCGGCTGAAAAGACAGCGCCAGCGTCAGGTCCTTTTCGGCGGCTGGCCATTTATTGAGGCGCGATTCCGCCATGCCGCGGGCATAAAGGATCGGCCACTCGCTCTTCGTTATTTTGGGGCTGGCGGCAAGCACCTGCGTATAAGCGTCCACCGCAGCGGCATATTGCGCATGGCGGCGGTAGGTGTCGCCAAGCGACACCAGCGCGCCGTCGCGGGCGAAGGGGTTTTTCTCCATTGCCGTCAGCATGGCGATGGACTTATCCGTCTGTCCGGCCGTTTCATAAACTTCCGTCAGGCGCACTTGCGCAATCCAGTGCAGCGGCGCGGACGGCGGGATGGCGCCGTAGTCCGCGATAGCGGCGGCATAATTGTCGTGAAAAGACGCAATATCCCCCTGCATCAAGTGCGCGAACGGCGAATTCGGCGACAGCAGCGCGACAAGATTGCCGTAGATTTGCGCGCTGTCGTAAGCATGGCGCTGATACAGCACGGAGGCGAGGTCGAACATGGAAATCGCCGCGCCGTCCGCCGCGGTGCTAAGATTGGGCGGAACGATGCGGCGCGGATCGCTGTGCTCCATCGCGCTGATGTAGGGGTTGTAGGGATAGATGGCCGCCAGCTGATGATAGACCTGGCGGCTGATCTCCGGCTCGCCGTAACGGGCGAAGAAGTTCGCCGTCAGCACCGCCTGATGCAGGCTCAGGCCGCCCGTCATCGCGCCTTTGTAATCATCCGCGGCGGCGTTCATGTTTCCGGCCAGCTCGTCCATCAAACCCGAGTACATCGCATACATCGGGCCGTCCGGGGCGTCCGCGATGGATAAATCCTTCAGCGCGCCCTTTGTGTCGTGCATGCCCATCTTCGCCCAGGCCATGAGCACGGGCTTGGTGTAGGTGCCGAAGCCCGTGTCGGGCAGTTTCTTCAAATAGGTCAAGGAGCCCTTGTAGTCATGGTGGCCGATCGCATCGCACCCCATGAAGATCAGCGCCAGCGCGTCGGTGCCCGACGCGGCAATGGCGGCCCCTTTGTCTTTCGCCAGCATCCTTTTGGCCAGACTCCGCGCGGTATCGAAGTCGCCCGCGCCGACGGCGAGCAAAAACGTCCGCTGCATCAATCCCGCATTGGCGCTGTCGTAAGCCAGCGCATCGCCCATATATTTCTGCGCACGGTTCCAGTCGCCCTGCTGCTGCGCGAATCGTCCGGCGAGATAACTGCCGGAAAACGTGACCGGTGAGGGGACAACTTCCAGCGATGCCGCCTTGCTCATCTGGTGGGTGGAACAGGCGCCAAGCGCGGCCGCAACAACCGTCACCAGCGCCAGAGCATAGAAAAACCTTAATTCACGCACGTGGAAGACCCTTCAAAAGCGGGAACAACTCTCTAGATATAGAGTGGCACAGAGAAATTAATAACTCGTAACCGCGCGCCCGTTTTATAATATTATTACTCAAAAACCGCATAAAAAATTGTTAAACGCGCGTTGAACTGCTATTCCGTGGGGCATTCACAGACCGTTTCGCGCAAGGAGAAAACGACCATAAGCTGGAAGGGACATGCCCTCAACGCGGCCGAAGCTTTCCGCGCTGCAGCAACATACCGCAAATTCGTCAAAGGCTGGCCCGACTTGCGCCGGACGGCGCCGCGTGGCGACGGGCATCCGGTGCTGGTCCTGCCGTCTTTCGGCTATACGGATACCGTCACGGCGGCATTTACGCGCGCGAACTGGGGCGGGAGTTCCCCGAACTGGTCCGCAGCGCGATCAGCATCAATACGCCGTTCGGCGCGAGATTAAACAAGGATACCACGCCGAACTTTCTGATCGCCTCCATCGAGGCCTTGAGCGACGAAAGCGTTTCCCTGAAATCAGACGGCATGGCGGAACGGCTGGTCACGCCGCCGCCGGTGCCGACGACCTCGATTTACTCGAAAACCGACGGCATCGCCGACTGGCAGGGCTGCCTCAACCCCCAAGCGCCGCAGGTGGAGAATGTCGAAGTGGACGGCGGCCATCTGGCCGGCATCTGGAACCTCGCGGCGGTCAAGGTCATTCTCGACCGGCTGGCGCAGCCGGAAGATAACTGGAAGCCGCTTCAGAAGGACAGCGTGCACGCGCCGAAGCCTCCGGCCTGGCATAAAACGCAGGCGGCCAAAAGAAAACTGTTCACGAAAGACAGATTGTTACATGCCCGTATAGTTCGGCCCGCCGCCGCGCAAATAAAAATTCAAAGGGCGGCAGCAATTATATACCCGTCTACATGCCCGTATAGTTCGGCCCGCCGCCGCCCTGCGGCACGACCCAGTTGATGTTCTGCGTTGGATCCTTGATGTCGCAGGTCTTGCAATGCACACAGTTTTGCGCATTGATCTGCAATTTCGGATCGCCCGCCCCGTCCTTCACAATTTCATAGACGCCAGCGGGACAATAACGCTGCTCCGGCGCGTCGTATTCCGGCAGGTTTACCTTGATCGGCACGGTCGGGTCGATCAGTTGCAGGTGGCAGGGCTGGTCTTCTTCGTGATTGGTGTTGGACAGAAAGACCGACGACAGCCGGTCAAACGTCAAAACGCCATCCGGCTTGGGATAGTCGATTTTCGGCATGTCTTGGGCGCGTTTCAAAGCCTTATGGTCGGCATGGTTTTTCAGCGTCCACGGCGCGTTGCCGCGGAAAATATAGGTATCGAGCGCCGATAAAAACAGCCCCGCCCACAAGCCCCGGCGAAAACCGGGGCGGATATTGCGCGCGGCGCGCAATTCGTCTTTCAGCCAGCTCTCTTCGAATTTTTTGCGGTAGCCTTCGCATTCCCTGCCCGCCGTGTCGCCGTTGCGGAACATCTCGACCAGCGCCTCGGCGGCCAGCATGCCGGACTTCATCGCCGCATGGTTGCCCTTGATCTTCGGCACGTTCAAAAAGCC
>JAJZFS010000039.1 GCA_021805245.1 Pseudomonadota bacterium | reverse complement strand
GTAGCGCGCGCGGAAGGCGATTTGCCGGAGGAACATATCCATTTCGTTTCGCTCGCCGTGCGCTCCGGCTCCACGGGCCCGCAGGAAGCGGAACTGGAGATCGATTTGGACGGCAAGAAGAAAAAGGCCAAAGCCGCGGGCAAAGGCCCTGTCGATGCCTGCTTCAAGGCTATGAAGTCGCTGGTGCCGCACGACGACCTGACGCTGCACAATTATGAACTGAGGGCGCTGACCGAAGGCTCGGACGCCAAGGGCGAGGTGAACATCGCGCTCTCCGCGCACGGGCATACCTATCACGGCGCGGGCGTCGATACCGACGTGATCGTCGCGTCGTGCCGCGCCTATATCGACGCGCTGAACAAGTATCTCGCCGTTCACAATGTTCAGGCCGCTTAAGCGACCCCCCCCCGCTATCGCGCCCGAAGAAATCGGCGGCGTGCGCGTGCGTACCCATGCGCGCGCGCGGCGTTTCAGCCTGCGCGTGGACCCGAAGCTGGGCGACGTCATTCTGACGTGGCCGCGCGGCGGATCGGAGCGCGCGGCCTTGCGCTTTATCGGCGAGAACAAGGACTGGATCGCCCGCCGCCGCAGCACGATTGTGCCGCCGAAAAATTTTGCCGAGGGCGACGTTGTTTCCGTTTACGGGCGCGATTTCACCATAGTCCGCCGCGACGGGCGCGGAGTGGCGGCGCTGGAGGAAGATATGCTGGTCGTGCATGGCCGCCCCGAGCATCTGGCGCGGCGGGTGAGGGACTTTCTCAAAAACACGGCGCGCGACGTGCTGGAAGACGTGGCGGCGCAAAAGCAGGACAAACTGGGCCTGCAGCCGCATCCGGTCACCATCCGCGACCCGAAAGCGCGCTGGGGCAGTTGCGGGCCGGACGGGCGGATCATGTTTTCATGGCGGCTGATCCTCGCGCCGCCGGTTGTGCTGGATTATGTCGTGGCGCACGAGGTCGCGCACCGCGTGCATCTCAACCACAGCCGCAAGTTCTGGGCGCTGTGCGCTGATCTCGCCGAAGACGCGGCGCAGGGGCGCAAATGGCTGCGTAAAAACGGCCATGCGGTGATGGCCTACCGCTAGGCGCTTGTCTGAAAAGGCTTTTCCAACAGAAAATAGTCATCTAGAATTCTCTTGAAGTGTCTTTTTCGCCAACCATTAAGGGGATTTCAAAAATGGGTTTTATCCAAGCCATTGAGTCTGGTTTCAAAAACTTTTTCAATTTTTCAGGACGGGCAAGCCGCAGCGAATTCTGGTACTTCGTCCTGTTCTGCTTTCTGGCCAGTCTTGTCGCCAATGTCATTGACAGGGTTGCGCTGCCCGCCTACGCCCTCCATATCGGGCCCGGCGGGAGAATCGTCATGGGCATTGCCGGCCTTGGCCTCTCGCTGATTATATTCTTTCCGCGTCTGGCGCTGACCGTGCGGCGTTTGCACGACCTGAACAAAAGCGGCTGGTGGCTGCTGATCGGCATTACGATTATCGGCCTTCTTCCGCTGCTGTACTGGTACTGCACAAAAGGAGACGCGGGTGACAACCGCTTCGGCGCAGACCCTCTGGCGGGACAGCCGCAGTCTTAAAATCGCGCGCTTGAGCGCTTCCATCACCACGTTTTCGCGTGCGGCGGCAGGATGGGCCTTGTGGCTTAAAACCTGCCGCCAGCCGCGTGTTGGGCGGGCCGGAACCTGTTGCGGAAGACAGAGGGTTTTTGTTGCGTTATACGCATAAGACATTGAAAAATATTAATTTCATTAACAGCATTGCGCGGCATATATTGACATAATTATTAAATTGGAGTATAAATAAATTTGAGCCTAATTTTAGGAATCAGGGGAACATAGTGGGGAAAATACCTCAAAAGGGCGCGATCACGGAGATGTTCAATGCCCTTGCTTTCAAAAGGGGCGGCAGTGCCGCAGCGAATGCCTATTTGAGCGTTGCGGCGGTCGGCGTCGGGGCGGCCGCGGCGACCTATGCCGCTCCGGTGGCGGTGGCTCTGAATATCATCGCGTCGGCTATTTTCGCCATTAACACACGCAACTTCTCCCGCGATTACGACCAGAAACAACAAGTCAGGAAACAGCGGCCGGTCAGGCCGCAGCGTCCGCCGGGTATGTGACCGGCGGTATTTTTATTGCCTGATCTGCTTCAAAGCTTCCAACACCACGTTTTCGTTTGCGGCGGGAAGATAGGCCTCGCGGCTCAAGACCTGCCGCCAGCGCCGCGCGCCGGGCAGGCCGTTGTAGAGGCCGAGCAGATGCCGCGTGATGTCTTTTAATTCAACGCCCGCGGAGAGACAGCGGGTTATATAAGGCATCATCGCCTCCATGATCTCGCCGCGCGTGCGCACATCAGGCGTGTTGAATATTTCGCGTTCGATCTCCGCCAGAAAATAAGGGTTTTGATAAGCCTCGCGGCCGATCATCACGCCGTCCGTATCCATCAATCCCTGCCGCACGCCGTCGAGCGTTTTGATGCCGCCGTTGAGGATGAAGGTCAGCTGCGGGAAGTCGCGCTTCAACTGATGCACCACATCATAGCGCAGCGGCGGCACGGTGCGGTTCTCGGCGGGAGAAAGGCCGTTCAGCCACGCTTTGCGCGCATGGATGATGAAGACTTCACAACCGCGTTCCGCACTCGCGCCGATAAAGTCGGTCAGAAAGCCGTACTCATCCTGTTCGTCGATGCCGATGCGCGTTTTGACCGTGACGGGGATGGACACTTCCTGCTTCATCGCGTCCACGCAGTCGGCAACCAGTTGCGGTTCCGCCATCAGGCAGGCGCCGAAGCTGCCGTTTTGCACCCGCTCGCTCGGGCAGCCACAGTTGAGGTTGATCTCGTCGTAGCCGTATTGCTCTCCCAGTTTCGCGCAAACTGCGAGATCCTTGGGGTCGGCGCCACCGAGTTGCAGCGCGACCGGATGCTCCTCGGGATTGTAGTCGAGGATCTCGAGCTTCTTGCCGTGGATCAGCGCGCCGGTGGTCAGCATGACGGTGTAAAGCAGGGCGTTCTGCGAGATCAGGCGCAGAAAATAGCGGTCATGCCTGTCCGTCCAGCCCATCATCGGCGCGACCGAGAGGCGGCGGTCAATTTTGTTTCTGGTTGTTTTCTGCGCCATGCTCATGCGCCCTTTTATCGTATTATGAATAAAAAGTCGAGATAAAAAAGGGCTGGAAAAAAAGGTTGGATAGGGCGGATTTTACGCCTATTCTTTGCGCATCATGAGGAACGTTTTTTGGCTTACAGTAGCGGTTGTTTTCGGCTCTGCCGCCATCGCGGCTTTAACTGTCGGCGCCGCTGCGGTGCATGCCTCATTTCAGGACCCTCTGGCGCCCCAACTGCCCGTTCCGCGTTTTGTCACGCTCGCGTCTAACCAGGTCAACGTCCGCACCGGCCCGGGCCTGCGCTACCCGATCACGGTCGTGCTGAAGAAGGAAGGACTGCCTGTCGAGATCGTCAAACAGTTCAACGGCTGGCGGAAAATCCGTGATAAAGACGGCGATGAAGGCTGGGTCTTCAGAGACTTGCTTTCTGGAAAAAGAGCGGTTATCATCATCGGCGGTGAACACGTCATGCGCGACGATCCGGCGGCGGATTCACGCCCCGTCGTCAAGCTTGAGACCGGCGTGATTGCAGAGCTTGACCGTTGCACCGAAGGATGGTGTCGTATCAGGATTGCAGGATACGGAGGATGGGTCGAGCGGCGGAACGTCTGGGGTGTTTTGCCGGAAGAGACCTTTAAAAAGTAAAAAGAAAGAAGCTTAATTTTGACATCTCCCGACTCTCAGGAACGGCTGAAAGAGGAAGCGAAAAACATCCAGACGCGGATTAATACGCTGATCAAGGACAAGGATCCGAAGGCGCGGATGCTGCGTGCGCTCTGCATTTATGCGGGGCTGCTCACCGAGACGCTGCTCGAATACGAGGAGCCTGACGTGATCATGGAGCAGGCGTTTCACCGTATCGCCGACCTGCTGCGCACCGATCCGTCGGACAGCGCCGAGCCGGACGCGCTGATGCCGCTCGCCACCGTGGTCGACCATGACACGGAGCTGGGGCGGCTGCTGGCGCGCAACACGGCCGAGAAGTTGCCCAAAGGTCTCGACGACCTGCATGAAATCGCCATCGCCCTGATTATCAATGACGTCCCGCTGTGGGAAAAAGAGGGCTATGCCAGGGACCGCATGCTGCGCCTGATGGTGGAATGCGTCATCTCTTCTCTGACCTTCGAGATGGCGACGCAGGATTTCTGCGATTTTCTGGTCGAGGAGTTCATGACCGACAACGCCCACGCCACATCGGAATCTCTGGTAGGGATCGGCGCCGTCGCGGGCTATTACCTTCACATTGCCGAAGAGAAGATGAAGCTGCCGGAGGGCACCGACAAGGAGCTGATGAACGTCATGGTGCGGGAATCTCTGCGCCACGGCACGCCGGGCACCAAGAACTGGGGCGCTCTCGCCGCCGCCAACGATGTCGATGACAAGAAAATCCCGCATTATCTTAAGGAAATTAAGCCCACGATAGAAGAATTCTTTGTTTTGATAGGGTTAGATGATCCTCTGGGACGTGCAACGGCGGTTGCCAAGGCAGCGGGCCGCATGGTTGCCGTCATATCTGTCGAAGATGTTGGACAGATTCACCCAAGTATTGCAAAATCCCTAGCGAAAACCGGCATGATTCTGGGCACGCAGTATAAGGAGCATGTTATTCCAGCCTGAAGGAAGGAGAACTTGTGAAAAATTCTAACGCCAAAGTGAAAGAAGATATGAGCTTTCAACCCAAATCCAGCTATTCCTACGACGATCTGATTTCCTGCGGCAAGGGCCGGCTTTTCGGCCCCGGCAACGCCAAATTGCCGCTGCCGCCGATGCTGATGTTCGACCGCATCACCAACGTTTCGGCCGAGGGCGGCGCCCACGGCAAGGGCGAGATCGTCGCCGAGCTGGACATCAAGCCGGACCTGTGGTTCTTCAACTGCCATTTCGAGGGCGATCCGGTCATGCCGGGATGCCTTGGTCTCGATGCCGTCTGGCAATTGCTCGGCTTTTACCTCGGCTGGACGGGTGCGCCCGGTTCGGGCCGTGCGCTCGGCGTCGGCGAGGTGAAATTCACGGGGCAGGTCCTGCCGGAAGCGAAAAAGGTCACCTACCGCGTCAACATCAAGCGCATCATCAACCGCCGTCTGGTGCTGGGCATCGGCGACGGCGTGGTCGAGGTGGACGGCAAGGTCATTTACGAGTGCAACGACCTCAAGGTCGGCCTGTTCGAAAACCCCCGCGCAATGTAACTCTGAACTCTTAAGGACATCATCATGACACGACGCGTCGTCGTCACCGGCATCGGCATCGTCTCCTGCATTGGCAACAGTCAGGACGAAGTCACGCAATCTTTGAAGGACGGGAAGTCGGGCATCGTCTTCTCCGAGAAATACGCCGAGGTGGGCTTCCGCAGCCACGTCGAAGGCCGCCCGAACATCGACATCGCGGCGCTGATCGACCGCAAGCTGCTGCGCTTCATGGGCGACGGCGCGGCCTACAACTATATTTCGCTCGATCAGGCGATCAAGGACGCGGGGCTGGAGGAAAAAGACATTTCCAACGAACGCACCGGCCTGATCATGGGCTCGGGCGGGCCTTCGACTAAGAACCTGCTCGAATCTTTTGATGTTTGCCGCGAAAAAGGCCCCAAGCGCATCGGGCCGTACATGGTGACGCGCTGCATGTCCTCGACCAATTCCGCCTGTCTTGCCACGCCGTTCAAGATCAAGGGCGTCAACTATTCCATCACCTCGGCCTGCGCGACCTCGGCGCACTGCATCGGCAACGCCGTCGAGATGATCCAGTGGGGCAAACAGGACGTGATGTTCGCGGGCGGCGGCGAGGAACTCGATTGGTCGCTGACGCTGTTGTTCGACGCGATGGGCGCGCTCTCCTCCAAATACAATCAGGAGCCGGCCAAGGCCTCCCGCGCCTATGACGCCAACCGCGACGGCTTCGTCATCGCCGGCGGCGGCGGCGCGGTGGTGCTGGAAGAACTGGAACACGCCAAAGCGCGGGGCGCGAAGATTTACGCCGAAGTCACCGGCTACGGCGCGACGTCTGACGGCTACGACATGGTCGCCCCTTCGGGCGAGGGCGCGGTGCGCTGCATGAAACAGGCGCTGGCCACCGTCAAAGGCTCTGTCTCTTATATCAACACCCACGGCACCTCGACGCCGGTGGGCGACGGCGCGGAACTGGGCGCGATGAAAGAAGTCTTCGGCGATAAAGTGCCGAAATTCAGTTCGACCAAGTCGCTGACCGGCCACAGTCTCGGCGCGACCGGCGTGCAAGAGGCGATCTATTGCCTGTTGATGATGAAGCACAAATTCATCTGCGCTTCGGCCAATGTCGAAACACTCGATCCCGCGGCGAAAGGATTGCCGATTGTCTTGAAGCGCGAAGACGGCGTGACGCATGAGACCGTGCTCTCCAATTCCTTCGGCTTCGGCGGCACCAATGCCACGCTGGCGCTGTCGCGCTACGGGGATCAATAATCATGGAAAAACTCATGCAAGGAAAACGCGGGCTGATCATGGGGGTCGCGAACGACCATTCCATCGCCTGGGGAATTGCCAAAACGCTGCATGCACACGGCGCGGAGATGGCCTTCACCTATCAGGGCGAGGCCTTCGGCAAGCGCGTCCGCCCGCTGGCGGAAAGCCTCGGCGCCAAGCTGGTCCTGCCCTGCGACGTGGCGAAGGAAGAAGACCTCGATCAGGTTTTTGCCACGCTGGAAAAAGAATGGGGCAAGCTCGATTTCGTCGTTCATGCCGTCGCCTATTCGAACAAGGACGAGCTGAGCGGGCATTACGTCGATACTTCTTTGAACAACTTCCTCAACTCGCTGCATATCTCCTGCTATTCCTTCACTTCCGTCGCGCGCCGTGCGAAGGATCTGATGAAAGGCGGCGGCAGCATGATTACGCTTTCCTATCTCGGCTCCGAGCGGGTGATGCCGAACTACAACGTCATGGGCGTGGCCAAAGCGGCGCTGGAAGCGTCCGTGCGCTATCTTGCCGCCGATCTCGGCCCGCGGAATATCCGCGTCAATTCGATTTCGGCGGGGCCGATGCGCACGCTTGCGGGCGCGGTAATCGGCAATGCGCGCCATACGTTCAAATTCACCACCAAGGCCTCGCCCTTGAAGCGCTCGGTCACGCTGGAGGAAATCGGCAATAGCGCGCTCTATTTCCTCTCCGATCTTTCGTCGGCGGTGACGGGCGAGAACCACTATGTCGATTGCGGTTTCAATGTCATCGGCATGCCGCGCAACGAAACATTCGACGAGATTGCCGCAACCAACGGAAACGGAGAGCACTGACATGACGGATCAACCGAAAGTCGCCGCGCGCGAGCCGATGGCCGTGGACGTCGAAGCCGGCAAGACCTACGCCTGGTGCGCCTGCGGCAAATCGGGCAAGCAGCCGTTCTGCGACGGTTCGCACAGCGGCACGGCGTTTTCTCCGGTCATTCACAAGGCGAAGAAATCCGAAACCGTCTTTTTCTGCATGTGCAAGCACAGCGGCGCAAAGCCATTCTGCGACGGCAGCCACGAGAAGGTTTAAAGACTTACTTCTCGCGCAAAACGCGCCCGAACGCCTCGAACAGCATTTTTGAAACGGGATTGCGGCGGAAGTCGCCTTCCGGGTGCCACTGCACGCCGAGGAAAAACCGCTTGCCGGGCACGGAAAACGCCTCGATAAGCCCGTCTTCGCAAATCCCTTCGATGAAAAGCCCGTCGCCGATCCTGTCCACGCCCTGCGTGTGGAGCGAGTTGGTCACGAACTTTTGCGGCAGGTTCAGCCTTTCAAACAAGCCGCCGGTTTGCGCGCGGATGTTGTGCGCCTGCCGCTCGTATTGCTCTTTTGCGCCGGAGTTTTCCGGCTTGCGGTATTCTTCCGGCTCGCGGTGGTCGAGCTTGCCCGGTAGCTTGTGGACGAACTGGTGCAGCGTGCCGCCGAAAGCGACATTCATCTCCTGAAACCCGCGGCAGATGGCAAGGGTTGGAATGTCCAGTTCCAGCGCGTCGCGCAAGAGCGGCAGGGACGTTGCGTCGCGCATCGTATCTAGCCTGTCGTCTTCGAAGATGCGCTTGCAGCCGTAGTTCGCGGGGTCGACGTGCGACGGCGATCCGGTCAGCAGCAGCCCGTCTATTCTGGAGGCGATGCTTTTGAGGCTGAAGCTTTTGCCGATGGCGGGAAGAAGAAGCGGTGCCGCGTCCACGACTTCGACCAGCGGCGTGATGTATTGCTGCTTGACGGCCTGCACGGGGGATTTGTTGTGAAGGACATTGTTGGCGAGAATGCAGACGATCGGTTTTTCCTGACTCATGGTCGTTTCTTTCTTGTTAATGCAGCGTTTCGATCTCTTCGCGGATGACGTCGGGGCAGTTGGAGAAGACGCCGGTCACGCCGCGGTCGAACAGGTCTTGCGCCTTGGCGGGGTCGTCGATGGTGTAGGCGAGGACGGGTTTGCCGAAAGCGAGGTAATCTCCCAGCTGTTCCGGCGTCACGGTCAGGCCGTTGATATTGACGGTGTGCGCGTCGAGGTGCGCGGCGATGTCCTGCCACTGGTCGAAATGCGCGTCGATCAAAATGCCGCGCGGCCATTCTTCCATCACGTCCATCGCGCTTTCGAGGCTGACGTAGCTGAAGCTGGAGATCAGCGGAGGCGGCGCATCGTCCGGCCAGATGCGCGTGGCGAAGTCGAGCGCGATTTCCGCCGTTTCCACTTCCCGCCCCGGACAGGGCTTGATCTCGAGGTTGAGGCCGAGGTTGCGGTCGATCACCGCATTGAGCGCTTCTTCGAGCGTGGGGATCTTTTCTCCCATGAAGCTTTCGCCGAACCATGCGCCAGCGTCGAGTTCCCGCAAGTCTTTAAAATCCGTCTCGGCGATAAGGCCGGAGCCGCTGGTGCAGCGGCTCAGCTCTTCGTCATGAAAAATCACCGGCACATGGTCGCGGGTGAGCTTGACGTCTATCTCGACCCATTCGACTCCGATGTCCGCGGCGGCATGGATCGAGGCGAGGGTGTTCTCGGGCGCGTAGGCGCAGGCGCCGCGGTGGCCGATGATTTTGGGGATGATCAGTTTTGACATGTCAGCGCCACTCGTTCTTGTTCAGCCTGTATAATACATGCGGACGCAGCGGGTTGTCATCAGGCAATGCGGGATGGTCGAAATTGTCGCGCGGGTTTGTTTTCATACCCAGTTTTTTCATGACCCGCATGGATTTTTTGTTGATGACGGCGGTAAAGCTGACGATTTCGGCTATGCCGTCGCGGTGGAACATATTGTCCAGCACGGCGCGCGCGCCTTCGGGCGCCAGACCCCTGCCCCAGTGCGCTGACGAAAGCCGCCAGCCGATCTCGATGCAGGGGGTGAAGGGCGCTTTGAAATGCGGCACGGAAACGCCGATGAAGCCGGTCAGCGCGCCTGTCTCTTTGAGTTCCGCGGCGTAAAGACCGAAGCCGTTTTCCTCAAAGCCGTCTTCGATGCGCGCGACCGCCTGCCGCGTTTCGTCCTCCGTTTTCGGCGGGCCGATGAATTCCATCACTTTCGGGTCGGCGTTGATCGCGGCGAAGGGGGCGAGGTCTTCGTCCGTCCAGCGGCGCAGGATCAGCCTTTCGGTTTCAATCATGGCTCTTTCATATCATAAGGGCGCAAGCTTGGAAACTTGCGCCCTTGGGTGATAGGAAAATTTTTTACGCTTTACGGTTTCGGCGGCTTGGGCAGCGCGAGACCGGTTTGCTTGAGGCCTTTGATGAACTCGTCAATCGGCATTTGCGTCGCGTTCAGCAGCATTTCGACCTGCTTGAAGACGCTGCCGTCCTTGAGTTCTTTTTCGATCGCCTTGCGCAGCGTCGTTTCCGAACCGTCGGCCGTGAGAAGAGAGGTCGGCGTGTCGGCATCGGGAGATTTGTTGACGGCTTCGTTGAAGGCGTCCGTCAGCTTCTTCTTGTCGGCTTCAGAGAGGGTGATCTTCACCGCCGAGACGGCGCTGTCGATCCATTTGACGAGGGCGGATTTCGGGGCGGCGCCGACTTTGGTGGCGACGGGGTCGCCGTCCTTGAAGACCATCATGGTCGGCATCGCGCGGATGCCATATTGCGCTGCGAGTTCCGGCGAGGCGTCGACGTCAACCTTGACGATTTTCAGGCTGTCGGCTTTTTCAACGGCGATTTGCTCGAGGATGGGTGCGAGCGATTTGCACGGGCCGCACCAGGTGGCGAAGAAATCGACGAGAACGGGCTTTTCGGACTTCAAAACTTCTGCTTCAAAATCGGCAGCGGTAACAATCTTCATGGGGGATATCCTTTTCTAAACTATGATTTGGCTCGGGAGTGGCAAAAGGTACCATAAGGCGGGAGGGAGTCAATCCTGTACAATTTGACGTTTAATAAAAGGAGGTTAGCGGGAATCGCCGCGTTTCAGGCGCCGACGTTCCAGAACAGCGCGCCGCGGTGCCCCTTGCGCTTCATGATGCCCCAGGCTTTCGCTTCGAAGTGCGCCGAGGCGGGGAAGGGCGGCTGGGCGGCCAGATTGAAGGCTTCTTTCATCGTGTGGCGTACCGCGTTGCCGGTCGAGCCTTTGTCGTCGATGACCACGGCGTGATGCCGTGCTTCCGGCCAGGCCTTTTGCAGCGCGCGGCTGATTGTTCCGGTGCCGGTGGCGCACCAGACTTCCTTGGGCTTCACGGGCAGGGCACGCGCGATTTCCGCGAGTTTCTCGATGTAATCGGGCGTATCGAAGCCCAGCTTGAGGCAGCGCGCGTCCGCATGGCGGTCGGCGTAGTCGTGCGCCCGTTTCATCAGGGTTTTGAGGTTGCCGCCTTCGACGAGGACGATCTTCGCGCCCGCGGCTTCGGCGTCTTTCATTTGCCGACTCCAGTTTTCGCGCTTGCGGGCGGGATAGAACAAAACGGCGGTTTTTCCGGTGTCGCGCGCGCTCTCGGCGACGGCAACGGGGCCGGAGCCGAAGGGCACGGAAGGATAGACAAGTTCTTTTTCCGCCATATCGTTGAACATCAGGGAGAGGACGCGGCGCTTGGTGCCGCCCGGCAGAAGGTCGTCGCGCACAACCATAAAGCCTTCATGTTCGGTAATGACTTGCGGTGGCAGCATGTTTAATCCCCTGTCTCGCCCCTAATTTTCATAATTATATAACAGATAATGGAAAATGTCAAATTCCACGTTTTTATCATTTCTTTTAAAAAGGAAAGGGCGCGGGTCCTGAAACCTGCGCCCTTGACCTTTATTGCGTTCGAAGCCTTACGGTTTCGGCTGCTTGGGAAGGGCAAATCTGACCTTCTTCGTTTCTGCTACGATCTCGTCGAGCGAAACCGGCATATTGTTCAACATCATTTCAATGTTTTTGAAGATGGTACCGTCTTTGAGGCCTTTTTCGACGACTGCGCGGAAGGTCGTTTCCGAACCGTCAGCGGACAGCATCGTGGTCGGCGTGTCGGCGTCGGGGGATTTGTTGACGGCTTCGTTGAAGGCGTCGGTCAGTGTCTTTTTGTCAGCATCGGAAAGTTTAATAGCCATAATAATTCCTTTCATGGGGGTTGAATGCGGGGAGAGTAAGGACATAATCAGGGGGAGTCAATAGGTGCATAATAAAAACCCGTTCCCCGTGAACAAACACGGAAGCCGGATTTTTTAGTCCGCATTTGCACTGTCACCCGTTTTTTTCGTAGATGACAAAGAATTTGCGCAGTTTTGTCAGCGGTTCCCACAATCCGGAATAGCCGGAGGGAATGAGGAAGCTGTCCGGCGCCTGAAACTCCTGCACTTCGCCCGTGTCGCTGGTCATGCGGAGCTTGCCTTCGATCAGGGTGCAGAATTCGTCTTCGGTGTAGCTGGTCTTCCATTTGCCCGCCGTGCATTCGTAAATGCCGGTCGTGAAATCTTCGGAGGTGCTGGTGTAGAGAACTTTGTAGGCGGATTGCGGCTGGCCGGTGACAACTTTTTCCGGCGCGACGTCCGACCATGCGGGCTTTTCCAGCGGCTCTGTCGGGAAGGGGATGACTTTCATGGTTCACCTTTCGGGAATGTTCTCGGGGCTCATCTGATAAAAACCCCCTTCTTTTCAGGGAAGGGGGTTTTTGAGGCAGTTCAAAAGTGCAAAGAATTAAACGGCTTCTTTATGGCCGTCTTCTTCCTTTTGCAGCGCCTTGATCGAGAGCTTGATCTTGCCGCGCTCGTCGAGGCCGATGCATTTCACGCGCACCTTGTCGCCTTCCTTGACGGCGTCGGAGACTTGCTTGACGCGCTGGGTCGACAGCTCGGAGATATGCACGAGGCCGTCGGTCTTCGGCAGGATGTTGACGAACGCGCCGAACTCCATGATTTTGACCACGGTGCCTTCGTAGATCGCGCCGACTTCCGGCACGGCGGTGATGCCCTTGATCCAGTCGACGGCAGCCTTGATGCTGTCGGCGTTGACGGCGGCGACTTGAACGGTGCCGTCGTCTTCGATGTCGATCTTGGCACCGGTCTGCGCGACGATTTCGCGGATGACCGAGCCGCCGGAGCCGATGACGTCGCGGATCTTGTCCTTCGGAATGGTCAGCGTGACGATCTGCGGCGCGTTCTGGTTCAGTTCCGAACGTGCGGAGGTGAGCGCCTTGGCCATTTCGCCGAGGATGTGGATACGCCCGTCATGCGCTTGCCCCAAGGCGATCTTCATGATCTCTTCGGTGATGGAGGTGATCTTGATGTCCATCTGCAGCGCGGTGACGCCGTTCTTGGTGCCCGCGACCTTGAAGTCCATGTCGCCGAGGTGATCTTCGTCGCCGAGGATGTCGGAGAGGACGGCGAACTTGTCGCCTTCCTTGATCAGGCCCATCGCGATGCCCGCGATCGGCTGGGAGAGCGGAACGCCCGCATCCATCAGCGCGAGCGAGGAGCCGCAGACAGTCGCCATCGAGGACGAACCGTTGGACTCGGTGATCTCCGAGACCACGCGGATGGTGTAGGGGAACTGCTCTTTCGTCGGCAGCAGCGGGTTGATGGCGCGCCAGGCGAGCTTGCCGTGGCCGATTTCGCGGCGTCCGGCGCCGCCCATGCGGCCCGCTTCACCGACCGAGTACGGCGGAAAGTTGTAATGCAGCATGAAGGCCTGCTTGTATTCGCCGGCCAGCGCGTCGATGATCTGCTCGTCATCGCCGGTGCCGAGCGTGGTGACGACGATCGCCTGCGTTTCGCCGCGGGTGAAGAGCGCCGAACCGTGAACGCGCGGCAATACGCCGACTTCCGCCAGAATGGGGCGGATGGTCTTGGTGTCGCGGCCGTCGATACGGTTGCCGGTGTCGAGGATGCCGTTGCGGACGATATCGGCTTCGATATCCTTGCACAGGCCTTCGATGACGGCTTTGGTGATCGGGCTGTCGCCTTCCGCGGGCACGAGCGCTTCGATCGCTTTTGCTTTCGCGGCGTCTTTTTTAGCGTAGCGTTCCTGCTTTTGTTTGATCGCGTAGGCGGCCTTGAATTCGTCGGCGACGAGGGCGCGGATTTTTTGTTCCAGCGCTTTTTCGTCATAGGCGGGCGCGGGGATGTCCCACGGCTCTTTCGCGCATTTCTCGGCCATGGCGATGATCGCGTCGATCACCGGCTGGAAGCCCTGCCAGCCGAACATCACGGCCTTCAGCATCACGTCTTCGGGGAGCTCGTGCGCTTCGGATTCAACCATCAGCACGCCTTCCTTGGTGCCGGCGACGACGAGGTCGAGCTTGCTGTCTTTCATTTCGTCGTTGGTCGGGTTGAGGACGAATGCGCCGTTGACGTAGCCGACGCGGGCGGCGCCGATCGGTCCCATGAACGGAATGCCGGAAATAGTGAGCGCGGCGGAGGTGCCGACGAGGGCGGCGATATCCGTTTCGTGCTGCAAGTCGTGGGACATCACGGTGGCGATGACCTGCGTTTCATTGCGGAATTCCTTGGGGAACAGCGGGCGGATCGGACGGTCGATGAGGCGGGAGATCAGCGTCTCGCGCTCCGTCGGGCGGCCTTCGCGCTTGAAGAAGCCGCCGGGGATTTTGCCGGAGGCGTAATATTTTTCCTGATAGTGCACCGAGAGCGGGAAGAAGTCCTGACCCGGCTTCGCTTCTTTGGCGGCAACCGCGGTGACGAGTACGGTGCTCTCGCCGTAGGTGACCATAACGGCGCCATCGGCCTGACGGGCGATTTTGCCGGTTTCGAGGGTCAGCTTCTTGCCGGCCCAGTCGAGTTCTTTTTTAGTGATATTAAACATCTATTAGTCCTTTACTAATATCGCCGCCCGCCAATAAGGGGTGCGGTGCGGCCCTTTACTACCTTTTTCACCTTATTTTTACAGGCGGAAAATGGCATTTCCGGCGCGAAAAGTCAAAGGTTTAGGCAGGATGGGTGCAGAAATAAGTAAAATTTAACCTATTTTTGTTAACATATTGTCATGCATATGGAAGCTTTCTCGAAAGCGGCGCAAAAGCCGGTGAAACAGGGCCTGAAGCAGAGGCTGCGGCATATCTTTGGCCGTGCGGCGCAAGCCCCTATAGGCTCGGGCAACAAGTTCCTCGAAGCCGTTATGCACGAGCGTCCCGACCTGAAAGGCCAGACGGCCTATTTCCCCGAGCAGGGCTGCTTCGGTTATACGGTCTTTATCGGCAACGAGGTTTTCAAAGGGCCGCGCTCGGCGGGGCTGGCAAAAAGCTTCGACCACGAGCCCGATGCCCTGCAGGAGCTGGAAGGCAAAGGCCTGCCCGTGCCGCAGGTCACCTGCCGTGGTAAGCAGGCGTTCTTCTACGGCATGACGCGGCTTGAGGGGGTGACGTTCGAGAGCGTGCAGAAGAAAATGTCCGAAGCCGAGCTGCAAGGCCTGGCGGAAGAAGTGACCGATTTCATGATCGATATGGCGCAGAAACTGCCGCGCAAAAACGGCCTTTACGCCATGCAGGGAGACTTGCGCGAGCCGAACATTCTCGTCGATCCGGTCAGCAAAAAACTCACCGGCATCATCGATTTTGGCATGGCGTGCAACGTGACCAAGGATGCTCTGAAGCCAAGGTTCGTTACCGACGAGCATTTCAGGGCACTGCTCAACACGGCGCTGGACAGGAAGAAAGCCGCGTTGCCGGATTCGCCGCAGGGTGTGAAGTCAGCGTATGCAAAGGCGGATGCGTCTCTCGCATCGCTATTTTAAAAACGGCATATCAGGTAATATAAATCAAATAGTTATCTATTGCTTCAGCGCGGTTTAGTCCCGAATAAGAAAATTTTAACCTCCATTTGTTACCATATCATCATGTTAATGGAAGCATTCTCAAAGGCGACGGGCAAGCCGCTGGAGCCGACCTCGGGATGTTCCGCAGCCTTTACAAAAGCTGCGGAGAAACCGGAAGGCTCGGGCAACAGGTTCCTCGAGGCGATTTTGGAGGAGCGTCCCGACCTGAAAGACAAGACGGCCTATTTCCCCGAGCAGGGCAGTTTCGGCTACACGGTCTTTATCGGCGATGAAGTTTTCAAAGGGCCGCGCCACTCGATGTATATTGACAACATCGGACAGTACGTCAGGGAGTTCGAGCACGAGGCGGATGCGCTGCAGGAACTCGAAGGCAAAGACCTGCCCGTGCCGCGCGTCACCTGCCGCGGCAAGAACACGGTCTTTTACGGCATGACGCGCCTGCCGGGCGTGACGTTTGATAGCGTGCAGCCCCAGATGTCCGAAGCAGAGTTGAAAAGTCTGGCGAACGAAATTGCGGACTTCATGATGGACATGGCGAAAAAGGTCCCGCGTGAAAACGGCCTTTATGCCATGCAGGGGGATCTGCGCGAGCCCAACGTTCTGGTCGATCCGCAAACCAAAAAGCTCAGCGGCATCATCGATTTCGGGATGGCGTGCAACGTGACCAAGGCCGATCTGGTGCCGCGCTGGATCAAGAGCTGGGAGTTCAAAAGTCTGGTCAATGAGGCGCTGAGCAAAAAGAAAGCCGAACTGCCGGACTCGCCCGCGGGGGCGAGGTCGCAGTATGTGTCGTCGGACCCGGGCCTGCGCACCCGTATGGGGTTCTGACGAGGGGATAGAACCCGTTCATTTTCAGCTTATCAAATCAGATAATTGCCGGTTATTTGGCGCTTTTCTCCTTGCCACTTTCTGAATATTATGTTAATAAAGTGGCCATGGAGCGTTACAAAACAAATCTGATGCAGGCGTTTAAACGCGCGGCGGCAAAGCCGGAAGGGCGCATGGGCAGCGACTTCCTCGAGGCCGTCCTGCGCGAGCGGCCGGATTTGCAGGGGCAGCGGGCCTATTTCCCCGCGCAAGGCGAGTGCGGCCATGTGGTCTTTATCGGCGACGAGGTCTTTAAGGGACCGCAAGACTGGATGCTGTTCGATTACAAGGATCAGCCGGTCGGTGACTTTGACAAAGAACATGAAACGCTTTCGCAGCTTCAGGGATGCGGGCTGCCTGTGCCGCGTGTGACCTGTGTCGGCAGGCAGGCGTATTTTTACGGCATGACGCGCATGCCGGGCGTGACTTTAACCGAGGCTTTCAAAACGATGACCGATAAAGAGAAGCGGGATGCAGCCTTTGATATTGCCGATTTTATGATCGGCATGGCAAAGGCCTTGCCGCCGCAGGACGGGATGTATGCCTGTCAGGAAGATTTGCACGGCAACAATGTTTTGATCGATCCAAAAACAAAAAGGCTCGCGGCGGTGATCGATTTCGGCGTCGTTTCCTATGCGTCCAGAGAGGACCTGGCACGGTGCGTTTCGTGGTCACCGCTGGAGTTTTATGTGCGTGCGGCCTACAAGAGCAAAAAGGCGGCGTTGCCGGATCATCCCGCAGTTGTTCAACAAAAACAAGATCTTCCCAAGCCCCTTGATGTTCTGGAGGGTTTTACTAGAATGAGCCCCCTAAACAATATGAAACTCGGAGAGTGCAGATGAACAGCTTTGTAATGATGCGTCATGGCGAAAGCCAGTGGAACCAGGAAAACCGTTTTACAGGTTTTACCGACGTCGACCTCAACGACAAAGGTGTCGCCGAGGCGAAAAGCGCGGGCGCGGCGGTCAAGGGCATCAAGTTTGACAAAGTCTACACCTCCACATTGAAGCGCGCCTACCACACCGCCGAGATCGTGATGAAAGTGGCGGGGCAGAACCCGCCGGTCGTCAAGCACGACGATTTGCGCGAGCGCGACTACGGCGATCTCACCGGCCTCAACAAAGACGAAACGCGCGAGAAGTTCGGCGCCGAGCAGGTGCAGATCTGGCGCCGCAGCTACGACATCAACCCGCCGGGCGGCGAAAGCCTCAAAGACGTGGTCGCGCGCGTGAAGCCTTATTACGAGCAACACATCCTCCCCGATCTCAAGGCGGGCAAAAACATCCTGCTCGCCGCGCACGGCAACACGCTGCGCGCCATGCTGATCGTGCTGGGCGAGAACACGCCGGAAGACATCAACAAAGCCGAGATCGCCACGGGCGTGCCGCTGGTGTTCGTGTACGAAGGCGGAAAACTGCACAGGAAGGCCGCGTAATGCAAGCGTCGAAGCCGGCAGCGGAGGGAGAAAAGAAAACGACGGCGAAGCTCGTCATCCTCCGCCACGGCCAGACGCATTATAACCGCGCCCATCTGATGACGGGTCGTCACGATATAAAACTGACGTCCAGGGGCAGGGCGCAGGCGCGCGAGGCGGGGCGGATACTCAAATACACGCCGATCGACAAAGTCTACAGCTCGTACCTGCAACGCGCCTTCAACACTGCGTCGCTGGCGCTGAAGCACGCGGGCAAGAAGGATTTGCCGATCGAAAAGCGCTACGAGATCATCGAGACCGACGCGGGCGACTTCACCGGACGCTGCTATACGGACGATCCCGAAATGCTGGCGCATAAACCCGCCTACGGCAAGCCGATGCCGAACGGCGAGAGCGACAAAGACGTCGTCGCCCGCGTGCGCAAATTCTACGACGAGAAAATCCTCCCCCACCTCTCGAAGGGCGAAAGCGTGATGGTCGTCGCCCACTACGGCGTGGCCTGCGCGTTTGACATCGTCCTCGGCATCGTACCGGAGCCGGAAGACTGCCATCCCTGCCACGAAGCGCGCGTACCCAACGCCGCGCCCGCCATCTATAGCTATGAAGACGGCGTGATGGTAAGCCATACCTATATCGAGAACAGAAAATCCCAGCCCCGCGTGCTCGGCCCTGTTAATAAAAATGAAAAGCAGGACAAAAAAGAGTGGCGCTCCGCGCCAAAACCCAAAGACAAAGGCCCCGGACTTTAAAGCAAGGAACCCAGATCCCATGAAAGCCGCAAAAACAAACGCCAAACTCGTCATCCTCCGTCACGGACAGACGGCGCACAACGTCAAAAGCCTGATGACCGGGCAGCTCGACGTGCCGCTGACCAAAGAGGGCGAAGAGCAGGCGCGCGAAGCGGGCATTCTGCTCAAGGGCGTGCGCATCGACAAAGTTTACAGTTCGACGTTAAGCCGCGCCTTCAACACCGCCGCGCTGGCGCTGAAATCCGCGGGCAAGGACCTGCCGGTCGAAAAGCGCGCCGAGATCATCGAAGGTAACACCGGCGACTTCACCGGCCGCAACCACAAGACCGATCCGGAAATTCTCGCTCACGGCCGCATCTACGACCAGCCGATGCCGAACGGCGAGAGCGACAAGGACGTGGTGACCCGCGTGCGCGCCTTCTTCGAGACCGAAATCCTGCCGCGTCTGCAGCGCGGCGAAAACGTGATGGTCGTCGCGCACTCCGGCGTCGCGCGCGCGTTCGATATCGT
>JAJZFS010000098.1 GCA_021805245.1 Pseudomonadota bacterium | reverse complement strand
GCGGCGCGCAAGGCTTCCCCGGAATAATGCACCTTGTGATGGTCTTCGTAATAGGATTTCAGGCCTTTGAGGATACGCACCGTATCGTCCTGCGATGGCTCGTGCACGTCGATCTTCTGGAAGCGGCGCACCAGCGCGCGGTCTTTTTCGAAGTGATTGCGGTATTCCTTATAGGTCGTCGAGCCGATGCAGCGCAGACTGCCGTTGGAGAGCGACGGCTTCAGAAGGTTCGAAGCATCCATCGCGCCGCCCGAGGTCGCGCCTGCGCCGATGACGGTGTGAATTTCATCGATGAACAAAATCGCGCCCTCAACGGAGTGCAACTCGGTCAGTACCGACTTGATGCGCTCCTCGAAATCGCCGCGGTAGCGTGTGCCCGCGAGCAGCGAGCCCATGTCGAGCGCGTAGATCGTGCAGTCTTTCAGCACTTCCGGCACGGCGCCTTCGGTGATGCGGCGCGCCAAGCCTTCGGCGATCGCCGTCTTGCCGACACCGGGGTCGCCGACATAAAGCGGGTTGTTTTTGGTGCGGCGGCAGAGGATTTGTATCGTGCGGTCGACCTCGTGCTCGCGGCCGATCAGCGGATCGATGCCGCCGGCGATCGCCTTGTTGTTGAGATTGATGCAATAGGCGTCGAGCGCTTCGCGCCCTTTCTTGATCATGCTCTCTTCCGAAACGTCGGCGTCCGCGCCTTCCGTCGTGCGCGTCTCGCTTGCGCCCGGCACTTTGGCGATGCCATGGGAAATATAGTTCACCGCGTCGAAGCGCGTCATCTCCTGCTGCGTCAGCATGTAGACGGCGTTGCTCTCGCGCTCGGAGAACAGCGCCACCAGCACGTTCGCGCCCGTCACTTCCTCGCGCCCGGAAGATTGCACGTGGATCGCGGCGCGCTGCAACACGCGCTGGAAACTCGACGTCGGCTTTGACTCGTCGGCACCGGGATGAATGAGGTTTTGTAATTCCGTATCGATGTAATGCGTCAGCTCCTGCCGCAGGATCTCGACATCAACCCCGCAAGCGCGCATCACGGCGACGGAGTCCTGATCTTCCGTCAGCGCGAGCAGCAAATGCTCCAGCGTGGCGAACTCGTGACGCCGCGCGTTCGCGTAAGCCAGTGCCCGATGCAACGTTTGTTCAAGATTGCGTGAAAGCATTACTTATTCCTTCTCCATCGTGCATTGTAGCGGATGTTCGTTCTTGCGGGCGTAATCCATTACCTGATTGACTTTCGTTTCGGCAACTTCATACGTGTAAACTCCACAGACGCCCACGCCGCGGCGGTGAACCTGAAAGGTGATTTCCGTCGCTTCTTCCCTATTCTTGCTAAAAAACCTTTCCAATATATGAATGACGAACTCCATCGGCGTAAAATCGTCATTTAACAAAAGAACACGGTACATCGCGGGCTTTTTTGTTCTGGTGCGCGTGCGCGTCAGAACGCCTGTGTCCGTTCTCCCCGGCGGGGTGCCCTCGCCCTCGTCTGCAGCGGACATAAACCTATTTAAATCAATTGGTTGCATAATCCATATCTTCTTCGAAGACCTTCATCATAAAAGCCGCGGGAAGCGTAGGTCAAACGGTTTAAAAATCAAGCACGCCGAATTCTCCACAGCCTGCCGCTTTTTTGTTTTTTTTGCATCGCGCACGAAAAGCTTTCTGGACAAAAAAATGTGAAAAGCATACGCTTTATTGTTATCCAAAGGTGCGCTGAGGCATTATTATCGAAACGCGAGGGTGTTCATTGTCGGCGGGCAATTCCATTTTGCTAAATACAAAGCGTTTTTTCGTGGCAACTCTGGCCGCGGTCTTGCTTGCCGTAACAACAAACGCCCCTGCCGCGCAGGCGTATGCCAGACATCATTATCGCCGTCATCATCATTATTATCACTACTTCAACCATCAGATCGAACCCCGCCTGCCGGACCGTTTTGGCTATATCGTGGTCGAAGCCACAACTGGTTATGTCCTCAAGTCTTTTCATGCCGACCACCGGCTCTATCCGGCATCATTAAGTAAACTGATGACGCTTTACCTGACCTTCGATGCGCTGGACAGCGGGACGTTGCGTCTGAACGATTACGTTCCGGTTTCGCGCAAAGCGGCAGCGCAAGTGCCTTCGAAGATCGGTGTCATCGCCGGCGGCCATATCCGCGTCGGCGACTGCATCCGCGCCATCACTACCCACTCCGCCAACGATTGTGCCTTCGTGATGGCGGAAGCGGTCGGGGGAACGGCAAGCCACTTCGCCAAAATGATGACGGCCGAAGCCCATCGCCTCGGCATGCGCAACACCCATTTCGTCAACCCCACCGGCCTTTATAATAAAGAACAATATTCGAGCCCGCGCGACATGGCGATCCTGGCCCGCGCCCTGATCCGCGACCATCCGAACTATTATCACTACTTCAGCGTAAAATCCTTTACCTACGGCGGCGAAAAGTTTCCCAATGGCAACGAACTGCTGAAGACCTATCCCGGCATGGACGGCCTCAAGACCGGCTACGTTTATGCCTCCGGCTACAACCTCGTTTCATCGGCCGTCCATGACGGCACGCGCCTGATCGGCGTTATCTTCGGCGGACGCACCATCCTCAGCCGCAACAAGGAAATGGTACAGATCCTCAACGAAGGCTTCACCCGCGTCCGCCACATTCGCCTGACGACGCTGCTGAACGCGCAAGGCACGCAAAAGCTGCCCCTGCCGTCGCAACGCCCCTTCGACATCCCGACGGGGCAGGAAATCAAGGCAGGCCCACAAGAAGACAGCAATGTTCCGGCGCCAGTGCCGCAAATTCAACCTGCGGCAGTGACTGTCACACAGGCACAAATGAACCCCGACGGCGCTGGCTATGACGCCGCCCGGCGCATCGGCAGCACAGGCCGCGCCGGCAACTGGATGATCCAGATCGGCTCTTTTTACAGTCACCATACCAGCGAACAGGCCCTGCAGATGGCGAAATCCGCGCTGCGCGGCACCGTCAACGGCGTCGATTCCATCGCCCCGCTCATGACCATGCGCGGCATCGTCTACCGTGCGCGGCTCTCCGGCCTCGACCACAGCTCCGCCGTGCGGGCCTGCCGTATCCTCAAAGGCAATTGTCTTATCCTCTCGCTGGAGTGACACGATCATGAGAAAAATTTTTATGAGCCTCGCGCTGCTGGCGCTGTGCGCCGCCGCAGGCGTGCCCGCACGGGCTGACGAACTCATTTTCCGTCAGGACGCCGGCCTCACCAACACGGAATACTATCTCGCCAACGGCAAATACAGCGCCGCGGTCCTCTCCGCCAAAAACGTGCTGCAGCGTCATCCCGCCAGCGCCGACGCCTATACCTATCTCGGATACGCGCTCGACCAGCTCGGCCAGACCGACGCCGCGGAAAAAGACTTCAAACAGGCACTGACGATCGACCCGACGCATCTCGGCGCCAACGCCTATCTTGCCAAGGTCTATCTGCAAAAAGGCGAGATGGCCCGTGCCATCGAGCAACTTCAGGTGATCCGCATGACCTGCGGCCGCACGATCTGCGCCGAACTGGAATCCGTGGAAAGCGCGATCGACCAGTACAAGAGCGGCAAAAAGCCGGACAATCCCGCCCCCAAAAAATAAGCAGCCGAATGGCGCTTTATACTTGACATAATAATAGATCCTGTTAAATTAATAACATAATTTTTAAAAAGTTATGTTATTGATATTCAAGGGAATCGAAGAAAATGAACCGGAATTTCACAAAAGCCGCTCAAAAACCCTGCCGGATAGACACGGTCGTTATCCCCATTGCCGGAAAAGGCACGCGTCTGCTCCCCACGACGAAAGCCGTGCCCAAGCATTTCCAGACCGTCGGCGGCATTCCACTCATACAATACGCGGTGGAAGAGGCCAAACGCGCCGGCGTGAAAAAGTTCGTCTTCATCATTGATACCGACCCCCTCAACAAAGCCCTCATTGAAAAGCATTTCCTGCCCCAGCACGGCCTTGAAGACCATCTGCGCGCCAAGGGCATGACGGACACGCTCGAGCAGATCGAACGTCTCGAATTGCAACCGGAGCAGATATCCTTCGTCGTCCAGAAAAAGCAAACAGGCCTGTGGAACGCCGTCAAATCGGCGCGCAGCGAAATCGTCGGCGACACCTTTGCCGTCATTACGCCTGATGACCTGATTTTGCCGGCCATGGCGGGGCTGCCCGATCTTGCCAAACATCACAGGCCCGGCGGCGCCACGATCAGCGTGGAGCATGTGCCGCAGCAGGATATATCCAAATTCGGCATCGTCAAATACGGCAACGTCAGCAGAGACGGCGTTTTCAGGGTAGAAGACGTCGTCGAGAAGCCCGCTCTCAAGGATGCCCCTTCAGATATGGCGATTGCAGGACGGTACATTTTGCCGGTCTCGCTCTTTGACCGCTATGTCCCCGACCGCACCGCCACCGTTAAACAGGAAATCTCCATCGCGCACGCCCTGCAGGCCGTCGCGAGCAACATACCGGTCGGCGCGGTTCTGATCCCCGGCAAAAAATACGACGGCGGCAGCAAGCAAGGGCTTGCGCTCGCAAACATCGCTTTGTACGCCGCGGATCCGGAGCTCGCCCCCGCGCTCGCGCACGCCATGTCGAAAAGCCGCAAGCACGAAATCGCACATCAGGGTTTGCACGTGGTTGGCGCATAAAAAGCCCTCATGCGGAAATGTTTTTTACGCTTTCCAGTGAACGGGGGATTTTTATTCATAACCCTCCAGAAGCAATAAAAAAACCGGGCCACAAAAAAGAAAGAGTATTGTAGTATCTTGTATTCACCGCCGGTGCGGGCGGCGGTATTACACTCAAGGGATTCATGCGTCCGTTTTTTTCCATTCTTGCGCTCCTGGCTTTCGTCATGACACTGCATCCCGCGCATGCGGCGACGTCCGACGAAGCAGAACGTCTTTACCGCGCTTACGGTGACGCGGTTTATCAGGTCAAAGTCATCGACATAACCTCTGAAAAGAAAAACGCCCTCGGCAGCGGCTTCCAGATCACGCGCGGCGGGCTGCTCGCCACCAACTACCACGTCGTCGCCGAGGCGCTGCACAATCCCGCCCGCGACCGCCTTGTTTACGTCAGCAACAAAGGCGTCACCGGCACTCTGACGATCGAAGATGTGGACGTCATCCACGACCTCGCCCTCGTCAAAATGCAAAAGCCCGGCAAACGCTGGCTCAGGCTCGGCACGTCGCGCCTGCCCAAAGGGACGGCGCTCTATTCCATCGGCAATCCGAACGACCTCGGCTTTACCATCGTCCCTGGCACGTTCAACGGCTTGTCCTACGACAGCTTCACCAAAAACATCCACTTTTCCGGCTCCATCAATCCCGGTATGTCGGGCGGGCCCGCGCTCGGCCGCGACGGCAGGGTCGCCGGCATCAACGTCGAGACGGCAGGCAACGGCATCGGCTTCCTCGTTCCCGTCGAGCATCTGACAGAACTTCTGGCGCACGACCGCAAAATGCCCCCGGACTATGATTTCGTCGCCCATGCCGACACGCACTTGCAGCAACAACTGCTCGCCAGCCAAAACCACAACATCGGCGAACTGCTGTCGAACAAGCGCTGGGAGAGCGTTCCCTTCGGTCCCGTGCGCGTACCCGGTCAAATCAACGAGGCGCTGAAATGCTGGGGCGACAGGAACACGAGCACCGACCCTCTCGACGCCTACTTCTCCATATGCATGACGCAGGACCGCCTTTTCCTCTATGAGGGCTTCTACTCCGGCTCCGTCCTCTACCGCTACGACTACTTCATCCCGAAAAAAAATCTCTCTCTGCTGCGGTTTTACAACTTTTATCAAAATCAATTCGGCACGCCCGAGACCGACTACCGGAACGCCAAACAAGGCGACGTAACCAACTTCTCCTGCAACAGCAGCTTCATATGGCACGCGGGCTTCCGCTGGAAAGCCAACTTCTGCATCCGCCAGTACAAACTCTATCCGAAAATATTCGACATGCACCTCTATATGGCGATGATCGGCGCGGGCAGAAAAGGATTTGTCGTCACGCTGATGGCGCAGGGCGTCTCGAAAGAAAACGCCCTCGCGCTTGCCCGCCGGTTTATTGAAGAGATCAAGCCGCGGAAAGAAAGCGCGGATCCTCCCCCGAACAAGCGCAGGACGGGGGGTGAGAAATGAAACTGATCCTCGAAGTGCGCAATCACGAAGACGATACACGGCACTACAGCTTCTCCGACTTTCCCGTCCGCATCGGCCGCGCCTTCAACAACGACGTCATCGTTTCCGATCCGTATGTCAGCCCGCACCACCTCTGCATCGACCGCGAAGACGGCGCCTATACAGTCGCCGACACGGGCAGCGAGAACGGCTTTGCCATCAACGGAGAACCGAAATCCGGCGAAAAGGCGATGCTGCGCTCGGGCGACAAGCTGCTGCTCGGAGAAACGGAAATTTTCATCTACACGCCGGATCATCCCGTCGCCGATACGCTGCCGCTGCGCAGGGAGCATCAGCTCTTCGGCTGGATCACCGTCACGCGGAACGTCTGGACCAGTTTTTTGGTGGCTTTGATTTTGACCTACGAATGGGCCTGGCTGACGATCTTCACCCCGGATGGAGAAGGACTGGCACTGACCACCACCACCGCAACCGCCGCCGGAATCATCATCTTCTGGGCTGCCGCCTGGTCCGTCGCCGGACGGCTGACGCGCCGCCATAAAGCCAACTTCCAAAATCATGTGGCGCTGGTTTCCCTGTGCATGATCGTCAGCAGGGTCGCCTGGTACGTCGGCTCCTACATCAACTTCCTCACCAACGATAACTGGCTGTCGCAATGCATCACCTACGGCTTCAATTCCGTCCTGCTGGGCTTTCTGCTCTTTGGCAGCCTGACCCTCGCCTCCAAAATGCAGCACAAGCGGAAAATTGCCGTGGCCGCGCTGTTATCACTGGGTTTCTCGGCCAGCGCTTTCCTCTTCAACACGCTTAGCACCCAAAAATTCAACCCCCAGCCGGTCTATTCGGCCTCGCTGGAGCCCTATCTTGATAACCTCGCGCCGACGCAGACGGTCGGCGCTTTCATGACCGGCAACAGCCGCCTGTTCGCGACGGACACGTTCGTGCAAGTCACCAAGCCTCATGCAGCGGCGCAAAGCGCAGCCCCCGTGATCCCCTTTCAGCATGCCAAACGCAAGTGAGCCTTTTCATTGCCGTCGAATCGCGCCAGCCGCTGTCGGCCACGAAAAGCGCGCAAAACATAAAGTGGCCACAATACAATTATATAAAATAAAAAACACATATCCCGAGCGCCCTATATACCCCCTATCCCTCTTATAAGTCAGAGGAAAATGTTCATGACACTATCCCTCTATTATTTTATGTAAAATATAGAAGGAAATATAGACTCCACCCGTCTGCCATGCTACCAATTTCCCTGTTCCATTTTACCGAAATAGCATAGCGGCGTTCACACGTCCGTCATGCCGCATAGCAGGGATTAGAGCGATGACGACCGAGAAGAAAACCATCCGCAGCGATATTCCGGGCAGCCATTTGTTCCTGAACGGCAATACCAGCCACGTGGGCTCCGCGGCGGATGATCTGCGCCGTCTGGTCGTCGCCCGCGACATCACGCTCACCGGCAACATCAGCTCCTGCAACACGCTGGTGATCGAAGGTGTGGTCGAAGCGGAAAAATTCTCCGGCAACCGCATGGATATTCTCGGTTGCGGCCTGTTCAGCGGCACCGCCGAGGTGCGCGACTGCGTCATCGCCGGACGTTTCGAGGGCAAGCTCACCGTCCGCGGACGCCTGACCGTCAAATCCACGGGCCGCATCGCCGGCAACGTCGAATACGGCGCGCTGGAAGTGGAAACCGGTGCAAAAATAGAAGGGAAAATGATCCCCGTCGCCCAGCCCGAAGCACATGAGGCCGCGTCGGCGCTGACCGTCCTGCCTTCCAGCCAGAGCAAACCGGAAGGGGATGTGCAGGAGCGCAAACATAACATCGAACCCCTGTTTTCCGATGAAGAAGACGCGGCCGGACGCCCCGCGATTTACCGCCGCGCCGCGCGCGCCGGATAAGGAAATGGCATCATGCAGATGAGCCTCGCCCAAAATGCCGATCTGAACGATTTCTTCACCGCCGCCACGGCGCTGGTCGACAGAAGCTTCATGCTGTTTTACTGTCATGTGCGCAAAAACGCGCGCCGCATCTCCAACCTCGCCCTCGCGCTCGTGCCGGTGATGGTTTTGATGGTCGGCAGCTGCAAAACGCCGCAATCCGCCTACGTCGCCGGCAGCACGACCGGCCCTGTCAGCGCGCAACAGTTGCAAAGCGACTTGTTCCCCGGGGCCGGCGGCAAGAACTTCCGTCCCGCCGCAGGCTATATCGCGGAAGCGCGGGACTTCGTCGACAGCAAGCCCCATGCCCTGTTGCTGCTGACCCGCACGGACATCGGCTATATCTTCGGCGCGCCGTCGTTCCGCCGCCGCGATGCCAATGCGGAAGTCTGGCAATATAAAACCCGCAGTTGCGTGGTCGATTTTTATTTCTACGGTGAAAAGCCGACGTCCTACGTCGATGCACGCCTCAAAAATCAATTTTCCGTCTCCGGCCATCAGAAAAGCAGATGCCTGCGCCAGATCAATGACGGCAACGCCACCAGCGCGTAAATCAGGCCTTTTATTCTTTCGTCTTGTCCTTGTAAGCGCACAAATCCCTGACAACGCAGGCGGGGCAATCTGGCCGCCGCGCCTTGCACACATAGCGTCCGTGCAAAATCAGCCAATGGTGCGCATGGCGCAGATATTGGTCGGGCACGGCCTTCAGCAGTTTTTTCTCCACCTCCTCCGGCGTTTTTCCGGGCGCAAGGCCTGTGCGGTTGCCGACGCGGAACAGGTGCGTATCGACCGCGATGGTCTTTTCGCCGAATGCGATATTCAGCACGACGTTTGCCGTCTTGCGCCCGACCCCAGGCAGCTTTACCAGCGCCTCGCGGGTGCGCGGCACCTTTCCGTCATGCTCCGCCGCTAAAATCTTCGACAAGGCGATGATATTCTTGGCCTTGGCATTATAAAGGCCGATGGTTTTGATGTATTGTTTCAGGCCTGCCTCGCCGAGCTTTACCATCTCTTCCGGCGTGGAAACGGCCTTGAAAAGCGCGCGGGTCGCCTTGTTGACGCCGGTGTCCGTCGCCTGCGCCGACAGCACCACGGCGACCAACAGGGTATAATCGTTGGTGAATTCCAGTTCGCCCTTTGGCTCGGGGTTTTGCTTTTGCAGGCGAGTGAAAAAATCTTTTACTTTCTTTGGCGTCATGTCTAGATTTTAGCATTCAACACAAAGGGCGGCAAAATGAAAGTCATCACACACACGGCATCCCGCACCGCACGCGGCAAAAACCTCACCATCGTCTGGGGAGAGCATGATTTTTCCGCCACGGGAATGAAAAATACCAAAATATTGGTCGCCGTGACGGCGGAAGGCCTCTGCTGGCTCGGCATCAACTGCGGTGTCAAAAAGCTGCGCGAAAACTGGAAAGGCGCGGAACTGATTGAGGACAAAGACGTCACCGCAAAGGCCGCACGGGAGATCGCCCGTCTGTGGCCACAAAATCTCGACAAGCTCTCCGTCCCCGTCGTTTTATACGGCACGGCCTTCCAGCTCAAAGTGTGGAAAGAACTGCTGAAAATAAAATCCGGCACCACCGTCACCTACAGCCATATCGCTCGTAAAATCGGCAAGCCGGCAGCGGTGCGCGCCGTCGGATCGGCAGTCGGAAAAAACACGGTCTCCATCGTCGTGCCCTGCCACCGCGTGGTGAACAAGGCCTCCGGAAAAATCAATTACGGCTGGGGGCCGACGCTCAAAATCGCGCTGCTCGAAGGCGAAAAAGCCGCCTGAAAAACAGTACGGCATACACAAAAAAATATCCCGACGAGAGTTTTTCTCTGTCGGGATATTTTTTGAAGAAAGATGAATTAGATCTTCCAGTGGCCTTTTTTGCCGGGACGTTGCTGCGGCTTCTTGGCGACGGCTTCCGGCGCGGGATTTTCTTCCACGGGGCTCGTTGCGCCATTAAATTTTTTCACCAGCTTTTCAACAACGCGATCAAGCTGTTCACCCTTTTCATTGGCTTTTTCAATGAACTTGCCCGTCGCTTCGGCGCCTTTGGCAATGTAGGTATTGCCGATTTCCATGTACCCTTCCGCGGTCTTCTTGGCTTGGCCTGCAATTTTTTTGGCTTCCGCAGCGGCTTTTTTGGCATCGGCGGCGGCTTTAGCGGCTTTTCCCATGAATTTGTTGAATTTTTGCCGTCTTTCTTCTGGGGTCATTCTCTTATCTCCTTCAAAAATATTGTCATTCTCAGGCGACGGGGGATGCTATCGCAAGAATCTTTCCTCTGTTGGCAGGCACTATAGGAAGGGAACATTTATATGTCAATACAAAAAGTTGATCCTATTTCTATCCTATTGAAACATAATATTTTTATTTGTCCAGCAGGTTATGCATGGAATATAGACCGGCAGGTTTATCCTTTAGCCATAACGCCGCCCTAACCGCTCCTCTGGCGAAAATGGCACGATCCGTGGCACGGTGCGTCAGCTCCAGACGCTCCCCCAGCCCCGCAAAGGTTACCTTGTGCTCGCCGACGATGTCGCCGCCGCGTGAAATCGCCATGCCGATGGCGCCCGTCCGCCGCGGGCCGACGCTTGGCACATGATAGACAAGCGCTTCCTCCAGCTTCACATCGCGGCCCTTGGCGGCCGCGCGCGCCACAGCCAGCGCCGTGCCGGAAGGCGCATCCACTTTGTGATGATGATGTGCCTCGAAAATCTCGATATCGAAGGCCTCGTCCAGTTTGGACGCCGCCTGCTCGACCAGCGCCAACAGCAAATTAACGCCGATGCTCATATTGGCCGTATAAAAAACCGGCGTCTTTTGCGCGGCCGCGATCAACGCTTCCTCTTCCGCTTTGCTAAGGCCCGTCGTACCGGCCACCAGCGGCTTTCCGTGCTTTGCCGCAAGGCCCGCATGCGCCGCGCAGGCGTCCGGCGCCGTAAAATCGATCAGCACGTCACAGGCGTCAAAGGCGGCGTCCACATCCGTCGTGATCTTGACGCCGTCCGCGACGTCGTTGCCGAGATGCTCGCTGTCCGTCTGCTCGACGGCCGCGCCCAAATGGATCTTGTCCTGTTTTCCGGCCGCCGCGATTTCGCCAATAATCAGCTTTCCCATACGGCCGCCCGCGCCCAGAACACCGATCTTTGTCATGATTGTCGCTCCTTTTGCCAGAAAAACACTATAGCCGACCCGTCTTTGCGGCACAACCGCCAAACAGTTTATTAAGGTTTGCCGTATAAAATGTCATGTGCGGTCAACCAAGAACGGAGAGAAACATGACTGAACCGGAAAATGCCACAACGGCAGAGGAGGTCGTCCCCGGCTTCTGGACGCTCGTCTGCGTATGGTGGTCTCTGACCTGGAGAACCTGCATGTGGCTTTTGCTTGCCGAAATCGTCCTTTTTATTTTCTTTTTTGTAATAGGATTTGTCGGGCACTTCGCCGGCGTGGAGCCGCAGAGCATAAGTCCCATTTTGAAAATAACAGGATTCATCATGGGATTGGGCTGCGGCATCTGGAGTTTTACAATGTCCTTCCGCGGGCTTCTTGGTAAAAGCTTCTCGGGCTACAAACTGCTATTTCTGAAATCGGCGTAACGTCAGTCTTTCAGGTCTTCCCACAGGTTCTTGACGCGGCCAAAAAAGCCGTGCGATTGGGGATTGGTCTTGGCATCGCTGCCCTCGCGCGCAAATTCCTGCAGCAGTTCTTTCTGCTTTTTCGTCAGGTTCACCGGCGTCTCGACCGCCACCTCGACGAACATATCGCCGCGTGTCGGCGCACGCAATACGGTCATGCCTTTGCCCTTGAGGCGGAATTGCTGGCCCGTCTGCGTGCCCGCGGGAATGGTGACCTTGACGCGGTTGCCGTCGATCGTCGGCACCTCGATCGTGCCGCCGAGGGCGACCGTATGCACCGGCACTGGCACGCGGCAATGGAGATTGGCCGCCTCGCGCTGGAAGAAGGGATGCGGCTTGAGTGACAGGAACACATAAAGATCGCCCGGCGGCCCGCCGCGCACGCCCGACTCGCCCTCGCCAGCCAAGCGGATGCGCGTGCCGTCTTCAATGCCCGCGGGAATAGTGACCTGCAACGTTTTCTCCTTGCGCACGCGCCCCGATCCGCCGCAGGTCTTGCACGGATTTTTGATGACCTGGCCCGCGCCGCCGCAAGCAGTACAGACGCGCTCGACGGTGAAAAAGCCCTGCTGTGCGCGCACGCGCCCCGATCCGCGGCACGTGCCGCAGGTTTCGGACTTGGAGCCTTTTTCGGCGCCGCTACCGCTACAAGGGCCGCAGCTCTGCCATGTCGAAACGCGAACCGGCGCCTCCTTGCCATGGAATGATTCCTCGAGCGTGATCTCCATTTCATGGCTGAGATCGGATCCGCGCCGCGCGCCCGAACTGCCGCGCGCGCTTTGCTGCGCGCCGCCCATGAAGTCGCCGAACATTTCCTCGAAAATATCGCTGAAGCCGCCCGCGCCGCTAAAGCCGGAAAATCCGCCACCCGCGCCAGGACGCGACCCGCCCGTGCCGCCCTGAAAGGCGCCGTGGCCGAAGCGGTCGTAGGCGGCACGTTTTTGTTCGTCCTTCAGAACGTCGTAGGCTTCGTTGACTTCCTTGAATTTATGCTCGGCGTCTTTGTTGCCGGGGTTTTTGTCCGGATGCAACTTAACGGCCAGCTGACGGTAAGCTTTTTTGAGCTCGGCCTGACTGGCTTTGCGGTTTACACCGAGAATCTCGTAATAATCTTTTTTGGACATTTTTTTACAATCCGTCACCGCCGCTGGCCGCAGGCCGTTTGGCCTGCGGCCGCCAATGCGGTAACCGTTTTAGTTTTTCGTCCGTTTCTTATCGTCTTCGTCGACCTCGGTGAACTCGGCATCGACGACTTCCGGCTCTTCCTCTGCTCCGGCCGCCTGACCGTTTGCGGTGTTCCCGGACGCGGCCTGCGGCTGCTCTGCGCTGCCCGCTTGCGCGTCCTTTTCGTTGCGGTACATGTATTCGCCGATTTTCAGGGAAGCTTCCTGCAACTTGTTCGCCTTGGTCGTGATCGACTCAGCATCCTCTCCGTCGATAACGGTTTTCAGATCCGCGAGCGCGTCTTCTACGGATTTCTTGTCCGCGGCCGGAATTTTACTTCCGTTTTCAGACAGAGTTTTTTCAACCGAATGGACAAGGGATTCGGCGCGGTTGCGGGCATCGACCGCCGCGCGTCTCTTCTTATCTTCGTTCGCATGTTCCGCCGCTTCCTCGACCATCTTCTTGATGTCGGCGTCGGAAAGACCGCCGGAGGCCTGAATGCGGATCTGCTGTTCCTTGCCGGTCGCCTTATCCTTGGCCGAAACCTGCACGATGCCGTTGGCGTCAATGTCGAAGGTGACTTCCACCTGCGGCACGCCACGCGGCGCCGGCGGCAGGCCGACGAGGTCGAACTGGCCGAGCAGCTTGTTGTCCGCCGCCATCTCGCGCTCCCCCTGGAACACGCGGATCGTCACCGCGTTCTGGTTGTCCTCGGCGGTCGAGAAGACCTGCGATTTTTTGGTCGGGATGGTGGTGTTGCGCTCTATCAGGCGCGTGAACACACCACCCAGCGTCTCGATGCCGAGCGACAGCGGGGTCACGTCGAGCAGCAGCACGTCCTTGACGTTGCCAGACAGCACACCGCCCTGAATGGCGGCGCCGTCGGCCACGACTTCATCCGGATTGACGCCGCGGTGCGGCTCCTTGCCGAAGAAGCCCTTGACCAGCTCGATCACCTTGGGCATGCGCGTCATGCCGCCGACGAGAACGACCTCGTCGACATCAGACGTGCTGATGCCCGCGTCCTTGATCGCCGCCTTGCATGGTTCCAGCGTCTTCTGGATCAGGTCGCCGACCAGTTGTTCCAGCTTGGCGCGGGTGAGCTTGACGCTCAAGTGCTTCGGACCATTTTGGTCCGCGGTGATAAACGGCAGGCTCACTTCGGTCTGCGTCGCCGAGGAAAGCTCGATCTTCGCCTTTTCGGCGGCTTCCTTCAGGCGTTGCAACGCGAGTTTGTCCTGACGCAGATCAACCGTGTTGTCCTTTTTGAACTCGTCCGCGAGATAGTCGATGATGCGTGAATCGAAGTCTTCGCCGCCGAGGAACGTGTCCCCGTTGGTCGATTTCACCTCAAACACGCCATCACCGATTTCCAGCACGGACACGTCGAACGTGCCGCCACCGAGGTCATACACCACGATGGTGCCGTGATCTTTCTTGTCGAGACCGTAGGCCAGCGCGGCCGCGGTCGGCTCGTTGATGATGCGCAGCACTTCGAGGCCGGCGATCTTGCCTGCGTCCTTGGTCGCCTGACGCTGGCTGTCGTTAAAGTAGGCCGGAACGGTAATCACTGCCTTCTCGATTTTTTCGCCGAGAAAGTTCTCAGCGGTTTCTTTCATTTTTTGCAGGATCATCGCGCTGATTTGTGACGGGGCGTATTTCTCGTCGTCGATCTGCACCCAGGCGTCGCCGTTCTCGCCTTCGATAATCTTGAACGGCGCCTTCTCGACCATCTTCCTCACTTCGGGATCCGTGAAGCGGCGGCCCATCAGGCGCTTGATGGCAAACAACGTGTGATCGGGATTGGTCACGGCCTGACGCTTCGCCGGTTGTCCGACCAGACGCTCGCCGTCTTTCGTGAAGGCCACCATCGACGGAGTCGTGCGCGCGCCTTCGGCATTTTCAATAACTCTTGTCTTATCGCCCTCCATGATGGAGACGCAAGAGTTTGTCGTACCCAAGTCTATACCAATGATTTTACTCATAATTTTCTCTCCTTTTCCTGGCAGATTTTCTAGGGCGGCCTCGAAATTCAAGCGCCGTCCAAAATCCCCACATACTATTATGATACAGCTTCTTCAGTGGAAAAACCACATCGTATTCATATCAAAAAAAAGGCAGCCTTGTAGGGAAATTTTAGCAAAAGCGACTGAAAATTTTTGCTTTAAGCGCATAATGGTTTTCATAAGCTATATAGCGAAAAATAATTGTTTAAATATTATGGATTTCTCTTTTCTCCGGACAAAAACCATTGTAGAGTGAGCTCCATTGCGGTTAGATATATTTTCCTCTACTCCAAAGAAAGAAAAGGACAAAAAGTCATGCTGAGCTCCATTTTCAAGAAACTTGTCGAAGACGTTGCCATCGGCCTTGCCGCCGCTGCCACGCCCGCCATTATCAAGGGCGTTCAAGAGCACGGCCCTGCCGTCGCCAAAGGCGTTGCGGATGCCGTTCATGAACAAGCCCCGAAAGTCGCCAAATCCGTGAGGCAAGGCGCCAAGAACATCAAGGGCAAGTTCAAGGGTCCGAAGAAATAATTCCCGCGAACGATTGCACATGCAAAAAGCCTCCGGACATTCCGGAGGCTTTTTGCATCGCCAAGAGAAGCGGTCAGATAGAGCCTTCGACCCACTTGAACAGCTCGGACTTCGGCAGCGCGCCGACCGTCTGCGCCACCAGCTCGCCGTTTTTGAAGATCATCAGCGCGGGAATGGAGCGCACGCCGTAGCGGCTCGGAAATTCGGGATTTTCATCGACGTTGACTTTGACGACCTTGAGATCCGCGCCTTTTTCGGCAGCCAGCGCTTCGACGCTCGGGCCCAGTTGACGGCAGGGGCCGCACCACTCCGCCCAAAAGTCCACCAACACGGGGCGCTGCGACTGCAGCACTTCCTTTTCAAAATCGCTGTCCGTAACTTTCTGTGCCAATTCCATGTTCGGATCCTCCTTAATTATAACACCGTCAGCCTAAACTATAGCGCGTAGCGGTCAAGCAGATTCGCTGCCAGCGGCATCAGCAAAGGCCCATCCGTCCATAAGAGCGCACATTTGATCGCATGTCGTGGATATATATTCTGAATAACAGAACGGTATGCCGCCATTTGTTTCAAATAGATTACAGGCACATCCTCCGCTTTCTGCGGCGGCGGGCGGTTGGTCTTATAATCAATAATGAGTACTTCGTCATTGGTGACGCACATGCGGTCCATCTGGCCGGAGAGAATTTTGCTTCCCTTCAAACCGACGACGGGCACCTCGGCGCGCGACCCTGCGCCAAAAATCCTCGCGAATTCCTGATGGCGCAGCACGGCGAGGATCTCCGCCGCCAGAGACTCCCGCACCGCCACAGGCATCTCCAATGCGGGCCGCGCCAGATATTGCCGGATGGTTTTTTCCCATTTCTCCGCCGGCAGTTGCGGAAGGATTTCGAGGATACGGTGAACGATGATCCCGCGCCCGAACCGCCCGCCGTCGTCTGCCGTCAGCGGGCCTTTCACCGCCGGTTCGTCATCATCCGGCCTCGATGGTGCGAGAGGTTGCACCGGCTGCGGCTCTTCCGGCAACGCGCGTCCGACCCAATCCGGCAACGGCGCGCGCGCCGCATCGCCATCAGCCTCCGCATTTTTAGCGGCGTGCATAATCATCGGCGCGACTTCCTGCCCGTATTCAATCCTGCGTATCTCTGCATCGTCACCGGCGGACGCGTCCGTCGCGCTCTCAGGAAACGCCGCTTCGACAAGGCTATACCAGCAATCAGGCCTTGCCTCTTTCATCCTCTTCCCGAGAAAGCCGCAAACATAAAGCCTGTCCTCGGCGCGGGTCAGCGCGACGTAAAGCAAACGGCGGTATTCCTCATCCTGTTTTGCCAAAGCGCCCGCACGGCGTTCGGAAAAAACAGGATCATGAAACTCCCGCCGCGGAGCCCACAACAGAACATCCTTTTCATCTTCTGGCCAGATCATATTGATACGCCCTTTGGGACTGTCCTCCGGCCTTCTCACCGTATCCGGCAAAAAGACGATCGGCGCCTGCAAGCCTTTCGATGCATGCACCGTCATGATGCGCACCTGATCGGCCTTGCCCGGGTCCTGCTCGCGCTTGATCTCCGTCTCGCCGCGCGCGAACCAGTCAGTGAATTTCTGCAAGGACGGCGTGTGGCTCTGCTCGTAGTGGAGACAACTATTGAGGAATTCATCAAGCGCATCCTGAATATCATACCCCAGCCGGCCATAAAACGCGCGGCGGCCGCTGATCTTGTCCGCGAAACACGGCGTGCCCAGAACTTCGGCGAAAAACGCATAAGGAGTCGCCGTCCCCGCTTTGCCCACCCAGCCTTGCAGCCATGCGGCAAGCTCGGGTTTCTTTTTCCGTACCGAATCCCACAACGAGCCGGAACGCGCATAACTCAAATCAAACAGCTCTTCTTCCGCAAGCCCCACCAGCGGCGATTTCATCAAACCGGCAAGCGTCAGATCATCGCTCGGCAACAACGCGAAATGCGCCAGCGCCAGCAAATCCATCACCGCGATTTCCTGCGTCAGCATCATGCGGTCCACGCCCGCCACCGGCACGTCGTGACTTTTCAGCGCGCGCATCAGCCACTGCACAATCGCGTTGCGCGACTGGACGAGGATGAGAATATCCCCCGCACGGATAGGCCGCGAACGCGCGGGCAATGTTTCCTTTGCATCAATCCACCCCTTGATCGTGGTGGCGATTTTCTCCGCCAGACGCGCGGCGGCATTGTCGCCCGCGTCGATATCGACCGGCATGCGCCACGCCTGCCCATCCTCTTTCTTTTCCGCCTTGATCAGCGGCCACAATTCCACCACCCCCGCCTGTCCCTTGCGCCACGGCAGATGCAAAACATCGCGCTCTGCCACGCCCTTGCGCGCGGCGGTGTCTTTGAAGACGCCGTCCACCACTTCCAGCACGGCGCGCGTCGAACGGAAGGAATATTCGAGAAAGACTTCCCACCCTGTCTGTATCTCGAGAACGCGCTCGCCGAAAAATGCCTGCATCCGCGCAAATTCATCTGGATCCGCGCCCTGAAAACTGAAAATCGACTGCTTTTCGTCGCCGACGACGAACAACGTACGCAAAACGTCCTCGTGCGCGCCGCGGCCTGCAAAAAACTCGTCGCTTAAAGCCTGAACGACGCGCCACTGGTTGCGGCTGGTGTCCTGCGCCTCATCGACAAGAATATGGTCGATCCCTTCGTCGAGTTTATACAGCACCCAAGGCACCATATTTTCCGCCGATAGCAACTCGCAAGCCTTGATGATCAAGTCGTCAAAGTCCAGCCGGTCGCGGAAACGTTTATATTGCGTGTAGCGGCCAACCATCGCGGAAGCCACTGTCAACAGCGCGGAATTTATTTTCGCCAAGCGCACGGCGCGCAGTTTCTTCAGAAAGCCGTCAAGCCGCTCCGCTTCGCGCTGCATGACATTGAGTATATCCGGATAAGCCTCGACCGTCGCATTGGTCGCCATCTTTTTCGCGATTTCTCCGGCCTGCGTAAAGAACGCGCGGCAATATGTGTTGAACAATTCAGCACGATGCTCCGGCTGTTCCAGCCACGGCTGCATGTAATCGGCCTTACCCTGGTCGGCCTTACTGCCGTTCAGTAAAACACGCAGGGCCTTCTTCAATTCCTCCCCGTGCGGCGTTTGGCAGGCGCGGGCGATCACATCATCTTCCGTCGCTTTTTCATCGAGATGCAAATGACGATACAACGCGCTGATGGTTTTTTCCGCGCGGCCCTCGGCATCCCCCTGATGTTTAAAAATTTCCGTGAGCAGACTGCGCTTCGACATGATCTCTTTCATCAGGGCGGACATCGCCGCCTCGTCAAGATGCAATGCCAGTTCGTTGAACGCCCGCGCCAGCGGCGCGGACGGGCTATCACGCGTCTCGTCGGAGATGCTACGCAGGCAGCGCGTGAGATAATCGACGGCATCCTGCTCGTCCATCAGCTCGAAATG
>JAJZFS010000099.1 GCA_021805245.1 Pseudomonadota bacterium | reverse complement strand
GCCTCCATGCCCTTTTTCGACGGGTAGCAGAAGTTCAGCGGCGGCTCGACGAAGTTCCAGCGCGTGAAGTTGGCGGGCAGGCGCAGATGGTTGCCGTCCGGCTCCTGAATGTAGATCTTCCCGTTGGGCTTGAGCATCTTGGCCAGCGCCGCCGTGTAGCTTTCAAGGTCGGGCTGCTCGCAAAAGCCTTCGGCGACGTAGATGAGGTCCGCCTGCTCGCCCTTGGCGGCGGCGTTTTGCGCGGTGATGTGCTCGACGAGATGCGGCTCGTATTTGTCGCGCGCGAAAGTGGCGAAGAATTCGTGCGCATCGATGCCCTTGGCCGTAAAGCCGAGCTTCCGCGCCGCGAGAACGGCATAGCCCTGCCGCGCGCAGGCGTCGAGAAATGTTTTGCCCGTGCCGTCGGCGATGACTTTTTTGATGGCCCTCTGGTGGCGGTAGATGCGGCCCTGCGGGTTGGGCACGTGGACGATCTCCGGCTGAATCTCGCCGAAGAACGCGTCAAGGGCTGCTTGCGTCGGCCACGGGTTCACGATGATCGAGCCGCAGGGCTTGCAGGCGAAGAAGTGATAGCCGTTCTTGTCCCCCATCGGCAGACTGTCGAAGGGTTCCATGCAGAGCGGGCATTTTTCGGGGAAATCCGTCATTTCAGGCTTTTGGACACAATTTCATAGACATCGTTGGAAATATCCTTCTCTGACAGGATGCGTTTTAATTCATTTTCCATCAAGAGCTTTCTTTCGGCGTCATATTTCCGCCACTGGCGCAGGGGCGTGAGCAGCCGCGCCGCCGTGGAGGGGTTGATGGCGTTGAGCTTGAGCACGGTTTCCGTGAGGATTTTGTATCCCGCGCCGTCGTTGCGGTGGAACCACTTGTGGTTGGCGGCGGCGAAATTGCCGACCAGCGCGCGCAGGCGGTTGGGATTTTTATAAGTAAAATCGGGATGCTGCAGCAGATGGGTGACGACCTCGGGGGCGTCGGCGCGGTCGGCGATGGCCTGCAGGCCGAACCATTTGTCGATCACCAGCGGGTCGCTCTTCCATGTCTTGTAGAAATCCGCGAAGGCTGCGGCGGCGGCCGGCGTCTTGGTTTCGCCGAGGATGGCGAGCGCGGCAGTTTTGTCGGTCATGTTCTGCGCGGATTTATATTGCGCGAGGGCCAGTTGCTCGCCGAGGTCCGCATCCGCCGCCTGAAGGTAGCGCAGCGCGGTGTTTTTGAGCTGGCGCCTGCCGACCGCTTCGGGCGCGACGCTGTAAGGGCCGGTATCGGCGTTGTCTTCATAGAGCTTTTGCAGTTCGGCGCGATATTTTTTGCCGACGCTGGAGATGATCAATTTGCGCGCCGCGTGGACGCCGTCGACGTCGATGACGTCCTGCAACTGCGCGAGATAATTCTCCGACGGCAGCGTCAGCGCCTTGGCGATCAGCGCCTTGTCGGCGGTTTTGTCGGCGATCAGCTTGCCGAAGGCGCCGAACAGCGCTTCGGGCAGGGTGCGCTGCCTGGCGAGGATCAGCCGCTGCAGATAGGTCTGCCCCGCGTCCCAGCGGTTGAAACCGTCGGAATCGTTGGCCATGAGGAACAAAAGGTCGCCGTCGGTGAGGGGCGTTTTCAGCTTCACCGGCGCGGAGAACTGCCGGAGGATCGACGGCACCGGCTTTTCCGGCACGTTTTCGAAGAAGAAGGTCTCCTGCGGGCCGCGCAGCTCGAGCAGGCGCGTCTTCTCGGGCAGGATGTCCTGCCCGTCGTTGTCGAGCAGGCCGACGAGGATCGGCATGTGCATCGGCTTTTTGGCGGTCTGGCCCGGCGTGTCGGGGACGCGCTGCCTGAGCGTGAGGGTGTAGATTTTCTTCATCGCGTCGTAGCTGTCGGTGACGGTGATCTCCGGCGTGCCGGCCTGTGAATACCACAATTTGAATTGCTCGAGATCGACGCCCGAGGCGTCCGCCATGCACCGGGCGAAATCGTCGCAGGTGACGGCCTGCCCGTCGTGGCGCTCGAAGTAAAGGTCGGTGCCCTTGCGGTAGTTTTCGGGCCCGAGCAGCGTGTGCATCATGCGGATGACCTCCGCGCCCTTTTCGTAGACCGTCATGGTGTAGAAATTATTGATCTCGATGTAGTTGTCGGGGCGCACGGGATGCGCGAGCGGCCCGCCGTCCTCGGCGAACTGGGCGTTGCGCAAGTGGTCGACGTCGTCGATGCGCCCGACGTCGGCGGCGTTCATGTCGGCGGAGAAGCTCTGGTCGCGGAACACGGTCAGGCCTTCTTTCAAGGACAACTGGAACCAGTCGCGGCAGGTGATGCGGTTGCCCGTCCAGTTGTGGAAGTATTCGTGCGCCACCACGCCCTCGATGGCGAGAAAGTCGCCGTCGGTCGCGGTGTCGGCGCGGGCCAGCACGAGGCGGGCGTTGAAGATGTTGAGGCTCTTGTTCTCCATCGCGCCGAAGTTGAAATCGTTCACCGCGACGATGTTGAAAAGGTCAAGGTCGTATTCGCGGCCGTATTTTTCCTCGTCCCACTTCATCGCTTTTTTGAGAGATTTCATGGCGTGGCCGCATTTGTCCTCATTGCCGTGGTTGACGTGGATGTACAAGTCCACCTTGCGTCCGCTCATGGTGGTGAAGGTGTCGTGCACGGTGGCGAGGTCGCCCGCGACGAGCGCGAACAAATAGCACGGCTTGGGGAACGGGTCGCGCCACACGGCGAAGTGCCGCCCGGCGGAGAGCTCGCCCTTGTCGGTGCAGTTGCCGTTGGAGAGCAGCACGGGGCAGGTCTTCTTGTCCGCCTCGATGCGCGTGGTGAAGGTCGTCATCACGTCGGGGCGGTCGAGGTAATAGGTGATCTTGCGAAAGCCTTCCGGCTCGCACTGCGTGCAATAGTTGCCGCCCGAGCTGTAAAGCCCTTCGAGCGCGGTGTTCTGCTCGGGGTGGATTTCGGTCACGACCTCGAGCGTGAAGCGGTCGGGCACGCCCGCGACGGTGAGCGTGTCGTCGTCCGCGGTGAAGCGGTTGGCGGAGAGCTTTTCGCCGTCGAGCGCGACCGATTTCAGCGTCATGTTCTGCCCGTCGAGGACGAGGTCTTGCGCTTCGTTATTGACGCGCTTGATCTGCGTCGTCGCCGTGACGACGGTCACGCCGTCGCGGATGTTGAAATCGAGCGCGATGCTGTCGATCTTGAAATCCGGCTTTTTGTAGTCCTTGAGAAATTTCGTCTGCGGGGCGGTGTCGGTGCGGAACATGGGGCATCTCCGTTATTCATAAGGATGTGCTGGCGGGCGCGTCCGACCAATCTAGCATAAAGCGGCGTTTCTTTAAATCGGCGTTTTGAGGGTAGAATAGGAGGCATTAGTCTTCATAAGCTTCATTCTCTATTATCATTGTGTGTGTTTTACCCCTCGAATCTACAACGCCAATAATTAACTTTTTAGTCCCGCTTCGCATTTTGTTATGTGAGATTTTTTTTGATGAGAATGAACGTGTTTGGTTTTCGGCCAATTCAAAAGAATTTCTTTTAGGAGGTGTTTCTCCATATATTGGTGTTCGTATTGCTGGAGATCTTTCATTTTCATCGTCCTCATAATAGATTTCGACTATTGAAATTGGACGCCTCCCTTCGTTGGTCACATCTACTCCTATTTGATAACTGGATGCAAGGTTGTCTCCAAATTCAGTTATCATAGAAGGGAAAAATCTTAGCTTGTATTTATCTCTTGTTCTAGAATCGATGTTTAACCCAATTGAAACAACGGAAATCAAGAGAGCTATGTCTGGAATATAGTTTGAAAATTGAAACATGAATAAAACCTCATCCATAGGACTAACTGACAGCAGATATTACATCATCTCAAAATTTAGAATTATTTGAAAGGACTTGGTAATACGGTTCAATGCGGGTCGGATACGGGCCAATGCGGGTGGTTTGCGGGCATATACGGAGCGGTTTGAAGCGTAAAAACCCCCTTATTTTATTGACTTTCTGCACTATCTATGATTAAATAAAACTGCTTTTGCGGTGGAGAAATCCACCCCTGTGCAACATACAAAAGACCCGCCCGGCACTCGGCCTTGCGGGTCTTTTTGCTATTGGAGGTGAAAAGGTTTTGAGAAGGAGATCAGCGCTCGCAGGAACAGAAATCGATAAACTGTTCGAGCAACCCGAGCCGCTTGTCGAGCGCCGCCATCGTCCTGGCGTGGTCGCGGGTGTCGTCTTTCAAAAACGTGTCGATGATGCTGGCGTAGAGCAGGCCGAACGCCGCGACGTGGTGCGGGCGGGCGGGCGCTTTGGCCAGTTGCAAAATCCGCTTCATCGTCCCCCAGTAGGTGCGGGCGAGGCGCGGCACGGCGGAAGGGTCTTCGCGCACCAGCTCCGGCAGGCGGGCGAGGCGCTTTTTATGCGGCGCGGCGAGGTCGACCCGCGTCATGACGATCTCGAACAGATTGTCCCGCCAGTCGCCGGTCAGGCCGCCCTTGAGCGCGCGGGCAGTCTCCCGCTCGATCTCTTCCAGCAAATCGGCTATGGAATCGAGATGATCGGCCGGTTTTTTATGGGCCGATTTCTTATGGTTTGTTTTGCGTTTTTGTGCCATTGTTTTGTCTCTTGTCCATTCAATAACAGGGATTTCGCGCATGAGCAAAGGTAATCTGGATGTCGTCGGCATCGGCAACGCA
>JAJZFS010000108.1 GCA_021805245.1 Pseudomonadota bacterium | reverse complement strand
CATCTTGTGCTGGTCTTTCACGCGCCCGACGACTTGCAGGATGTTGGAGGAGGAGAGCGCCTTCACCACGTCGTCGAAACTCAAATGATAGCTGACCAGCAGGTCGGGGTGAATATTGACGCGGTATTCGCGCTTCGCGCCGCCCTGCACGCTCACCGAGGCGACCCCCGGCACGGCGGAGAGCAACGGCACCAGCTCATGCAAGGCGATCCGGCGCAAGCGCACCTGACTGACGGTTTTCGAGATCAGGCTATAGGATGTGACGGGATAAAGCGCGACCGGCGTCATGCGCCGCACTTCGAAGGTCGTGCCCTTGGGCAGCGACGGCAACACGCGGGCGAGGGCGGATTCCACCTGCAGGCTTTTGCGGTCCATGTCGTCGCCCCAATCGAAGTTGAGATCGATCTCGGCGCTGCCGCGCGAGGTGGTGGAGCGCACTTCGCGCAAGCCGGGCACGATCTTCACCGCCGCTTCGACGGGACGGGTGATCTCGTTGACGACGCGCTGGGTCGGTCTGTCGCCCGCGTCGAGCGAGATGGAGACGCGGGGAAAATCGATATGCGGAAACAGCGCGACCGGCACGTTGAAAATGCCGAAAATGCCCGCCAGCGTCGCCGCGGCGAGCAGAAAGAGGATGGAACGGCGGTGCGAAGCCGCCCAGTGCGCGAGCGTCATTGCGCTTCTCCGTCCGTGTTTTCGCGTACGGCTTCACCGTCGTTAAGGGCGGCGTTGCCGGAGATCACGACGGTCGTTCCGGCAGTGAGGGCGTTTTTCAGCACGGCGTCCTTGTCGTCGTCGAAGGCGACGGTGACGTATGTTTTATGTGCGATGCCGTTTTGCACGGTGAAGAGATATTTCCCGTGACCATCCTCCATCAGCGCGGCATGCGGCACGATGGCGCCCGTATAGCCCGCGAGCGCTATTTTTCCTTTCAGCGTCATGCCGAGAACAAGGCCGTCGGTTGCGGGCGCGTTGATCTGCACCAGCGCGTTGACGAGGTGCGTCGCGGGGTCCGTCATGGCGAGAACGTTGCTGATTTTGGCATTGATGGAAATGGCGGGGTCGAGCGGCGCACTCAGACGAACCGTCATGCCGGATTGGACGCGGGGGGCGACGTCCGGTTCGAGACCGAGCGCGACGACCAGCGCGTCCTTGTTGCCGATGGTGAGCAGAACGGCGTTGGTTTGCAAATGCGCGCCCGCCGCGGCCATGACCGCCGTCACGATGCCGTCGAACGGCGAGCGCAAAGTCTTGTTTTGCTGATTAACGCCGGTTTTTTGCATTTGCTTGTAATTGGCTTCCGCATCGGCGAGCACTTTTTCGGCGGCGGCGACCTGATCATGCGTCGCCAGCTGCTCTTTCAGAAGGCGTTTCTCGCGGGCGAGGTCGTTTCTGGCGAATTTGACCGCGGCGACGGCCTGATCGTATTGCGCGGTCGCGCCCGGCGAGTTTTCAATCTCCACCAGCGGATCGCCCGCCTTGATGATCTGCCCGGACCGGACGAAAACGTTGGCGATGATGCCTTCGTGCGGCATGGAGACGGTGTGCGTGCGGTCGGGGTCGGGCTCCACGGTGCCATAAGCGTTGATGACCTGCTGCAACGTGCCGGTGCGCGCCGGCGCGGTTTGCACCAGCACCGTGGCGTTTTTCGGCGGCGGCATGGGCGCGTCGTCGTCATCGGCATGCGCGATTGGCGCAAAAGCAAAACCGGCAATCAGGACGAGAGAGAAGGCGAAGCGGTTAAAGCGCATGGAATGTTTTCCTTTCCCGATTGCGGGTAGCGATGAAATCCGGCGGCCAGGCGAGCAGCGTGTCGAGCGCGATGCGGCTGGTCCACAAGGCCTGCCGCAGGTCGAGATATTCCATCTTCTTTTTCAACAGGCCGCTTTCGACGGCGACGTAGGTTTGTGCAGGAAAGTCGCCAGCTCTGTAGGCATGGGTCGCGCGCGCGGCGAGGGATGTGAGGCGCGGAATGGCCTTTTGTACATCCCTGATCTGGCGGTTGATGAGTTGCGTTTGTCGCCAGAGGGTGAGGGCGTCGGAGTGCGCCTGATCGAGCCGCGCCTGATATTGCGCGCGCAGTTCGGCGCGGGTCGCTTTGGCAACGGCAATCTGTCCGCGGCTGCCGTTGAAGACCGGCAGGCCGAGCGACACGGCGGGGCCGATGCTGTGCACGCCGCTGGTGTCGCGTCCGGCGTTGAAGCCGATGGAGATGTCGGGGAACTGCTCCAGCACGGCTTTATAGAGCGACTCTTCCTGACTGGCGTAAGCCGTCTGCAGGGCGATAAGGTCGGGCCGGTGACGCGGCAGCAACGCCAGTGCGGCATAAACGTCGTCGTTTGAAGGTATCGCGGGATTGCCGAGGCGTTGCAGCGGCACATCGACATCAGACGACAGGTCGAGCAGCGCGTCGAGTTTATGATTGATGTCGAGCAGGGTGCGTTGCTGCGTGTCGCGTTCCCCGCGCGCGTCCATCAGCGCGACAAGCGCCGAGCCCGCCTGATCGAGGGTCGCGTCGCCGGCTTTGAGCGCTTTTTGCGCGTGCTTTGACTGGAGGGCGTAGAGGTTGACGGTGTTTTGCAGGAGCTTCAGTTTTTCCATGGCGAAATATTTCTCGGCGTAGAGGCTGCGCGCCTGCTGAATGGTTTGCCACTCCTGCCAGAGGATGTTCATGTTCAGGCTCGCCTGACGGTCGCGGGCGATGGCTTTCGCGGTCGCGTGCGTGAAAAACGAGCGCAGGTCGAGCGTCAGCCCCGCGCCGTAGCCGTTCATGTAGCCCGCCGTGGTCGGATGGTCGAGATTGGCGGAAAGCTGCGGGTCCGGCAGGAGACCCGCGGCGAAGGCTTCCGCCGCCGCGACGTCACGCTTGCTCCGTTCCACTTTCAGGTCGGGATTGCGCAGGACGGCGAGGGTCGCCGTCTCCGTCATGTCGAGGCCGTAGCCAAGTTTAACTACATGTTTAGGAAGATTTTGCACATCACTGATTTTGCTCATAATTTGCGGCGTCAGACCGCTGGCGAGGTCGGTCTTTTCGGGAAGCGGCAACGGTGTGTACGTCGCGCATCCGGAGAGCAGACCTATTGATATGACCGCGATCAGGAAACGGGCTTTCAAAATTTTTCTCCGGTTTGTTTGCAGCTCCATGAACGACCGGACAGGCCAAAGCTTGCAGCAGTGTACACATTTACAGGATAAAAAACCTAGCTTACAAAAGACTTAAAAGAATTTTTTAATTTTCTACGGGGCATTGGTATAATTCCATATTTGGCAATAATTATGTGATAATTTAGTGATGCGGAACTTTTGAGTACGCTCCAATAATTCCCCTTTCTATCTTGATAGCTTTAGCCTATCACTAAGGCTGATTTGGCCGATAGCGAGCGTGGCTCGCGATGTGAGCTAGAATCGACAGGAAGTTTACAAAAATGAACAAATCAACCAAGGCCGCAGCACTGTCTGCGGTTCTCTTATCGGCTCTCGTCCTGATGAGCTGTGCGCCCATAGCCTGCACCACATCGGACGGACGGCCAGGCGTCACAAATAGCGCTCCATGGAACCAAGGGTCGTGTTATCCCTACAGGCGATAGGCGCGTCTCAACTTCGAAAGCCTGTTAGGCTTTTCCTTTTGGTTGTTCATTCGTAACCGAAGATCACACGCATTTGTTTGAGTTTCGATGGCTCTTCACCAGTTTCAGGATAATGGCGACACTTAAGTGTGATAATGTATATTTTCGGTAAATGAGATTGTATGTGTTCACCTTGTGTTTCAGCCCGGGAAGGCGTGCTGGACAAGCACAAAACGCACATAAGCGCGATTGAAGCCACACCAGTAAGTTTTTCCATTAACGATTTGTAAACCTTGCGGGTTTCTTCGTCAGCGGCTTGCATGAATGATAATTCGACCAGTGCAACTTGTTCATCAACACCGGCGAGCCGCGCAAGTTCAAGCATGTTTTTTTTAGACGGAAAAGCAATGCCGCGACGGTAAGCGCTAACAGAAGAGCGCTTTATGCCGAGAGCATGGGCAATGTCTGTATCTGAATTGAAATTCTGGCGGTCGCGGACGGCTTCTAAGTAATCGATCATATTACGCATGGCAGGCTCCTTTTGATTCCCATATTTATACTTGTAAGTTAGCCTCTTGACAACTAATTTAAAACTTTATTAACCTTTGGAAGTCATTCACATGACGTTCAAGGCCAATTCTGGCCGAACAACCCTTAAAAAAGGATTAAGACCAATGACCGAACCGAACAAAACAGCACCGGCAGGCACCACCCTGGGCAATCTGCAAGAGGCCCATGCCGCCTATGAAAACGGCGCGCAGCCGGATAACCGCGTGGTTTCAATCTTCAAGCGCTTTTTGAGCTGGGCGTCGGAAGCGCACACCCGCATCACGAAGATTGAAGCTTTCGTCAACCCGCTTATGCAGGAAGGTGCAGCGCTCTCCGGCAACGCGAAGATTGAGGCGCTGGAACAGCGCGTTCTGGCCTTGGAAACCACACTGAACAAGATCGCCGACGGCGTCCAGGTCGGAACCCTGGCAGCCGAAGGCGACACGGCCGCCGCCGGGGCCTAACCGTTTGCCCGCCGCCCTTGGCAGGAGCCGGCGGGATTTGAGGGGATGGGCGTGGGTTCTTTTCTAAGGCTCCGTTTAACGAGCCGCAGACTTCCCCCCGCCTGTTTCT